>CAZVOE010000001.1:0-28758 GCA_964628935.1 uncultured Acidobacteriota bacterium
GGGTCGCGGTGGGCGACCGTCTCGAGGCGGTTCGGGAAACCTCGGGACCCGCAGTCCTCCACGCGAACCTCGCCGTCGCGGTCGAGCGGTACGCCCGCGTCGCCGCCTCGCAAGGGGTCGAGGCTCGCCACCCGTTCCTCGACAGGCGCCTCGTCGAGTTCTGCGCCGCACTTGCGTGGAACCTCCGCGTTCGGGACGGTTGGTCGAAGTGGATCGTGCGACGGGCTTCGGAGGGGTTCCTTCCGGACGACGTCCGCTGGCGAAAGGGGCGCTGGGTCCGCCTGGGCCCCGACTTCCTCGCCGCGCTCATCCGGTCCAGGCGGGAGTGGATGCGGGAGAGGCTGGAGGAGGCGGCGCAGGTCCTGGAACCCTACGCCGATCTAGAGTTTTTTCGCCGGACCTTCGCCAGTAATTGTGGCCTTGGGGACGGTACGAGTCCCGAGTCAGCCTGGCGTATCGCCACCTTGGGCCACTGTCTATCTCTTATTCACAAAGTCGAATAATATTCTGGAGTCGCGTGCGTGACGGCCGACTGCGCGACGGAGGTGTCGACGTCCCATGAAGCTCAGGAAGGTCTACACAACTCCCAGAATCGAGTCCTACGGCCGCCTCCGCGACCTGAAGGCGGGAGGCTCAGGAAACGCAAACGAGGACTCCCAGGGGCAGCGGCCGCGGCCTTGACCCTTCATCGGTTCGGAGACCTCGTTCTCGAAAGCGAGTTCCCGCTTCCAACCCTTCCGTCCCTGGATCACGGGGTCGCAACGTACGTGATCCGCGAGGAGCCCGACGTCGCTTCGAGCGAGCGCTCGAAGACTCGCTGGGACCATCACTGGTGCGATCCTCTCGGGAATACCTCTCTCTCTTGCGCCCGGGAGAAGTGGGGCTATCGGCTCCGATTCCCGGGCCTTGCGACCTTCGGCGTCGACAGCGGGGGCGGGGAGATCACGTGGCGCGCTGAGTCGGCGATCCCCACGGAAACGATCGAGCATCTGCTCATCGACCAGGTGCTCCCGCGCGTCCTGGCGTGGCACGGGCGGGTCGTCCTCCATGCCGCCTGCGTCGCCTCGACGGCAGGGGCAATCGCGTTCCTCGGTGCGTCGGGGTCCGGGAAATCGACTCTCGCCGCGGCGCTCGCGCGCGCAGGATGGGCCCTCCTCGGAGACGACACGATTCTCGTTCGGCGGGACACAAAGGGAGGGTTCGAGGCAGTCCCGACCTACACAGGACTTCGCCTTCTGCCGTCTGCGCTCGAACAACTCGCGGGTGGCCTGGCGACGCGAAGCGTCGCGCATACGACCGCGAAGCGCCGCGTCGCGGTCGAATCTTCCGACATCGCGCTGGCCTCCGGCCCCGTCTTTCTGCGGGAAGTTCACGTGCTGAGCGGCTGCGCGACCGCGGGTGAGGTTCGGCTGGAGCCGATCCGTGGGCTGGAGGCGATCCTCGCCCTCGTTCGGGGGAGTTTCCAACTTCACCTAGACGACTCAGACCGGGCCTCGGAGTTCTTTGCTCGGATCGTGACGCTTGCCGATATGGTCCCCCTTCGACGCTTGTCCTACCCACGGCGCTTCCACGTCCTTCCGCACGTCATACGAGAGATCGAGAAATTCTCCGGCCTTTTTCGCTCGACTAGTCGAACCAACAACTGACTAGTCTTGGATGCCGGGTGGCGTGACGACGCCGCACGAGCGGTCGGCTGTTGCCCTTCAAGATCCGTTGCTGGCACTCGCGTCGGGACATAGCTTTCGACGCGGAAGAAGATCGGCGGCAGATTCTTCGGAGGGTGCGAGCGTTGAGCGACGAAGAGATTCTCGGACGATTCGCGGACACGGAAGGCACGCGACGTTACGTCCCACGGCGGCGGGTGCGCGCCACGGTCCGACTCGCCGGCCGCGGCGTCTTGGAGGGGGATCTCTACGCGGAGCAGGTCCACTTGGACGGTAGGCCGGGCCGAGTGCTCGAGCGGCTGAACGACGCGTCCGAGCGCTATCTCCCTCTCGCAGTCCATGATTCGCACCTCCTCCTGAACAAGAGGCACATTGTCACGGTTGAGATCGAGACCCGGGAGGTGGAACGGCCCACCGAGTCGTCACGCGCGTCGCTGGTCCGAATCGACCTGACGGAGGGAAGCAGCGTGGAGGGATCGATGGAGATGCCGCGGGCGACCGGCGCTGGTTCGCGAACTCTCGACAACTTGAACGCGCTCCCGGACGGCTTTCACGTCGTCTGGACGACAAGCGCGGCGTGCCTCGTCAATGCCTGGTACATCGCCGTCGTCGCCGAGAAGTGCGGCCTTGAGCGGCTCATCGATTGACCCCACCGGCAAAGCCGTTCCTCGCGCGTCTCGCCTCGCGCCCGGGATTGCCTTGCGGCTCGCTGTGGAATGGGCGTTTCGCTCCGGTCCGCGTCGGCTTTCCTGGCCGAGGATTCCCGATTCCGCGGCGATTGCATTCTCTCTGTGCCAATTTGATGTACTATTGTAGTGCGATATGGCACAGATTGGGAACGACCAAGAGTCGGGTCTCTTGAAGGACCTTCGATCGCGGCTGGGGCTCTCGCAGATCGAACTTGCCCATCGAGCGGGAGTGTCCCAGAGCTTCGTCTCCCGGCTGGAGCGCGGGGACGTGCTGCGCCCGTCGCGCGCCCCCATCGAGCGGCTGGCCGCCGTGCTGGGGGTCACCGTGTCGGATCTTCTGCCGGTGTTTGTCCAGCGGCGACCTCTACGTTTCGGATGGGAAAAGGCGCCCGCGACGATGCGGATGGGCGTTTGGGAGTGCCCGTGGACGGCGCCGGCGTTGCTCGCGGGTTCGAATCCGGCGGGATCTTTCTCGATCACCAGCAGGAGGCCGCCCGTGACCGCATCGGCGGCCCCGAGGACGCCGGAAGAATCGCCGGCGAACCACTGCATGCAACCCCGCGAACTCATCCGCCGCCTCGGGGCGAACGAGTTCGACTGTGTCCTGGTGCCTACCGAAGCCCTCCGTGCCGGAGCGGATCACCTGGTGGAGTGCGCGGAGGTCGCTCGAGCGCCGGATGCGATCCACGTGATCGCTTGCGTTCCGGACGGCACTCCCGGAGGCATCGACGCTGCGTCGGAAGTCGGCCCCCCCGCACCCGGGTTCCGCGCCGGCCGACGTCCCCTTTTCGATGTTCTTGCCGAACGAGGCCCGGTCACGGTCCTCTTCCCGTTCGACGTGGGAGCGTCGACCGCCGTCGAGTCGGTTCGGGACACCTTCCCCGGCGTTTACACCCCGTTGGGGATTCCGATCGAGACATGGCCCCGGTGTCCGCGTTCCGCGCTCGATCGACTTCGATCCGTTCGCGGCCCGACCCTAGTCGTGGCTCCCGAGCCCTTCGCCGGAGATTGGGAGCGTGCTCTGACGGACATCTACCAGCAGTGGCGGGGATTCTCCCTCCGTGCGGATCACCTTCTCCCCTGCGCCCTCAAGACACGATTGTCGCTCAGTCTCGCATTCCACGCCGATCGAATCGGTACGTGGGTCTGGAGGGAGGAGGTTTACCGCTTTCTCGAGCAATTCGAGTACGAGTCGCTCGATCTCGAGCGTGGGCAGTCACTCGCACTGGAGTCACTCGCCGCGAAGCTCGGGATGGACGCCGAGGCGTTCGTTCGAGAACTCGCGACGTGCGATTTCACGCCGCGCTACTCCGCGGCGTGGGTCGCGCGCCTGCGAGGACCCGTGACAGCGGCGACGCGGAAACCGCGATTCCCCGAAGGGCGCTAGTCCGAGAGCACCGTCGATCGGATGCGACTTCGTGCTTCCGCCACCGAGTCTGACGAAAACGGCTCGAAGCTCGGATTCGACCAGTTCTCGGTAGCAAAATCGTACTCGATCCAGCCGACGAGAGTGGCGTCGTGGATCCAACTGACCCACAGGTGACCGGAATCCGACAACACCTCGGGCCCCGCGGTTCCGCTCGTGATCGATGTGGCGACTGTTTGGGCATGAATGAAGGGCGTCGGCTCGTCGTCGATGATCTGCACGGAGACCGAAATCGCTCCGTTCGATTCGTGCTCGTACGCCACCCACATCCGGCTCCCGTCGAAGGCGACGGACGGACGGCGACTCGGGACGGACGGATCGCTCTGCACGAGGACCGGACCCCAGGCACCGGTTTCCTGCAACCGGCGCCGGCAGAGGACGCTCGGAACGGCGTCAGCCCTCCACCAGACGACCATCGTGTCCCCGGTGATCGAATCGACCGCCAGACGGGGAGCGAGGTCATCGGCCGGGTTCTCGCTGACGTTCTTCACGAGGAGTGGAAGCCCCTCGCCACGATTGATGACGTGCCGAACCTCGAAATTCTGCGCCAACCAGGGATCGTCGACGGTCTCGATCGCCCCCGTCACGGGGTTGATCGTCGAAACGGGTGGCGACGACTCCGCCGCGTTGAGGACCGGGGCCACAGCGAGAACCGCGGCGCAGAGGAGCGGATTACGCCACATGGGATTCTCCCGAGGCGAGCGAAGATCGGACCTCCTTCGCCTCTTCCGAGGTATCGTCCGCGAACCGAATGAGCGCGTATGCGGTGTTCCTTTCCGCACGTGCTTGATCGCCCTCACCAGCGCACTGATGGGCCTTCCAGAGGTGGTAATGCGCCCGGAAACGCGCCTCCTGATCCCCCTGGACGATCGCCGCGCTCGCCGCCTCCCGAAGGACCCGAACCGCCTCGTCGACGCGGCCAACCTTGATAAGCAACCGCCCCCGTTCAATCCGGCCGACTAAGGCAAGTCGTGCGAACCCTTGGCGCTCCGCCGCCTCGATCACACGACCCGCCTCCCGGAGCCCGTCCTCGAATTGACCGGAAGCCGCGAGAATCCGAACGCCGAGGAGTTTCGCCCGGGTCTCGCCGTATGCGTCCGCCCCTCCACGATACGACCGAAGCGAGCGGGCCAACGCCTCCCGGGCCTCTTTCGGACGACCGGCATCGAGAAACAACCTCGCCTCCTGATGCGCGGCGTAGGCGGCAAGTACCCTGTCTTTTCGAGGGAGAATCGATCGCGCTTGCCGAACAAGAGCGAACGCAATGTCGAGCGAACCGAGTTCTCGCCAAACCGACGCCTTGAGAATCATCGCCTTGACCGCGGTCGCTGGATCGGGAGCGTCGAGAAGCAGGTCTTCCAGTATCATCTTGGCTAGACGCAGCTTTCCGAGATCGCGCGCGGCCGTCGCGAGACCGAGCGACGCCCGATGAAGCCGCTCCTTACCCGCCTCTTCCTCGCGGAGCCGGTCCCGCAATGTCAGAAAGTATGCGATCCCTCGGGGAAATTCCCCGGCTCGCCAGGCCGCCACCGCACGGTCGTAGAGGGTATCCGCGTCGCCTTCGAGGGTCTCTGACTGACCGAGATCTTCCAGCGCGACCAGGTCCGCAACGACGCCGGGTGGGATCTCGTAGAGGCGAAGCAAATGATGGAGCCGGCGGACTCCGGCGTCGATTTTCCCCTGCTCGATGCGGACGAGCGTGGAATGCGGGATGGGGAACCCGCTCGCCGCCAGGCGGCGGGAAACTTCGGCAAGGCTCAGACCAAGACTCCGGCGCCGGTCCTTGAGAAGGCGCCCGAGCATCTTGGAGGGCGGAATTGCGGCGCTCGGCATAGCCGTATTGTACCGTGCTGATGCCATATGGCAATAGTTTTCTGTTCGTGGAAAACAATCACGAGTCTCAGGCCGTGATCCGCTCGAACCGGGGATTGGGTCGGATCGCGTCCAGGTCACGGTCGGTGGCGACCCATCTCCGGTCCGACCTCCCGCTCACGACCACCGTCTCGAGGCCCCGCGAACGCGGCGCGGTGCTCCTCCGCTCCGACTTTCGCGCAGACGACGTGGTCGAGCATCTGGGAACGGACGTACGCTCCGAGTGGTCCGCGACGAGCGCGATGCCGAGGAGGGTGGAACGCTCGATTCCCGCCGCAGCGACGACAGACCAGAGGTCGCGCACGAAGGCGTCGTGCTCGGGTCGTCTACGTCCCGGCGGAGAGGCCGTTTCCCCGCTCGTCGGAACGCACGAGACCATGGGTCGCGGCGAGTGTGGGGAATGAGGTCGCACCGAGTGGGGCGCTCCCGATCGTGTTGACCGTCGCCGTCGCTCCTCCTACAATTCGCCACTCATCGAAATGAAGGACGCTCCGTTGCGATCGTTCGAGGCCACCCTCGAGGCTGCCGCCGACTCGACCCGGACCGGGATCGCGAAACTCTCGCAGCGGCGGGAGCTGCGCGCTCGCCGAATCCCGGCTGTCCTCGGTCTCGCGCAGGCGAGCCCGAACCCGTTCGCGCGCCCCGTCCTCCATCTCGTCCGCGCCGCCCTCGCCCGCGACCCACAGATCGCCTCCGACCGGGAGCGGCTGCGGGGGATCCGGCGAATCCCGGTCGGGGAGCAGTGAAACCGTGGCTGATCCGAAACCTCGTCTCCTGTTCGTCTGCGTCGAGAACTCGTGCCGGTCTCAGATGGCCGAGGGGTTCGCGCGGGCAGTCGGCGCCGGCCGGGTCGAGGCGTGGAGCGCCGGTTCCCGTCCCTCCGGAAGAGTGAACCCGCGCGCGATCGTGTTCATGAGGGAACGCGGGATCGATCTCGACGCGCAGACCTCGAAGGGGCTCGAGGTCCTTCCCCCGGGGGCTTGGGACGCCGTCGTGACGATGGGATGCGGCGACGCCTGCCCCCACCTTCCGGCACACACCCGCGTCGACTGGGATCTTCCCGATCCGAAGGAACTCCCCGACGACGAGTTCCGGAGGATCCGGGACCGGATCGAGGCGCTCGTCCAGGGCCTCGTCGCGGAGTACCTGCGATGACCGCCGGCGAGGCGAAGCGGCTCAACCCGTTCGAGCGGTATCTGACGGTCTGGGTCGCCGCGTGCATGGTGGTGGGCGTCGCGCTCGGAAAGCTCGCCCCCGGGCTCACGTCTTCCCTCCGCACGCTCGAGTTCGGGGAGGGGAGCCAGATCAACGTCCCGATCGCCGTCCTCATCTGGCTCATGGTCTACCCGATGATGCTGAAGATCGACCTCGGGAGCCTCCTCGGGGTGGGCCGCCGCCCGGGCGGGCTCGTGATCACTCTCTTCGTGAACTGGGTCGTCAAGCCGTTCTCGATGGCGTTCCTCGGCTGGATCTTCTTCAAGCATCTCTTCCTTCCGTGGATCGGGCCGGATCTCGCCGATCAGTACGTGGCCGGGGTGATCATCCTCGCCGCCGCGCCGTGCACCGCCATGGTCTTCGTCTGGTCGTATCTGACCGACGGCGACCCGGCCTATACCCTCGTGCAGGTCTCGCTGAACGACCTGATCATGCTCGTGCTCTTCGCGCCGATCGTCGGCTTGCTCGTCGCCGGCGCGAGCGACCTCGAGGTGCCGTTCCGGGTCTTGCTCACGAGCGTCGTCGTCTTCATCGTGATCCCGCTCGCCGCGGGGAGCCTGAGCCGCGTCGCGCTCATCCGGAAACGCGGCAAGGACTGGTTCGAACGCTCGTTCCTCCCCCACTTCCATCCCGTGACGACGCTCGCCCTCCTCGCGACCCTCGTCCTGATCTTCGCCTTCCAGGCCGACAACCTCACCGGACGGTTCTTCCACGTCCTCCTGATCGCGATCCCGATCCTGATCCAGGTCTACTTCAACTCGGGACTCGCCTACGGCCTCATGCGTCTTTTCCGGGTGTCTCACGACGTGGCAGCCCCGGGCGCGCTCATCGGCGCGAGCAATTTCTTCGAGCTCGCAGTCGCGGTCGCGATCACGCTGTTCGGTCCGGACTCGGGAGCGGCGCTCGCCACCGTGGTGGGGGTCCTCGTCGAGGTGCCGGTGATGCTCTCGGTCTGCGCCGCGTGCAACCGCACCCGGCACTGGTTCCCCGCCCGGGCCTGAACCGCCCCCTAAGAGTCTCGGCGGAGCGCCGCGTCGATCTCCGCGGGAAGCGGGAACCAGCGGAGTCTCTCGAACTCCACCGCGCACGGCTCGTCGCGGACCGGATCGTTTCCCCGATCGGAGGCGGCTGCGGCGAAGATCTCCCGCGCCCTTTCGAGGTACCCCTCGAGCGCGCTCTCCGGCTCGTGCGTCCGCGCCGAGTCGAACTCCATCGCCCCGGCGACGTAGCGGACGGCGTCCAGGGTGGGGGGGGCCTCCAATGTCTCTCGCCGGTGGCGCCAGAGGCCGGTCCTCGGATCGAAGCGATACTGCGGCAGGAGCCGGTAGCCGTGGCTCGCGACGAGGTGGACCGCCTCGACCACGTATCGGAAAACGGTCTCCGAGATGAAGTAGTTGAAGTTCACTCGCACCCAGCCCGGTTTGATTCCCTCCCCGCCCGCCAGGATCACCTCGCGGTACTCCTTCGACTTCCGGTCGTCGATCCGGAAGAGCCGGTGGCCGTAGGGACCGGCGCAGGAGCAGCCACCCCGCGCCTGGATCCCGAACAGATCGTTCAAGAGGGCGACGATGAAGTTGTAGTGGAGGAACTGGCCCCGGTGGCGGAAGACCATCGAGACGATCGAGAGGCGGTCGAGTGCCGGGTTCCCGAGAAGCCACAGGTTTTCGTTTCGACTCCACGACGCGATCGCGCGCCGAACGAAGTCCTCCTCGATGCGCTGGATCGTCTCGAAACCGATCGCTTCCTTCAGCTGGAAGACGAGCCCCGCCCGGATCGATTCGAGGATCGCCGGCGTCCCTCCCTCCTCGCGGTGGACGACGTCCTCGAGGAACCTCTGGTCGTCGGGGGAAACGAAGGAGACGGTGCCGCCCCCGGGGACCGTGGGAACGGTGTTCCGGAAGAGCCTCCGCTTCGCGACGAGCACCCCCGGCGTTCCCGGCCCGCCGACGAACTTGTGGGGCGAGAGGAAGATCGCGTCCTTGGAGGCCTCCCGGCCGTCCGAGCGGGACGGGTCCGGGTTCATGTCGATCCGCAGATACGGCCCGGCCGCGGCGTAGTCCCAGAACGACAGCGCTCCGTGCTCGTGGAGGAGCGCGGTGATCCCGATGTCGTCGGAGATGATCCCGGTGACGTTCGACGCCGCGGAGAAAGAGCCGATCTTCAGGGGCCGGGCCGCGTGGCGGCGGAGTTGCCTCTCCAGGTCTCTAAGGTCGATGCGCCCATCGTCGTTCTCGTCGATCGTCACGACGGTCGCGAGGCTCATCCTCCACGGGAGGAGGTTCGAGTGGTGCTCGTACGGACCGACGAAGACCACCGGCCTCTCTTCTTCCGGGATCTGCCGGCTCAGGCGATAGCGCGCGTCGAGGTCCGACGGGATCGAGAGGTTCAACACACGGATCAGCTTGTCGATCGCGGCGGTCGCCCCCGACCCGCAAAAGAGAACGACGTCGTCGGACCCGCCGTTCACCGCACGGTGGATGATCCGCCGGGCGTCCTCGCGGAGGCGCGTCGTGTAGCGCCCGGTCCCCGACGACTCGGTGTGGGTGTTCGCGTAGAACGGCATGATCTCGTTGCGGACGAAGTCCTCGATGAACGTGAGCGACCGACCCGACGCGGTGTAGTCGGCGTAGACCATCCGGCGCGGCCCGAACGGTCCATCGATCACCACGTCGTCGCCGATCACCGACTCGCGGATCTTGCGCAGGAGAGCGTCGCGGTCGAGCGAGGCCCTTCGAGTTCCCGGGAGCACGGGCGCGTGGGGAGCGGCGATTCCTTCTGCGAGGTTCGCGCTCGCCCGACGCACCGAGACGACCAGCCCCTCGGCGATCGCATCGAGGATCTTGTGGGCGACCGAGGAGCCCTGCTCGAACATCCGATCGAACGCGGTGGTCGAAAGTTCGAGAAGGACGGCGGCCTCCCGCGCCCGGCAGGTCGCCGAACGGGGTTTCCGGTCGAGAAGGGCGAGTTCCCCGAATAACCGGCCGGGTCCGAGGATCGCGAGGCGGCGCCAGCGCGCCCCGTCCCCCACGAGGACCTCGATCGATCCGCGGACGGCGAGGAAGCAAGAGTGCCCCTCGTCTCCCTCCCGGATCAGAATCGCTCCGGCGGCGACCGTCACCTCGTCGGTCTCGACGACGAGGGAGTCGAGCTCCTCCGACGTGAACCGCTCGAAGAACGGAAGGGCGGGAAGAAGCTCCCGGGTCGATGGTCTCAGCGGGCGAACTCGCTCGATGTCGAACCTGGGGACTTCGGGCGCCTCGACCGCGATGTTCCCGGGAAGGGCCGCGGTCAACGCACGCAATCGCCCGCTCAGCACGACGCACAAGCGCCGCAGGAGCGCGTAGGCGACCCGGGGGTTCGTCGCGCGCAGGGTCTCGAATCGCGCCCCGGCCAGGGACCAGCCGTGCGTGTCCTCCGCGGCGCGCGCCGTCTCCGTCCGGTCCCCCGGGCCGAGGAGCGCGGCTTCTCCCACGGTTTCCCCCGGCCCCGCGCGACGATCCCCGACTTCGATCGCGCCCGTCGACACGAGGAAGAGGGCGTCCGCCTTCTCCCCGGCCGAGAAGAGCGCTTTTCCCGAATCGATCGAGAACGGGTCGAGAAGGCGGGCGACCTCGACGCGAGCCTCGGGGTCGAGGTCGGCGAGGACGGGAAATGTCTCGAGGTGCTCGGCGAGCCGGTCGAGGTTCATGGGAAAGCCCCCCGCAGTGCGGGATTATGCGCGACTCCTGTTTCGCTCGGCTCCTCCCCACCTCCCGCCCCGGCGCGCCCACGGTCCATCCCCCTCTCTGCAAGCACCGGCGCCCACGTGCCGCGCTTCGCGACCGCCAGGTTCCCCTCGGACGGCGGAACCCGCACCCACCCCGAAACTCGAGGCGGGGCGCCGCCGCATCGAGGGAGACGTCCTCCAGCGCATCATCTTCGGAGCGTCGGACACGAGCGTCGTCCACGGCGTGCCCGAGGGGTTCGGACGCGGCCTCAACCGTGTGATCGACGCCGTCGTCGAGGATGAACGCGAGCTGGACCGCTCGTTCCATGCGTATGGCCCGCTGGTCGAAACCTACCTAGAGACCGTGGCGGAATGCGGTGCTCAAAACCGTGCCCGTGCAGGACTCCTCGTCCCTCGCCGCACGCCGCTCGACGCGGCGGGCGCTCCCGGAGAGACCCGCACGCGCTGAACGCACGTATGCTGAGGGGGTGTCGAGTTCCGCCGCCCCGAGTTCGACCCGGCGCCCCTTTCGCCGCCGCATGCCCCTCGTTCTCTTGATCCCGGCGGGGGCCGCGCTCCAGCTCTTGGCCGCTCGGCAGACCGGCTTCGCCGACGCCTACGCGAGCGCCTTCTACCCGGCCGTCGTCCGCATTTACGTCGGGCTCACAGGTTGGCTCCCGTTCTCAGTGGCGGAGGTCGTCGTCGTCGCGCTCGCGGCCCTGTTCGTGACGCGCGGAGTGCGGAACCTGCGTCGCGTTCTGGGACGGGATCTCCGGGCGCGCGACCTGTTCCTCCGCTTCGGGCGTTCCGCCCTCTCTTGGCTCGCCGTCGCCTACGCGCTCTTCGTGGTCTGGGGCCTGAACTACCACCGCACCCCCCTCGCGGACTTCGCCGGCTACGACACGGGCCCGCCGGAGGTCTTGGAACTTCGCGCGCTTGGCGAGGAGCTCGCCGATGCGGCGAACGCGCTCCGGCGCGAGGTCGTGGAAGACGGCGACGGCGTGATGCGGCTCGCCGCCGGCCGGGGGCAGGCCCTCCTTCGCGCCCGCGCGGGGTTCGATCCGCTTCGGCGCCGGACGCCCGACCTCGTGCCGGGCCGCGCTGGCCGGGCGAAGGGACTCCACCTCCTGGCGACGCCGATGTCGATCCTGGGCGCGGAGGGGATCTTTTTGATGTGGACGGGGGAGCCGAGCGTCAACATGAACGTCCCGGACCCTGCACTCCCCTGGAGCGCGTGCCACGAGGTCGCCCATCAGGTCGGCTGGGCTCGCGAGGACGAGGCGAGCTTCGTCGGGTACCTCGCCTGCCAGGGCCACCCCGACGCCGACTTCCGGTACGGCGGTGCGCTCGGCGCGCTCCGGTACGCGCTCGGCGCGCTCGCGCGCGTCGATCCCCAGGGCGCGCGGGAACTTTCGGAGCGGCTCGAGCCCGGGGTTCGCAGGGACCAGGAGGCGCTCGCCGCCTACTCGCGCCGCTGGCGGTCGCGCGTCCAGGATACCGCCGGCTCGACCTACGACGTCTACCTGAAGAGTCAGGGGCAGACGGCGGGCCGGGCCTCGTACGGGAAGGTCGTCGATCTGCTGCTCGCGTACCGGAGGACACTCCCGCGCGACGGGGCGCGCCGCTAGCCGGCCGGACCGATCCAGAAGATCCAGAGGAGGCTCGCGATCGAGGTCGCGACCGCCGTCGCGAGGCCGACCCAGAGCGGGGACCATCCGGCCCGGCGCATCCCGTCGATGCGGGTGCCCAGACCCACGGCGGCGAGCGCGACGAGAACCAACGCCCTCGCGATCCACCCGAGCGCCGCCTGCACGTCGACCCCCGTCGCCTCGCGGAGCGCGTCGAAGACCCCGAAGGTGTGCAGCGTCGCCATCGCGAGGAAACCGAGCACGAAGGGGGGAACCGATTGTCGGAGACGGGCTCCGAGTCCGGCGCCGCTTGCCGGCGCCGCCGATCCGTACAAGAGCCCCATGCCGACGATCACCACTCCCATGAGGGCGTTCCGCGTCAGTTTCACCACCGTCGCGACCTCGCCCGCCTCCGTCGTGTACGCGAACCCCGCCGCGACGACCTGCGAGGTGTCGTTCACGGCCGTCCCAGCCCAGGTCCCGTACTCCGCGTCGCCGAGCGCGAGGGCGTGGCCGATCAGCGGGTAGAGGAATACGGCGAGCGTCCCGAAGAGGGTGTTCGTCGCGATCGCGTACGCGACGTCCTCGTCCTCCGCGCCGATGACCGGGGCGACGGCCATGATGGCGGAGTTTCCGCAGACGGCAGTCCCGACCCCGACGAGCGACGCGAGCTTCGTGCGGACGCCGAGGCGCTCCCCGAGTAGGTGCGCCGTCGCGAGGGCGATCGCCGCGAGGGTGACGATCAGGACGAGCGCCTCGAGCCCGATCGCGAGCGCCGCGGTGAACGAGAGGCCAGCGCCAAGGAGCACGATCGCCGTCCCGAGCACGGCCCGGGAGGCGAATCGGATCCCGGGCTGCGCAGCAGCGGGGAGCCGGAGGCCGTTCCCGACGACGAGCCCGAAGAGGACGGCGAAGAGGACCTCGCCGACGACCTCTCCCCATGCGTCGGGGACCGCTCGATGCGCGAGGCGCGCGGCAGCCGCGACGGCGAATGCGACCACGAGACCGGGCAAGGCGATCACGAGCGCACGCTCCCTTTTCCCCCGCCGAATCGTTGGAGCCCCAGGAAACCCACGGGAAGCGCGCTGTGTCCCTCGAGGACGAGATCAGCGAGTATCTCGCCGAGGACCGAGGCGAACTTGAACCCGTGGCCGGAGAGCCCCGCCGCGAACCCCACGTTGCGGTGCCCGGGATGGAGATCCACCAGGAAATGTCGGTCGGGGCTCATCGTGTACATGCACACCGCGTGGGCGGTCGAGCGATCGGACACTCCGGGAAGGTGCGCGCGCAGGAAGTGGACGATGCGGGCGCGGTCGACGGGGTCGACGGAGCGGTCGACCGTCACGGGGTCCGCGACCGGCTCGCCGCCGGTGTGCTCGGCGACCTTCACCCCCGCACCTCCCGTGTCGGGAAAACCGTAGAACTGGCCGTGGGGAAGTTCGAAGAGAAAGGTCGGGCATCCGGCGGTCTCGTGGAACCGAGTGTCGTCCGTCTCGAACCAGTGCAGGTGCTTGCGGACCACGTCGAGGCGGACGCCGATGCCGTCGAGCAAGGTCCCGGCCCAAGGGCCGCCGCAGACGACGAGCCGCGCCGCGGCGTACGCACCGCGGTCGGTTTGGACGACCACACCCTCCCTCGTCGCCTTCCATTCCAGGACGGGCTCGTCGAACCGGAGATCGGCCCCCGCCCGTGCGGCTTCCTCCAAATGGGCCCGGACGCACGCTTCCACGCGCAGGTACCCCGCGCTCCTCTCGAAGACGACCGCGAAGCCGTCCGGAAAGCGGAACATCGGAAACCGCGCCGACGCTTGCGCGGGTGAGAGCGTCTCGACGTCGAGACCATGCCGTCGCGCCGATTCGAGAACACCCGGCACGAGCGCTCCGTCGTGTGGTCCCACCTCGAGCAAGCCGACCCTGTGGAACAGGGTCTCTTCGCGGATGGCTTCGAGTTCCCCCCAGAGGTCGTACGCCCGCCGCAGAAGCGGGACGTAGTCCGGATGCTCGAAGTAGGCTTGCCGGATGATCCGGGTCCGGCCGTGGCTGCTCCCCCGGTCGTGGGCGGCGCCGTACCGCTCGAACGCCAGGACGCGAACGCCGCGGCGGGCCAGGTGGAATGCCGCCGCGCTCCCGACCCCGCCCGCTCCGAGGACGATGACGTCGTGGGAGTTCGTGATAGCCTCCTCCACCCGGTTATAACCCATGTCGGATCGATCCACGCCCTCGGCCGACGTCATCCGGAGCCCCTACGACGGCTCCGTCGTCGGCCACGCGCCGCTTGCGGGCGCCCCCGAGGTCGATGCCGCGATCGCGGCCGCCGTCCGGGCGTTCGAAACGACGCGGAGGATGCCGACCCACGCGCGCGTCGCGGTCCTCGATCGCGCCGCGCGGATCCTCGAATCGCGGTCGGAGGAGTTCGCGCGACGGATGGCCCTCGAGGGAGGGAAACCGATCCGCTACGCGCGCGGCGAGGTGACGCGCGCGGTCGTCACCTTCGACCTCGCCGCCTCCGAGTGCCGCCGTGTCGGTGGCGAGGTGATCCCCGTCGATCTCGAGCCGCGCGCGGAAGGAAGGCTCTGCCTCACGACGCGCGTACCGCGCGGCCCCGTTTCCGCGATCTCTCCTTTCAACTTTCCGCTCAACCTCATCGTCCACAAGGTGGCCCCCGCGATCGCGGTCGGCGCGCCGGTCGTCCTCAAGCCGCCTCCCCAGTGCCCGCTCACCGGGTTTGCGCTGGCGTCGATCCTCGCGGAGGTCGGCCTTCCCGAGGGCGCCCTGAGCGTCGTCCATTGCACACCCGAGATCGCGCAGCGGATCGTGGAGGACGAGCGGATGCGTGTCGTCTCGTTCACCGGGAGCGACGCCGTCGGGTGGAAGCTCAAGTCGCTCGCGGGGAAGAAACAGGTCCTCTTGGAACTCGGGGGAAACGCTCCCTGCGTCGTCGACGAGACAGCGGACCTCGACCTCGCGATCGAGAAGATCGTGCACGGGGCATGGGCGCATGCCGGTCAAATCTGCATCAAGGTGCAGCGCGTGTACGTCCATGCGGCATCGTTCAATCGCTTCCTCCAGGAGTTCGTCGAAAGGACGCGGGCACTCCCGTGCGGCGACCCTCTCGACGAGAGGACCGTGGTCGGCCCACTGATCGAGCCGCGCCACGTCGAGCGCGTCCTCTCCTGGATCCGGGAGGCGGTGGAGGGAGGAGCGACCCTCCACTGCGGCGGTGTGGCGGAAGGGCGCGTCGTTCGCCCCGCGATCCTCACGGGTACGAGCCCCGGGATGCGCGTTTGCCGGGAAGAGGTCTTCGGGCCGGTGACGGTCGTCGAGCGGGTCGAGACGTTCGACGATGCGCTGGCGGCATGCAACGCCTCGCGCTTCGGGCTTCAAGCCGGCGTCTTCACGCGCGACCTCGGCCGCGCGCTTCGCTCGTATCGGGAACTCCAGTACGGGGGGGTGATGATCAACGACGTCCCGACGTTTCGCGTCGACAACTTTCCATACGGAGGCACGAAGGACTCCGGCCTCGGGCGCGAAGGGGTTCGCTACGCGATGGAGGAGATGACGGAGCCGAAGGTTCTGGTGATGGGGACTTGACCTGCGACGTCCTCGTGGTCGGGGCGGGGGCCGCGGGTCTCGCCGCCGGTATCTTCGCGGCGGAAGCGGGTGGACGCGGGAGGCGTGTCCTCCTGCTGGACGGCGCGAACCGCATCGGCGCGAAGATCCTGATTTCCGGGGGAGGCCGGTGCAACGTGACCCATGAAGTGGTCACCGCCGCCGACTTCCATGGAAACCGCCCGGCGATCCGGAACGTCCTTTCCGCGTTCGGAGTTCCCGAGACGGTGCGATGGTTCGCGTCCTTGGGCGTCGAGCTCGTGCGCGAGCCCAACGGGAAGCTCTTCCCGGCGACGGGACGCTCCCGCACCGTGCTCGACGCGCTCCTGGGGCGGTGCCGGGAACTGGGGGTGGAGATCCGGACCGGTTGCCGGGTCGATTCGATCGCCGTGGAGGAAGGCGGGGCGTTCCGGATCGTCCACCGTTCGGGGAGTCTGAGGGCCCGCTCGGTGATCCTCGCCACGGGGGGCCGATCGGTACCGAAGACCGGGAGCGACGGTTCGGGGTACGCGATCGCCCGGTCCCTCGGACACACCGTCACGCCGACTCATCCGGCCCTCGTGCCGCTCGTTCTCGAGCGCGGAGGCAGTCTCGACCACGCTGCGCTCTCCGGGGTCTCTCACGAGGCGGAGATCACGACGCGGGTCGCGGGGCGAGCGGTCGATCGACGCTGCGGGAGCCTCCTTTGGACCCACTTCGGGGTGAGCGGGCCGGTCGTCATGGACGCGAGCCGCTTCTGGACCGGGGCGGCGATGGCCGGCGCGGCGGCGGAGTTGCGGTGTTCGTTCTTGCCGGGGGAACGCGCCGAAACCGCCGAAGCGTGGTTCGACGATGCGGCGATCGCGAGACCGCAGCGCACCGTGGGTTCCCTCGTCGCGTCGAGGCTCCCGGAGCGCGTCGCCGTCGCGTTGGCCCGCGGCGTGGGCGTCGAGCCTGAGGTCCGCCTCGGGAATCTCTCCCGCGGAGCGCGGCGGTCGCTCGCCCGGGTGTTGACCGAGTTTTCCCTTCCGGTCGTCCGCGATCGCGGATGGAACCACGCGGAGGTCACCGCGGGCGGGGTTCCCTTGCGCGAGATCGACTTTCGCACGATGGCGTCGAAGAAAACGCCCGGCCTCTTCCTCGTGGGGGAGATTCTCGACTGCGACGGGCGCATCGGAGGCTTCAACTTCCAGTGGGCCTGGTCGAGCGGATTCGTAGGGGGACATTCCGCTTTTTCTTTCAAGAACGGAACCCGGCAGGGGTCTTGAAAGAGGAATGCCCCCTAGATTCTCGAGGCAATGGCGTCGTGGAGGCGCGTGCGGTCGACCGGCTCGTGCTTGGTGAGGCGCCGCAGGGCTGCGAGCATCGTCCGCAGTTCGTCTCCCTCGGCCGAGGCCGCGGCGATGTTCCGTCCCCACTTCGCGACGCGATCGATCGCGTCGTGGAGATAGAGGGTGAGCATGTCGGCCATGTCTTCGGCCGCGGCCTCCCCGTCGGCGAGGGCCTGCTTTCGCGCGCGAAGGAGCCCGCTCTCGCAGGCGTACGTTTCGATCATCATGTCGGCGGCGTCCGAGAGGATCTCCTGCGCGTCCTTCAGCGCCTCGCCGTGTTTCTTCGCGGCGAAGCCAACCGTCGCGAGCACCGCCTTCTTCATCGAGGCGACGAGCTTCGCCTCGGTGTCGAGAAACCCGCCGTTTCCCCCATCCTCCCACGCCGGGGGCCCGGCCACCTCTTGGGCGACCTTCCCCGCCGCCGCGAAGAACGGGAGCTCTCCCTTGAGCGCCTTCTTGAGGACCATTCCGGTCACGAGCATCCGATTGATCTCGTTGGTTCCCTCGAAGATTCGGTTGATTCGCTGGTCGCGATAGTGCCGCTCCATCGGGTAGTCTTCGCAGAAGCCGTACCCGCCGAGCATCTGAACGCCTTCATCGCAGGCGAAGTCGAGAGATTCGCTCCCGAAGACCTTGATCATCGAGCACTCGATCGAGAAATCCTCGATCGCGTCGATGACCTTCCGCTCGAAATCGGGAGCGCCTGGATCGAACCTCTCGATCGCCCGGTCCATCAGCCCCGCGGTGCGGTAGACCATCGACTCGCAGACGAACGTCCGCGCGAGGACATCGGCGATCTTGGCCCGGATCAGGCCGAACTCGAAGAGCGCCTTGCCGAACTGCTTACGCGTCTTGACGTACGGGATCGCCTCGCGCATCACGAGCTTGCATCCACCGAGAGTCCCCGCGCCGAGCTTGAAGCGGCCGACGTTCAAGATGTTGAACGCGATGACGTGACCCTTCCCGATCTCGCCGAGGACGTTCGCGACGGGAACCCGCGCGTCCTCGAGGATGACCGCGCGGGTCGACGAGCCGCGGATCCCCATCTTCCGTTCTTCGGCCCCGAGGCTCAGCCCCGGCGTGTCGCGAGGAACGATGAACGCAGTGAACTTTTCGCCGTCGATCTTGGCGAAGACGATGAACAGATCGGCGAAGGCAGCGTTCGTGATGTACTGCTTCGTCCCATTCAGGAGGTAAACGTCTCCCTCGGGGGCGAGGCGCGCCGTCGTCTTCGCCGCGAGAGCGTCGCTCCCCGATCCGGGCTCGGTGAGCGCGTACGCGCCGATGAGCCTCCCGTGGGCGAGATCGGGAAGGTACTTCGCTTTCTGCTCCTCGGTCCCGAAGTAGACGATCGGGAGGGTACCGATGCTCGCGTGCCCGCCGTAGGTGACCGAGAACGATCCGCTTCCCGCGAGATATTCGCTGACGATCATGCTGGTCGCCTTGGGAGCCCCGAGCCCCTCGAAACGCTCCGGGACGTCGACCATCAGAATCCCCGCCTCCCCCGCCTCGCGAAGGAGCTTCCTCCCGAGCATGACGTTCTTTCCGAACTCCGCTTCCTCGAGGACCGGTTTCACGTGGGTCTCGACGAACTCCCGGACGGTCTCCGCGATCATCTTCTGATCTTCGTCGAAGTCCTCGGGGGTGAACACGTCGGACGGATCCGTCTCCTCGAGCAGGAACTGTCCGCCGGTCGGGTAGGTTCTCTCCTTCAGCATGCCTTCCTCCGAATCGTCAAAGCGCCTCGAAGATTCCCGCGGCGCCCATGCCCGTTCCGATGCACATCGTCACCATCGCGTACCTCCCCCTCCTGCGGCGTAGCTCGTGGAGGGCGGTCGCCGTCAGCTTCGCGCCGGTGCAGCCGAGGGGGTGGCCCAGGGCAATCGCTCCGCCGTTCGGGTTGATCCGCGGGTCGGCGGGGTCCAGGCCCATCCGCTGAAGAACCGCCAGGCTCTGCGCAGCGAACGCCTCGTTGAGCTCGATCACGTCTATGTCGTCGAGCCGGAGCCCGGCGCGCGCCAGCGCCTTCGGGATCGCCTCGACCGGCCCGATCCCCATGATCTCGGGAGGGACCCCCGCCACCGCATAGGTGACGTAACGCGCGAGCGGGTCGAGACCGGCCTCCGCGGCGAGTTCGGGTGTGGTCAGGAGAACGGCCGCCGCACCGTCGCTCATCTGGCTCGAGTTCCCCGCCGTGACCGTTCCCCCCGCCTTGAATGCGGGCTTCAACTTCGCGAGGGCCTCGAGGGTCGTGTCGGCCCGCGGTCCTTCGTCCTTGTCGAGCACCGTCTCGCGCACCTGCGGCCTCCCATCGGGGCCGGGCGAGTTGACGCTCGCCTTCACAGGAACGGTCTCCTCGAGGAATTTCCCGCTTTCCAGGGCGGCGAGGGCCTTCTGGTGGCTCGCGTAAGCGAACGCGTCCTGCGCCTCACGCGGGATCGAGTGACGTTCCGCCAGACGTTCGGCGGTGAGTCCCATGTTGAGGTAGGTCGCCGGGGCGTCGCTCGCGAGGGCGGGGTTCGGGAGGAACCGCAGTCCGCCCATCGGGATCAGGGTCATCGATTCCACTCCACCCGCCAGGACGAAATCGCTCTGGCCGGTCGCGATCTCCATCGCGCCGATGTGGATCGTCTCGAGCCCCGAAGAGCAGAAGCGGTTCACGGTCATGCCGGGGACGCTCACGGGGAGCCCCGCGAGGAGCGTGACGACCCGGCCGACGTTCATCCCCTGCTCCCCCTCCGGCATGGCGCATCCGAGGATCACGTCGCCGATGCGCGCGGGGTCGAGCTTGGGCGCTTTGGCGAGGAGGGCGCGGAGCACGGCGGCCGCGAGGTCGTCCGGGCGGGTCTGCCGGAAGGTTCCCCTCGAGGCGCGGCCCACCGGGGTTCGGAGCGCTGCGGCCACGACGACGTCTCTCATGGGCACTCTCCTTCCGCTCAATTCCTGAGGGGCTTTCCCGTCTTGAGGAGAGACTGCATCCGTTCGAGCGACTTGCGCTCGCCGCAAAGGCGGAGGAAAGCCTCGCGCTCGAGGTCGAGCAGGTGCTCCTCGGAGACGGCGGCGGGGCCGGGAATGTCCCCGCCGGAGAGGATCCGGGCCAGCTCCCGTCCGATCTTCCGGTCGTGCTCGGAGATGTACTTCCCCTCCATCATGTTGAAAAGTGCGGTGTCGAGGAGAGCGAGGCCGCCGCGGCCCATGACGGGGATGGGAGCATCGGGGGCCGGGGGCACCCATCCGGACTCCGCCCTCGACAGGACGAGGTCCTTTGCGTCGGCGATCCGGTGGTCGCCGTTCATCGACCACCCGTCCTGCGGCCTCAGGAAGCCGATCTCCCGGGCCTCCTCGGCGCTCGTCGCAACCTTCGCCATTCCGATCGTCTCGAACGCCTTCTTGAGCGCGGGGTATACATCCGTCGGGTCGACGAGCCGTTCGACGAGTCGCCGATAGAACCGCGCGCAACCTCCTCCCGCCGGGACGACCCCCGCACCGACCTCGACGAGCCCCATGTAGGTCTCGGCTGCGGCTCGGACCGCGTGGCCGGCGAGGACGACCTCGCACCCCCCGCCGAGGGCGAGTCCATGCGGCGCGACGACGACCGGTACGCGGCAGCGCGCGAGACGCGTCGTCGCGTTCTGGAACGCGCGGACGATCCCATCGATCTCGTCCCAGTTCCCCTCCTGCGCCTCGATCACGAGCAGCATCAAGTTCGCGCCCGCCGAAAAGCTCTCGCCGTGGTTCGCCACCACGAGGCCGCGCCAATTCGCCTCGGCTTCCTTTGCGGCCGCGACCATCATCTGGATCGTATCGGGGCCGATCGCGTTCATCTTCGAGTGGAACTCGAGGCCGAGGACGCCGTCGCCGAGGTCGAGGAGGCTCGCGCCGGGGTTCTTGCGCACCTCCCGGCCGGACTTGCGAAGGATCTCGAGGGAGATCACGCGGGGGTCGGAGGGCACGGGGACGCGCTCGCCGGCTCGGGCCGTTGGCGAGGCCGACGAAGCGCCCTCGCGCACGTAGAGGCTCTCGGCGCCGGACACATACAGGGCTTCGACCCACCCGGGAGGCGCCCACCCCTCCGCGCGAAGGCGCTCGCAGGTCGGGCGGAAGCCGAGAGCGTCCCACACCTCGAACGGCCCGAGATCCCAGTTGAACCCCCAGCGCATTGCGTCGTCGACGTCCGAGGCGCGGTCGCAGATCTCCCCGAGGCGTTCCGCAGCGAAACGCAAAGACGCGGCGAGGATCGCCCACGCTGCGCGGCTCCCCTTCCCTGACCCTGCGACCAGCTTGGCGATGCGTCTGCCCGGATCGTCCTCGGACTTCGCCGCCTCGAGCTCGGGGAATGCGGCCTTTTTCTGCGGCCGGTACTCGAACGTCTCGAGATCGAGCGTCCATGTGTCCCCGTCGGGACCCTTCGTCTTCTTGTAGAAGCCCGCTCCCGACTTCCGGCCGAGGAGCCCCTTCTCCACCATCGTGTGGAAAAAGGGCGGCGCCTCGTCTCCTGCGACGTGCGCGAGGACGTCGATCCCGACGAGGTCGGCGAGGCGGAAAGTACCCGTCTTCGGTCGGCCGAGCGCTGGACCGGTCAGGGCATCGACCTCCTCGATCGAGAGCCCCATCTCCTGCATGACTCCGATCGTCGCGAGCATCGCGTGGATGCCGATCCGGTTCGCGATGAAGTTCGGGGTATCCTTCGCCTCGACGATTCCCTTCCCGAGGCGGGCACGCGCGAACGACTCGAGGGCCAACGCCACCTCGGGGGAAGTCTCCTTCGTCCGGATCACCTCGAAGAGCTTCATGTAGCGGGGCGGATTGAAGAAGTGTGTGCCGAGGAAGCGAGGGCGGAGAGACTCGGGAAGGACCGACGCCATCTCCGCAAGCGAGAGGCCGGAGGTATTCGTGGTCAGCACGGCGTGCGGCGCGACGTGCGGCGCAACGGCGACCAGGACCTTCTTCTTGATCTCCATGTCCTCCTTGACCGCCTCGATGACCCAGTCGACCTCGGCGAGCCGCGGAAGGTCGTCTTCGAGGTTGCCGGTCTCGATGAGGGCGATCCGCCCCGGTACGAAGAGCGGGGAGGGTTTCGCCCGGGTGAGGGCCTGGACCGACTCCCTCGCGATCCGGTCGCGGGCCGACCGGTCGCCGGCCGCCGCTCCCGGGGGCACGATGTCGAGGACGAGCGACGGGACCCCGGCGTTGGCGAAGTGCGCCGCGATGGCGCTTCCCATCACCCCGGACCCGAGGACGGCCACTTTCCGCACCTGTCCCTTCATGGGCGTTCCTCCGCCGCAAACTGAATGCTCATTCAGTTTACGGTCCGGTCTGGTGTTGGTCAACTGGAAAATACGGTTTTTGTCGAACTTCTCCCTTCTCTACTGAGTGAGTAGCCAGTATTCTTCCCGTGCGATGTACACAGACCGCAAGGAGGCGAAACGGGAGCACATCCTCGACGCAGCGGTGCTCGAGATCGCGCGGAGCGGGTACTACAAGACGACGGTCTCCAGGATCGCGAGGCGCGCCGGGGTCGCGGACGGGACGATCTACCTCTACTTCAAGAACAAGGAGGAGATCCTGATCTCGATCTTCGACCGGGCGATGGGACGATTCCTCGGCGAGGGGGCCCTCGGGCTCTCGGGTCGACCGGACGCCGAGGCGAAGCTACGGGGACTGGTCGAACTGCATCTCTCGGTCCTCGGGCGCGACCGCGACCTCGCCGTGATCTTCCAGGTCGAGTTGAGGCACAGCCTTCACTTCCTCCACATCTTCTCCCGCTCCAGGATGCGGGAGTACCTCGCGATGATCGCGGCGATCGTGGAGCAGGGGCAGCGCGAGGGGCGCTTCACCGCGGGGATCGATCCTCTCTTCGCCGCGAAAGCGATCTTCGGGATCCTCGACGAGATGACGACCGACTGGATCCTCTCCTCGAAGAACACGCGGCTCGAGGCGCGCGCGGAACCGGTGGCGGCGCTCATCCTCCAGGGGCTGAAGTAGGGGGACTCGCACCTTCTTCAAAACCTCTCGACCCGGAACGGCGCCGGGTCGAAGGTCGGCGTCGTCCCGAGGACGAGATCGGCGGCGAGGCGGCCGGTGGCGGGGGCGGTATGCAGCCCGCACATCTGGTGCCCCGTCGCGATCAGGAGGTTTGGAAGCGCCGGCGCGAACCCGATCATCGGGAGGCCGTCCGGGGTGCAGGGCCGGAGCCCGCGCCAGAGTTCGACGACCTCGGTCGGTTCGGGGACGGGGAGGAGGGCGCGGGCCCCCCGCACGATCGCCTCGACCCTTCGGGGGGAGATCCGCTCGTCTCCGTCGACCAGCTCGAGCGTCCCGGCGAGGCGGACGCTCCCTTCGCGAGGGGTGATCGCGATCCGCCGCTCGAGGATCTTGATCGGCCGCGTCGGGCCGGGGTCGAACGGCTTCACGACGACCGAATACCCCTTGCCTCCGAGCACAGGGAGGCGCACACCGAGCGCACGGGTGAGGCCCTTCGACCACGATCCGACGGCGAGGACGAATCGTTCGGCGGCGAACTCCCCTCGGGTCGTCCGGACCGCGCGGAGCCTCCCGTCTCGTGCGTCGAAGCCGTAGACCTCGGCCCTCGTCACGATGGCGGCGCCGGCGTCGCCCGCGGCGCGGGCGAGGACGCGCACTGCCTCCGCCGGCTCGCAGTGGGCTTCCCCCTCGAAGAATACCCCGCCGGCGACCTTCCCGACGACCGCCGGCTCGAGCGTCCGAACCTCACCGGGGGAAAGGACCCGGTGCGGAACGCCGAAACCACCCATCCTCTCCGCCTCGTGCACCGCATGCCGGAGCCCCGCCTCCGTCTCCGCGACGAGAACGAGTCCGCGCGGGGTGAACCCAAACGATCCGGGGTACTCGCGATCGAGCCTCCTCCACGCCTCGAGGCTCCAGGTCGAGAGGGCGGAGAGCGCCGCCACACCCCGGGCATACCGTCCACGCGTCGTGTTGGCGGCGAACCGGATGAGCCACGTGATCCGGTCGGGGCGGAGGGAGGGGTGGACGTAGAGCGGGCTTTCCGGGTCGAGAAGCCAGCGGAGGCTCTTCGGCAGAACCCCCGGCGCCGGAAGGGGGGTCGCGAAGCAGGGGGCGAGCCAGCCCGCATTTCCGTAGGAGCAACCGGAGGCGACTTCATCCCTTTCGAGGATCGTCACCTCGGCCCCTCGGCGGGCCAGTTCCAGGGCTGTTGCGGCCCCGATCACCCCGGCCCCCACCACCACGACGCGCACGGGGAGATGGTACGGGCTCGGGGCTCGAATGGGGACCCCTCGTGCGCCGACTTGACCCCCGCCCTCGCGGCACCCAAGTTTTGCCAGGAATCTGGGTCGTGTGGAGGGTTCCACGATGTTCGGGATCGCCGGGGTTCTGGTTCTCTTGGGCGTCCTGGCCGCAATCGTTTCCACGGTCTTTTCGATCTGGCTCGTGGTGATCGCGTTCCGAAAGCACGTCCTGTGGGGTCTCGCGTCGCTCTTCCTTCCGTTCGCCGCGATCGTCTTCGCGATCAAGTATTGGCAGGAATCGAGGAAACCGTTCCTCTACGGCGTCGGCAGCGGAATCGCGGCGACGTTCCTCTTCGTCGCCGCTGCGGTCGTCGGAGCGGGCGCCGCATCGAAGCACCTTGCCCAGGGGATCACCCAAGAGCTCGCCCAGGAAACGGCGAAGATGCAGACCGTGGCGGAAACGGCATCCCGAACGCAGACCGTGGAGCCGAGCGTTCCGGAGCACGATCGCGCCCCGGAACTGGCCCCGGTCCCCGTCCCCGCCTCGCTCCCGGCCGACACCCTCCAGACCGCCGGGAATGTCGTGGTCGACGGGTTCTCGTACGACCCCCTCCGGGTCACGAACGACGGCTACGTGTCGGTGTCGCTCCGCGAGGCCCCGTCCGCGATCGGGCGCATCGCGAAGGTGGTCTCCAGGGACGGACAGACGCACCGAGGGCGACTCGTCCGCGCTGACGGATCGGGAGTGGAGCTCGAACGCGCCCTAGGCGGAGGGACGGTCTCCTACCGCGTCGCGGCGGCGAAGATCGACTCGATCTCGGTGGACGTGAGGAACTGAGCCCGGCTCCGTCTTTGCCCTCGTCCAGCAGGTCCAGAAGTCGCCCCTGCAGTCTTTCGAGATCGAGGCGCGGCCCGGCGAGTTCCGCGTCCGGTTCGGCGATCCTCGCCTCGGCGTCCTGGCCCGCGGCGCGCCTCCACCCGAGGCGCACAGGAGGACGGCGAAGAGCAGGCATCGGGATCCCTGTCGGCGGAACGCGGAGCGGTTTCGCCGCCTCACGGCGGCCTCCGTCGCGGATGCGAGCGTCTACGTCCGATCATCGGCGATCGGAGGCGTTCGCGCGTACCATCGCCAGACGGAGGAGCGGTATGGGGCGATTCGCGGTCTCGATGGGACCCTTCGTGCTTCTGGCCGCGACGGGCGCGGCATTTCTAGCCTCCGCGGAGGCCCCGCCACTGCGCGAGCGCCTCGACCGCTGGCTCACGGAGTCGGGGTACCGCGGGGTCGTGCTCGTCGCGAAAGACGGTGAGATCGTCCTCCGCAAGGGGTACGGACTCGCCGACCGCGAGGCGGGGACGCCGAACGGGCCCGGCACGGTCTTCACGATCGGCTCGATCACGAAGCCGTTCACCGCGGCGGCGATCCTCAAACTCGAATCCCAGGGGAAGCTCTCTGTCGATGACTCGATCGCGAAGCACCTCCCGAACGTCCCCGAGGACAAGACGGGAATCACGATTCACCACTTGCTGACCCACACCTCCGGGCTCGCGTCCGATTTCGCCGGGGACTACGACAAGGTCGGCCGGGACGAATACGTGAGGCTGGCCCTCGCCTCGACGCTCCAGTCCCTGCCGGGATCCAAGTACGAATACGCGAACTCCGGCTACAGCCTGCTCGGCGCGATCGTCGAGCGGGCGTCGGGGCGGCCGTATGAGACCTATCTCCGCGAGGAACTTCTCCTCCCCGCCGGAATGAAGGAGACCGGGTACCGGCTCCCCCGTTGGGAGGATGGACGGGAGGCGGTCGGGTACAGGGACGGCGAACGGTGGGGGCGGCTCCGCGAGAGGCCATGGGCCGAGGACGGCCCGTATTGGGCGCTCCGGGCGAACGGCGGGATGCTCAGCACGGTCGACGACCTCTATCGCTGGCACTGTGCGCTCGAAGGGACCTCCGTCCTTCCCGAAACGGCCAAGAGGAAGATCTTCACGCCTCACGTTCCGGAGGACCCGAACGGCGACTCGCACTACGGTTACGGTTGGGCCATCACGACCTCCCCCTGGGGAACGCGGGAGATCGGGCACAACGGCGGGAACACGATCTTCTCGGCCGACTTCCGCCGGTACCCCGACGACCGGCTCGTCGTGATCGCGATGTCGAACGACGCGGCCGTGAAGGCCTGGCGCGCGGCGGGCGCTCTCGCGCGGATCGCCCATGGGGACGAGGTTCCCGTCCAGCGCGCGGCGACCGGTCCGTTGCAGCCTCTCGGCACCGAGGGCCGCCACGCGATCGTCCGCGCTTGGTTCGAAGCCTATCGATCGGGCGAACCGGACGCCATGGACGCCTTCCGAGCCAAGTACGCCCGCCCCGCGGTGGCCGGCGGTCCCTCTCCCGAGCGGCGGGCCGAGATGCTCGCGCGCGTGCGGGAGGATCTCGGGGGACTCGAACCCGAAGGGGTCCTCTGGGAGGAGCCTGGCGCCGTCCTCGTACGGGTGAAGTCCGAACGGGGAATCCCCGCGCGGTTCCGGTTCGTCTTCGATCCGGAGGGGAAGTTCGACGGCGTCGGGATCGAAGTCGGCGACTAGACTCGAAAAGGTGCCAGTCCCCGATTTCTCGCGACGGCGATCGCGAGTCCGCGCAGGCGTCGCGTCGACTCCCGCTCAGCGCTTCAGAAGCTTGAAGGCGTGGTCCCATCGGCCCCGGAGAAACCCGGGCGCGCACCAGAGCTGGCAAAGCGGCTCGAGCGCCCGGGCCGACTCGACCCGGCCGACATCCTCGGCCTCCCAGCCGAACTCCTCGAGGATCCTCGCGACCTCGCCCCTCGCCGCCTCGTCGTTCCCGCAGAAGAACATCGTCGGCCTTCCGCCAGGGAAGGCGGGATCGACCATGTGCGCGTTCCCCACCGAGTTCCAAGCCTTGACGAAACGGACCTTCGGGAATCCGGCCTGGAGCCTCTCCATGAGCGACTCGTTGGGGCCTGTGAAGAAGCGCAGGACGCCGTGCACCGGAGGGGCGTCGGCGATGGGATTGGTCGTGTCGATGACGATCTTCCCGTCGAGCGCCGGCGCCCCGATCGAGCGCAGGACGCTCTGGGCCGCAGAGCCCTTGACCGCGAGGACGACGATCTCGCCGAACGCGGCGGCATCGGAGAACGTCGTCGCGGACACCCCGCTCTTCGCCGAGAACTCGGCGAGCTTTCGCGGGTCGCGGCTGCCGATCCGGACCGCGTACCCCTTCGACTGGAACCCAGCGGCCAGGACCCTGGCCACCGGTCCCGAGCCGAGCACCCCGATCGGCTTTCGCATGTCGACTCCCCCACCCCGGCGCCCCCCGCCCGTTCCGGAGAAACTCCCGAGGATTTCTTGCGTAGAGTAGACCGAAACCAACCGGGAGAGCCGACGCATGAATCGCCGCAGGCGATGGTTGCTCGCGGGGACCGCCGTCGTCGTGGTCGGCGCCGCCGGGGCGGGATGGTTCGCCGCGAGCCGCGGCCCGAAGCCGGTCGCCGTCCAGATGGCGAAGGTCGGGCGGGAGGACCTCCAGGCAAAGGTCACCGCGAACGGGAGGGTGCAGGCCCAGAAGAAGGTCGACATCTCCGCCACGATCCCCGGCCAGATCACGCAGCTCGCCGTCCGCGAGGGGGACGCGGTCCGGAAGGGGCAGTTCCTGCTCCAGATCGACGCCGTGAACCCCCGCGCGGCCGCCCGGAGCACCGAGTTCTCGATGCAGGCCCTTCTCAAGGACCTCGACGCCGCCCGGTCGATGCGCGACCTGGCCCAAGCCGACGCCGAGCGGGCGGAGCAGAACTTCCGCGTGGGAATCCTCCCCTCCGCCGAGCTCGAGCGCGCGCGGACCGCTGCCGCGACCGCCGAGTCCGCACTCCTCGCCGCCGAGCGCCGGGTCGAGCAGGCCCGGGCGCAGCTCGAGGGGGCGCAGGACACGCTCGCGAAGACGACGGTGCGCTCGCCGATCGACGGGATCGTCACCGCGAGGCGCGTCGAGGAGGGAGAGGTCGCCGTGATCGGGGTGCAGAACAGTCCCGGCACCGTCCTTCTCACGATCTCCGACATGTCCGTCGTCGAGACAGAGATGGAGGTCGACGAGACGTCGATCCCTGCGGTTGCTCTCGGACAGGAGGCGCTCCTCCGAATCGACGCCTACCCCAACCGGACCTTCGAAGGGGTCGTGACCGAGGTCGGGAGCTCCCCGATCCTGTCGACGAACCCGGCGACCGAGGCGATCAAGTTCAAGGTCAAGATCCAGATTCAAGACCCGCCCGAAGGGATCAAGCCGGGGCTCTCGGTCCAGGCCGACATCCTGACCGGGTTCCGGGCCCAGGCGCTGACGATCCCGATCCAGGCTCTCGTCCTTCGCGAGATCGAGCGAGCGCCCGGCGAGCCGCCGCGGCGCGGGGGG
>CAZVOE010000001.1:28768-89879 GCA_964628935.1 uncultured Acidobacteriota bacterium
CCCCCCGCCACGAGGAGGGTGTGTACGTCGTCGAGGACGGCGTGGTCCGTTTTCAGAAGGTCGAGACCGGTCTCCTCGGCGAGCTCTCCCTCGAGGTCCTCGCCGGCCTCGAAGGGGGGGAGACGATCGTCATCGGTCCGTTCCGCGCGCTCCGGACGTTGAAGCCCGGGGATCGCGTGCGGGAGGAGACCGAATCGGAGCGCGGCGCGGACGCCGCGTCGTGACATGGCCCCCGGCGAGCAGCTCCGCGCCGCGATGGAATCGATCCGCGCGCACACGCTCCGTAGCTTCCTGACCCTGCTCGGAATCATCATCGGCGTCACGACGATCGTCGGGGTGGCGTCGGTGATCTCGGGACTCGAGACCTACGTCCGGGAGAAGCTCATCCTCCTCTCCCCCGACGTCTACGTGGTGACGAAGTTCGGGATCATCATGAGCCGCGACGAGTTCTTCGAGGCGCTCAAGCGGCCCGACCTCGACTTTCGCGACTACGAGGTCCTACGCGAGCGCTTGACGAAGGCCTCGGCCGTGGGGGCCGACATCTCGACCGGAGGTCCCGTGAAGCACCGGGACCGCCGGCTCGCCGACGTTCGGATCCACGGCACCACCGCGAATTTCGGGGAGCTTCTGAACCTCGACATCGAGGCCGGGCGTTACTTCTCCGAGGCGGAGGCGTTCGCCGGACAGAACGTCGTCGTGATCGGCTACGACGTCCGCGACGAGTTGTTCGGAAACCTCGACCCGCTCGGTCGCGACCTCCTCGTCGGGAACGGGACCTACCGGGTCGTCGGGCTCGTCGCGGAGCAGGGGCAGGTGCTCGGCCAGAACCAGGACAACCAGGTGTGGATCCCGATGGAAGCCTTTCGCCGGGCGTACGGACGAAGGGACTCCGTCGACATGCTGGTCAAGGCGCGTGGAGGCGTCCTGGGGGTCGAGGCGTCCGTCGACGAGGTGCGGGCCGTGCTGCGGGCGCTCCGGCACACGCCGTTCCGCGATGGCGACCCTTTCGCCATCGTCACGGTCGAAAACGCCCAGCAGGTTTGGAGGCAGATCTCGGGAGCGGCATTCCTCCTCACCCTCCTGATCTCCGGCGTCTCGCTCGGCGTCGGAGGGGTCGTGATCGCGAACATCATGCTCGTCGGGGTGGTGGAACGGACGCGCGAGATCGGCGTCCGCATGGCGATGGGGGCGCGGAAGAAGGACATCCGCAGGCAGTTCCTCCTCGAGGCGGCGCTCCTCTCGACCGCGGGAGGGCTGGTCGGGATCGTCCTCGGGGCCGCCGCGGCGACGGCGGTCGAGGGCATCCTCGACTTCCCTTCGCAGGTGACCCCCGCGATCCTCGCGGCGGGCTTGCTCCTTTCGACGATCGTGGGACTCGTGGCGGGCTACTGGCCGGCGCGGAGCGCCTCGAATTTGATCGTCGTGGACGCGCTCCGGGAGGAGACTTGAGGCGCTGGGGCTCGGGCTGGATCGAGAACGCGCGCCTGGCCCTCGGGGCGATGCGGGAGCAGAAGCTCCGCTCGTTCCTCACGCTCCTCGGGATCATGGCGGGAGTGGCGACGGTGATCATGATGGTGTCGTTCGTCACCGGCTTCAACCGCCAGGTGACGGCGGCGTTCACGTCGTTCGGCTCCCATCTCGTTCAGTTCCAGAAGTTCGAGCCGCGGTTCCACGGACCGGGGGGAGTCCCGGAGGAGGAGCGCAACCGCCGCGACCTGACGATCGAGGACGCCGACGCGCTCAAGCGTCTTTCGCGGCACGCGAAGGCGGTCTCCCAGGAGCGTTACCTGTTCAACCGGACGGCCGTTGTGCGCGCCGGAGAGAACGAGGTCCAGGGAGCGGTGATCCTCGGGACGAACCCCGACTACTCCGAGGCCAACGTCCACTTCGCGGAGGAAGGACGATTCCTCACCGACGCGGACGTCCTGCACGCCGCGCGTGTCTGTGTCGTCGGCCCCGAGGTCGCCGACACCCTCTTCCCCATGCGCGACCCGATCGGCCAGATCCTGACGGTCGACGGCCGCACCTATCAGATCGTCGGCATCTTCGAGCACAAGGGTGGGTTCATGGGGGGCAGCAACGACTCCCACGTCGCGATCCCGATCTCGGCATTCGACGACCAGTTCCCCGAGGTCAAGAACGGGGGAGGCGACACGATCCACATCGCGACGGTCCCGAAACGGCCAGAGGACGTCCAGGCGCTCATCGAGGAGGAGACCGCGATCCTGCGGGCGCGGAGGGGGCTCCGGCCCGACCAGGAGAACGACTTCGCGATCTTCACGAGCGCCGGGCGGCTCCGGCAGTTCCAGCAGATCACGGGGGGGGTCGCCGCGGCGATGATCGTGATCGCGGGGATCGCGCTCTTGGTCGGCGGTGTCGGGGTCATGAACATCATGCTGGTCAACGCCACGCAACGGACGCGGGAGATCGGCCTGCGGAAGGCGGTCGGGGCCACGCGGCGCGACATCGCCGCGCAGTTCCTGATCGAGGCGGTCACCCTGACGGCGGTGGGGGGCGCGCTCGGAATCGGCTTCGGGCTCGGCGCGGCGTTTTTCGTCCGCGCGACCCTCGACTTCGAGGCGGCGGCGCCGCTGTGGTCGGTGGGACTCGGCTTCGGAGTGTCGACGGCGGTGGGTTTGATCTTCGGAATGTGGCCGGCGGTCAAGGCCTCTCGGCAGGATCCGATCGAGGCGTTGAGATACGAGTAGGAGGAAAAGGGACGACTCCCGACGCCCGGTACGCCGCGACCGCGCGTTCGTACGCCGACCGGCATTCCTCCCCTCCCGGCTCCCCCGGCGAGTCCTCCATTCCCCCCAAGCGGTCGGAAAACTCCTTCCCGACGGCGTCGGTTCCGCACCGCTCGAAGAGCCATAGGTTCGCCCCGAGATAGACCTCGTCGGGTCCGGCGGCGACGAATCCGCTCAGCAGGGTCGGAAGGAGCGACGCGGGGGGAGCGACGGAACAGCATTCGATCCGGCGGAGGCTCCTCGACGCATACAAATGGAAGAACGTCTCGCGTGGGTCGGACCGTTCCCGTAGCGGTCCGTAATCGTATTGGAATCCCCCCGTGCCGGTGAACGTGTGGGGCTGGTGGTCGCCGAACACGAGCAGGACGAACGGGCGACCGGTCCGCGCCTCGAGGTCGGCGAGGTACGCGACGAGACCTTCCACCGCCTCGGTCGTGGAGCCGAGCCGCCGCAGGTACTCGTGGAGCGCGCAGTGGGGCTCGAACTCGTCGGTGTCGGCGAAACGGACCGGGAACTCCCCGGGGTCCTCGAGACCGCACGCGTGCGGCGCGTGGTTCTCGATCAAGAGAACGTAGCCGAAGAAGGGGGCCTCGGGGGACGGTCCAAGCCGTTCGCGAACCGTCGCTGCGATCTTCGCGTCGGTCTCTTCCCATGCGCTCCGGAGCCCGAGGTCCGCGTTGTCGAGGACGCTCTCGAAGCCGTAGCGCTCGTAGGCGCGGCGGCCGCCGTAGAAGTTCCCCGGGTGCGGGAAAAACGCCCAGGTGCGATACCCGCGGTCGCTGAGCCACGTCGCGAAACTCCGACGGACGAAGGGCGAGAGCGATGCGTGGGTGTACATCCCCGAGTACCCGAAGAGCCGCGAGTCGAGTCCGACGATCGTCTCGAACTCCGCGATCCAGGTGCCTCCGCCGATCGAGTTCACCCGGAGCGGCCCCTCCGCAGCCGTGAGATCGCCGGGCTCGAACAGCCGGTTGTCCCAACTGCCCCGGAGCCGGAACGCCGCCCCGGGATCGAAGGTCGACTCGGCGAGGACGACGAGGATGTTCGGGAGCCCCGCGTTCTCCGTCTCCGTGCCGAAACGGACGTGCCGAAGGACGGCCTCGCGGATCTCTTCGGGACCCGGAGCGGGGCCGTCGAGGTCGGCGCGGTAGATGTCTCCGGTCCCTTCGGCCTCGAGCATCCGGGAGTACGCGAGGAACGGCAGAATCCCCATGCGCTCCGCGAGGCGAGCGACTCCCTCCGGGCGCCAGGTCGACTTGTCCCTTGCGGCTTCGCGAAAGAGGGAACGGACGTGCGTCGCGGCGAGGAACACGAAGCCGCACGCGACGACGGCCCGCGCGAAGGCGTCGAGACCGCGGCGGCGGTCCCATCGCCCGGCCGCAACGCGCGACGCCGCGAGGATCACGGCGGAGGTCCACCCCGCGAGCGCGAGCCCGATCGCCCCCAGCGTCGGGTAGCGCGTCCATTGCGGAAGGGACATCGCGTCCCACAACCCCGCGGGATCGGAAAGAGCGATCCTCAGATCGAGCGCCGTGAGTGGGAGGCCGGTGAGCGCGATCTTCGCGTCGCTGACCCAGGCCAGAAAGGCGTGCGCGCTCACGAGCCCGAACAGCGTCGCGACGCCGAGACGAAGGGGGAGGAGCGCGCAGAAGACGGCCGCGCAGCCGAACAGGAGCCGCGGGGACGTCCCCTTCCCCGCGACCCAAATCGCGAGCGTCGCGAAGGCGAGGACGATCGCGACGACCCAGCGAAGGCGCGGTCGCTCCGCCCGGGAGGCGACGGGAGAAAAAAGCCCGGGGAGGGCGACGAGCGCCGTCCCCGCGAGGATCGCGATCAAGCGCAGTCCGCGGATCCCGGGGTCGTCCGCGTCGAGGAACCGGCCGGAGACGAGGGCGGAGGCGAGGAGCACGAGACCGCCGGAGATCGACGCGATCCAGGTCCCTCGAACGCGGCGAGACGGGACATCCGGAGGGCCGCCCGAGCCGTTCAACCTCGTGGACCCTCTCGCGCCGTGGCTTCGGACCCGCCGAGCACGGAGCGTAGCGCGTCGAAGAAGGCGCTCGCCACGGCGCGGTTCCCCTTTGGGGTGAAGTGGCAGTGGTCGACGAGGTGCTCCCCGTCCGGAACGATCGATCGGGCCAGGTCCACGAGGACGATGTCCGGCCGCTCCGCCGCGAGCGCGCGAATCGCGTCGTTCTGGAGGTCGATGCACCGCTCCCACGCGGCGGCCCAATCGCTCCCCTGCTCCGCTTCCGCCAGGTCCCTCGAGTACACGAACGTCGCCAGAACGAGCCGGGCCCCGTGTTCGCGGCACAAAGCGTGCATCGAAGCCAGATTTCTGCGAAAGGTTTCGACTCCGAACGGACCGTTCGCGAAATCGAGCCGGACCGGGAATCTCGTGTAGAGGTTCCACAGGTTGCCTCGGTCGCCGACCAAGGCATAGCGGATCGCGACGAACACCGAGGAGTAGTCGAGTCGGCGCGAGAGCCGATCGAACACGGGATACGGGGTAGCGCCGATGTCCTTTTTCCGATGAGCGTAGTCGGAGCGAAACCCCGTGCCGTAGGAAGGCGCGACGTCATTGGTACCGTGATAGACGATGACGAAGTCCGGTTTCAGGTCGACGTGGATCAGCGCGAGCTTCACGAGACTGTCGGCGGTGGTCGCTCCGCTCTGTCCCGCGTTGATCACCTCGTAGCGGCCGGCGCCGAGCATTTCCTGGAGCTGGCCCGGCCAGGTCTCCTCCCAACGATGGTCGGCATCGAGCGTGGTCGAACCGCCCAGACACACGATCCGGATTCGTCTCTTGGGATTCTCCGGCTCCGGCCCGCGATTCCCCATCGAATCGAATTCGACGAATCCGCTTCCTCCTTTCTTCGCGAGAAACGGGAGGAATGGATGGTCGGTCATGTAGAGCCTTGGAACTCGAAACGTCCGCTCGCCGAAAGCGCGCGGGGTCTCTCCCGACGCGATCCAGAACGCGAGGTAGCCAAGACCCTCCGCGACGAGCCCGACCGTCAGGAGCAAGACCGCCCAGAAGAGAACCCTCTTGAGCCGGGACATGCGGCGGATTCTACGACCGATCGGCCCCCTTCGGGTCCCCGTCGGTTGCACCCACCCCGCGACTCGCGAATCTGCTTCGCCCCGCCGGATCGGTTGCGCTCCGCTAGGCGCTCACGTTCTTGGAATCCGAGCGCCGGAAGCCACATCTGGAACATCTTCGTGAACGCCGACTTCCCCGATCGGAACGTCAGCCTCTCGACCGGCAAGACGGTCCGTCTCGATGCGGCCGCCTACACCCGGTACCGGTCGGTCACAAACCGCGAGGACAGAAGGAAGGTCTTCGAGGCGTGCTGGACTCGATGCAACGAGTACGCGCGGATCCAGGGAACCGCCCTCAACGAAGAGGTCCGCAGTCACGACTTCCAGCGCGACGTGCGCAGGTTCGACTCGTGCCTCGAGGCTGCGCTCTTCGCCGACAACATTCCGGTGAAGGTCTACATCGAACTCCTCGAGGACTGGTCCACGACATGGTGAAGAACGCGAAGAGCGACGAGGCGCGCCTTCTCGACCTCGCGAGCAACCTCGACGGCCTCCGGACCACCCCGCTCCGCCAGACCCAGTTGCCGAGTCCGAGCTTCGAATTCACGAGATGGTGGAGCGCGGGGAGCCGCTCACGGAAGAGAGCCTGAGCCCCCTCTACCTCGACATCCGAGGAAGTACTACGGCCACGACTGCGGCGTCACCGACATCCGGGACCTCTACGGCGCGGAGTGAGCCTTTACCCCGCACTTCTATTTCAACTTCCACGTACTACAAGTACGCGACGAGCGTGGCCGCGGCCGTGTCGCTCGCCGACCGGATCCGCAGCGAGGGGACGGCGGAGGACTACCTCGCCATGCTCTCGGCGGGCTCGTCGCGCTACGCCTTCGATCTCCTGAAGGGCGCAAGCGTCGACATGACGACGGCGAAGATGCTGAACCGGCAGAAGGGGGCGCAGGGAACCTCACCGCTCCCGCGAACCCGATCCGGGGCCGGGGGACGGCCCATGACCGTTTTGACACGGCGTGCACGACATCCCCGGAACCTACCCGATGACCGTCGACGTCCTCGCCCTCGCCGCTTCGGGTGACGTGACGATCGCCGCCGGACTGCTCCCCGCGGGACCTTACGACGCCCTCGAGGTCGTGATCCTCGGGGCGTCCGCGACGTTCGACGACGCCACGGAGATCACGGTCGACTTCCCGCCCCCGGGCCGCGCCGTGATCCTTCCGGTCGGGTTCGAGGTCGTGGAAGGCGAACCGGTATTCCTCGACATTCGCCTCGACGTCGACCTTTCGTTCGCGCTCGCCGGAGGTTCGCTCGAGTTCGAGCCCGAGTTCGAGGTCGAGATCGACGCGGAGGACGACTGAGCGATCGCGTCGCCCTCTGCCTCCCTGCGCGTCCGCGAACGTTTGTCGCGAGAGGTCGAGGGGGCAGAGGAACCCCGTTCGTGAGAGTTTCGCGACGGTCGGCGTCAGGGGGGCCTCCTGTCCGGACGGGAGACGGTAGCCGGGGCCCGGCGTTCATTCGGTGGGCTGGCGCGAAATGAGCTTCCCCGAGAACTCCGCCCGCACCCTCGCCTCCTTCGCAACGCGGAGGACGAAGACACTCGGATCTTCGAGACCCCACGCGACGTAGGGGACCGAAAACTCGCTCACGGCGGAGATCGACGACCCGTCCACGGTGATCCGGACCGGTAGGGTGAGTTCGTGCTCTCCGCCGTGGAAGAGCAAGACCCCCTCGATCTCGAGGCTCGCCGACCCTTCCGTCGGCACTTTCCCGAGGAGCCTCCCCGGCCGGAAGGTCGCGACGGGGTACTTCGCGGTCTCGAGGACCTCCTCGTGCATCTTGGCGTCACGACGGCCATTCCCGGTCCTCCCGCTCGCGAGGTCGACGACGACCTCCCCGGCGAGCGTCCCGTTGTCGGGCTCGAACGTCACGGAAGTCGAGCGTACGGTGAAGGCACCCTCGACCGTGTGGGCGGTCGCGTCGAGGGTGAAGGTGACGCGGCTTCGCGCGCCGTCCAACGAGAGGACCGCAGCGCCGGCATCCGGAGCGCACGACAGGATCCCGAGACAGACTGTGAACGTCCCCGACGCGACTCCGCGCATTCGACCTCCCATCTACCAGCTCAGTCGGACCGCGTCCCCGACTCGATCGACGAGAACGAATGCCGGCGCCCCTCCGCCGTCGTCGACGAGGTAGTACCGGTCGACGCCGTCGAACGGCGCCGGCTCGTCCCAGACCTGCCCCTCTGCGACGTCGAACGCGTCGCGTTCGGTCGCCGACGACCGCGCGTCCGTCGCCGTCATCTCGCGGAAGACTCGGTAGAGGCATGCCGGGCCGGCGCACGATTCGGGCTTCGCCTCGAGCAGGACGGGGCTCCGCGAGGGGAGTGGGAGGTCGAGGCTCCGCACGCCCGAGAACACCCCCAGCTCCTGTCGCCCCGAATCCTCCACTCGCGCGAGGGAGTAGTTGAGGAACGGAAGGCCGTGCCGGCCGGGATCGATTTCGACGGTGACCGAGGACGGCATCGAGCCCACGTTCACGAAGAAGAGCCCGAGAGCGCGCCCGCCATCGTCCCATCCCGACCGCACGATCGGATCGATCGATCGGGTCCCGGTCTCGAAGAACTCCGGGCCGCGCTCCACACCGCTCGAGGTGTCGGTCGCGCGCTGGAAGGTGTTGTAGAGGCGCCAATCGACCGAGACCGGCCCGGGCCCGGACAAGATGCGCGGCTCGCGGGTCATCCGCCCGTAGGCGAGGTACGGCCGCGCGAACCCTGTGCGCGCCCGGCCGAGCCGGCCGAGGAAAGTTCCCCGCTCCGCGACCGCTGGGTACGGCGAGTCGTCGATCACGTGGTAGGTCGCCTTGTAGGTCTCGTACCACGTGAAGAAATCGCTCATACCGGGGAACTTCTCGAGCGCCGAGAGTTCGTAGTTCAGTTCCGGAAGCCCTCCCCAGGCCACGACACGCGCGGCGATCCACCAGAAGATCTCGCCGAACTGCGCGGCCGCCTTGAGGTTCCCGTCGAGGGCGACTGGCCCGAGGTCGTGGTAGAGGTAGGCGAAGAGCGGGATCTTCTCCTTCCACCCCGCCTTCTCCCCCGCGCGGTGCTCGTCCCCTTCGAGCATCGACATCACGGAGCCCCCCGCACGCGCCTGGTAGAAATCGAAGTCGGGGAGGTACGGCTCCGAAAGCAGCTCGGTTCCGGCGGCGATCCTCCGTCCCGCCGCCTGATGCAGTTCCTCTCGGCGCGCCGCGTGCATCGCCCGGTAGCCGTCGATCATCCACCGCCCCGAGCCGGGAGGGTGGCCGTGCGACTCGACGTCGCAGCGGACCCGGCCGAGCCCGGCGCCGATGTCGTAGTAGCTCGCGTCGAAGCCGTAGCCGCCGAACAGGGTGAGGTTTCGCCAGCCGTGGAACGCTTGCCAGGCGGGGGTCGCGGGACACATGTAGGCCCAAGGATCGCTCTCGGGGTCCGGGATCATCTCGTACGGTTGCCACGGCGCGACCGGATCGGTCCCGGGGTCGGGCGCGGGAGCGTCCCACTCCGTCGCACCTCGGGAAAAGTGCAGGTCGAAGAGAAACAGCGCCCAACGGTCCCCGTTGTCCCGGATCGCCGCCAGGTTCGCGGCGTTGACGCGCCCGTCCGACCAGTCGTTGTATCCGCCGTACCACTCGCTCGCCGTCGTTCCCCCCGGCCACCAGAACCCGGACACGTGGAAGAGGGGCCCCCCGACCCAATCGTGGAGCGCGCGGTACCACCTCGCCTGGTCGAGGTTGATCGAGATTCCGAAGGTCGACCCGAGAACCTCCTCGTAGAGCCAACGAGGGACCTCGCCTTCCGGTCGATCCGCCACCCGGCCGCCCGAGGTCCACGGTTGCGCGAGCGCCCACATGCGGTATCGATCGGCTGCCTCCTCCCAGTCCCCTTTCGCAAGGGAGGCGATTCTCACCTCGTAGCCGGGGTCCATGTCCCGACCCGCTCGGCGGTCCCACGCGAGGGTCTCGACGCTCCAGCGTAGATCGCCGTTCATCGGGTCCTTGTAGAAGGAGATGTTCTTCGCGGTGCCCGAGGAGTCGCGCGCCTCCATCGCGAAACCGCCCACGCCCTCTCGGAAGTAGGCCGAGAGCTGGACGCACGCCCCGCCGTATGCGTCGGGGTAAAGACGCTTCGTCACCTGGGCCGGGAGGTTCGTCCAAGGGTCGCGGAACAGATAGCCCATCGCGACCGGCTGGAGGGCGAGGTCGGTCCCGCTTTCCGGCTGGAGCCTGCGGATCCCGGCGACGACGGGATACTCGAATGCGTGGACGGCGAGCGCCTCGTCCGCGTTGACGACCCGAGCCGTGAACCGCGCGTCGCTCGCGGCTTCGGGAAGCTCGATTCGCCCCATCACCGTGACGCCGGGCCGCGAGGTCGTCCACTGCAAGTCGACCGCACTCCCCGGATAGTCCGGATCCGACGAGAAAGAGAAGGTGGAGGGCGCGACGGTTCCCGCAGAAGTCGTGAGAACGAAGGCGGGACCGGCGCCGGGAACCGCGACCAGGTCGAGAGCGCGTTCAACGTTTCGAACCTGCCGGATCGCGCCGTTCCGGTCGTCGAGGCGAATCTCGAGCCTTGCGTTCGCGACGACGATCTCACCCGCCCCGGCGGGGAAACAGACAGCGAGCGCGAGAGCCGGTCCAGCAAGCTGACGCACGGGATCAGTCGACGAACCGATAGTCGAGGACGAACGACTTGATCTGGCCGAGACAGATCGAGATCTGCGCCTCGGTGTGGAGCTCCGCCTGCACCTTGCGGCCGAGGTTCGCCGGATCGCACAGGTCCGTTCCGAAGTCCTCGCAATTGTAGATCCGGTAGTCCTGCCCCGCGGCCTCGATCATGTAGCCCGGACACTCGATGAGGGTACGGAAGACGAGCGTTCCGTTGACGCGCTTGGCTCCGTCGGCCTCGAGCAGGCAAACCCGGATCGCGGGGTCCGCCGTGCAGGCGCCGTCCCCCGCGAACTCCGCCCAGACCACGCCGGACAGGCCATCCCGGTACGCCCCTTTTGGATTCGAGATCTCGTAGAAGTTCCCGAGAACGTCCTCGAAGACGAGGCACCGGTCAGGACTCGAAGCGAGCTCGTGGAACGTGCCGCGGGTTCCCAGTTGGAAGGAGCAAGGTGCCGCCGAAGCAGGCGAGGCCACGAACGACAAGACGGCGATCGCGAACAGCGTTCCGGGTTTCATCATGGCACCTCCCCGGGGGGTTGTGAGAATCGTACTCCGAGGTCCTTCTCGGCGCAGCATGGATGGAGGTCTTCCTGGAAGCGGTGCTGCGGGGCGAGGAGGCGGCGGCCCGCGCGGCGGCGAACGGTCGCGGCATCCCTTGACGCCTCACCGCAAGAGGGGTAGAAGGTCACGCGCGGCGGTTGGGGAACGCCGATGGCCGCAGTCGGTGGGTGGCGCCGCGACGTCGGGAGCGCTCGAGGTGGAGCGCCCGCACGAACCCCTTGCATTTTTTGGCCCGGTTCGAGGCCGTGGGGGCCTCGTTGGGTTCTTAGGGGGGTTTTCCATGAACGAGTGGAGGTCTGTCTGGCGGGCAGCCGCGGCGATCGCGGTCGTCGCGGCGGCGTTGTCCCCCGCAGGGGCGACGACCTTGATCCGCATGGGCGTCGACCACTTGGTGGCATCGAACGAGGCGGTCGTCTTGGGTCGCGTCGTCGACGCGCAGGCGTACTGGAACGCGGAGGGAAGTTTCATCCTTTCCGACGTGAAAGTGCAGGTGCTCGACGTGCTCAAGGGAATCGTCGCGGACAACGAGATCACGATCACGTTGATGGGTGGAAACGTCGGGGATTTGACGACCTTGATCGTGGCCGGACCGGATATGGCGGTCGGTAGCGAGTACGTCTTGTTCCTGAATCGCGAGGACCTTCCCGGTGCCTCGGGGGTCCGTACCGTCCGCGATCTCGCCCAGGGGATCTTCGACGTTGTTGACGGCGGCGATGGCCCGCGTGCCGTCAGCCAGGCGTCGCGTCATCCGCTCCTTCCGGACGGCAGGGGGATCTCCGAGGCCCCCGGCGGGCAGGCGGGGATTCCGCTCGAGAACCTGATTCGCCAGGTCCGTGACCTCGCAAGCGCCGGGCGCTGAGCGCCGCGGAAGAGGAAGGAGAAGACGATGCGAAGAGGAATGCTCGTCCCCGCAGCCGCCCTCGTTGCCGTAACGCTCGCCGCAACCTCGCCTTCTTGGGCGTTTCGCATGATCCAGAACACGACCGTCGGGCGCGTGAGCGCCGGCGCCGCGGTTGCCTGCAACGCTTCCGGCGGGTTCACCCACTGGACCGTCGCGAACATTCCCTGGTACCACAACACGTCGGGCCAGGGCTCTGGAAAGGCGACTGCCATCCAGAACTCTCTCGCGGCCTGGACCAACGTCACCAATGCAGACCACAATCTCACCTACGCTGGCACGACGTCGAATGGGTTCGTCACCGACGGACTCAACACGATGCTCTGGGCTCGAGGAAACGGGTGTACCGGCTCTTGCCTCGCGATTACGGCGCTCGTGCTGACCTCTGGCCAGGTGATCGTCGAATCCGATATTTCGTTTAACAGCCGATACACGTGGAACACGAACGGTTCGAACTACGACACCCAGGCGGTCGCCACGCACGAGTTGGGACACGGGTTGGGGATCCATCATACGGAACTGACGAGTACGCCGCGTCCGACGATGTACGCCGCGTACTTCGGAACCGACGGACGCACCCTGGAAGCCGACGACAACTCGGCGCTTCAGTGCGCGGAGAGCCGGTACCCCTTGCCGTAGAGCGGTCGCACCGGAACGTGCTTCCCGCGAGGCCTGCCCCCTTCCGGGGGGCCGGCCTCGCCAATTCGGTCGGCTCGTCTTCCGTCTTCGTCCTTTTGGTGAGTCGACGGGCCGCGAAGGAGGCAGAACCGGCGGTCGTCGGCGACCTCGCCATCTACTGCGGGGTCGACCCCCGAAGCCGCGTCCGGGTCGATCTCGGGCGGCACCGTGCTCGAAGCGGGCGCGGGCCGAGGGGGCTTCGCCTGGCACGGTGACCAGCTCCGGATCCACGACGGAACGGGTACGGGCAACGGGTCGACCGGAAAGAGGTGCTTGCCCCGTTGTCACTTCGCCAACGCGACGAGTGCGTAGGTCAGAGCGCCGAGGAGGGCCGACATGGGTACCGTGAGGACCCAGGCCCACAACACCCGCGCGGCGATCCCCCACCGTACCGCCGAAAGGCGTTGAATCGCTCCGACGCCGATGATCGCCCCGGTGATCGTGTGCGTCGTGCTCACGGGGATGCCGAGGTTCGCGGAGGTGAACAGGGAGATCGCGGCCGCGGTCTCCGCGCAGGCTCCCCCGTGCGGCTTGAGCCGGGTGAGCTTCATTCCCATCGTTTTCACGATTCGCCAGCCTCCCGCCGCCGTTCCGAGTGCGATCGCGAGGTGACATGCGAGCACGATCCAGAACGGGAACTCGACCGCCCCCGTCTCGAAGGCCTGCTGCTGGCCCTTCCAGATGCTCGCGAAAAGGAGCGCTGCGATGATCCCCATCGTCTTCTGGGCGTCGTTCGTGCCGTGGCCAAGGCTGTACAGCGCGGCCGAACCGAGCTGCACCACGCGAAAGACCCGATCGAGTCTCGCGGGTGAATGTTTCTGAAACGTCCAGACCACGATCAGGATGAGTCCGAGACCCAGGGCGAAGCCCATCACGGGGGCAATGACGATGAACTCCAGCGTCGCCATCAGCCTCCCGATCCGGACGACTCCCTCGATCGTTCCGGCGAACGCGATCGCCGCTCCCGCGAATCCGCCGAGGAGCGCGTGAGACGAGCTGGTCGGCAGACCCACGGACCACGTGATCAGATCCCAGACGATGGCTCCTACGAGCCCCGCGAGGATCACGTCGGCATTGACGAACTCCGGAAAGACGAACTTTGCGACGGTGTTCGCCACGGCCACGCCGAAGAACCACGCGGCTGCGAAATTCCACCAGGCCGCCCAGAGGACGGCGGCGCCGGGCCGGAGCACCCGGGTTCCGACGATCGTCGCGATCGAGTTCGCGGCGTCGTGGAACCCATTGACGAAGTCGAAAAGGAGGGCCACAGCGACGATGGCGAGGACGTACGGCTCTCCGGCCAGGGCCCGCAACGTCTCGACGATGCCGAACGACACGACCGAGGTCCGTCTCTCGCGCTCAGGAGTACTTGACGAGGACCGTTTGGATGACGTCCGCGACGTCCTCGCACTTGTCGGTCGCGAGCTCGAGGTGCTCGTAGACGTCCTTCCACTTGATGATTTCGAGCGTGTCCCGCGGCTCCCCGTTGAACAGGCGGTTCAAGGCATCCCGCATCACCTGGTCGGCCTCGTTCTCGAGCTGATTGATTCGGGCGCACTGACGGACGATTTCGTCCTGCCGACCGAGATCGCGCAAGAGCCGGACGCCGGCTTCGACTTCCGACGCGGAGCACTCGATGATCTTCGCGAATTCCGCCGCGTGATGGGTGGGCTCGGTGATGCGGAATGTGACGAGACGCTTCGCGACGGCATCCACGTAGTCGAGGATGTCGTCCATGCGCACGCAGAGTTCGTAGATATCCTCTCGATCGAGCGGCGTCAGAAAGGTCTTGTTGAGCTTGTCCATCAGCTGGTGGACCAGCTCGTCCCCCTCCTGCTCGACCTCGTGGATGCGCTCGCTCGCCTTGCGGATCTCGGCAAGATCTCCCCGATCCAGGATGCAGCGCGCGAGGAGATTCGCCCCCTTCACCACGACCGCGGCTTGGGCTTCCAGCAAGTCGAAGAAACGTTCCTCGCGCGGGATGAATCTCAACGCCTGCCTCCGTTCGGACCGCTGTCGCGGAGCGCAGGTCTAGCACCGTAACGGAACCGTGACAAGAGATTCGGGGCAATTTCGCCCTGGATTCGGCCCGGGCTCCCGTGGGAGGGGCGTCAGATCCCCTTGTGTTCCTCTTCCTGCTTGTAGAGGTACCGGATGGCGTGCTTGAAGACGAGTAGGTTCGGCGCGTCGTCGCGGTTGACCTTGATGCAGTTGCGGTCGTACCACTCGATGTGGCCGCGAAGCTGCTGTCCGTCGTCGAGAACGACGACCATCGGAGTCCGCGCGTTCATCTGTTTCAGGTAGTAGAACGCCTCCGCGCTCGTGGCGTCGGGGGGTGCGGATCGGCGCCTCGGCCCTCCGGGTTGAGGGGCGGACTGGCCCGGGGGGGGTTCTGTCCGCTCCCGGGGCGGCGGTCCTTGGATCGCCGGGGTAAGGACGCCGCCGCTCCGGCCGTTACCGAGCCTCTCCTTGAGTTCGGCGAGATTGGGTCGCACGAGCTTCCGGTTCATCATGGTGGCTCCCGAATCGCCTGGCCCCGCCGCCAGTTCTACCAAATTGAATTCGTATAATTACGCTTTTTCGTGACCACATCGTCCCCCGACGGCAGCGGGGTCCGCTTCGCCATTCGCGGGAAACGATCCAATTCTCAAAAATCCTACTGGCAGACGCATGTCGGCGCAAGCCGCTTCTGAAGGTTTTAGGGTTTTGAAAGCCTGGCCGCGTACTTCGGGGAAACCCAGACCTCCGCCTCCTCCCAAGCCCGTTTCATGAACGCATTGTTGAGGTCCCGGTATCGCTGATTCCAAATCTCCCTTCGAATCGACTCCTTCACCTCTTCGAACGGTTGTATCGCGTCGTCCCGCCGGGACTCCACCATGAGCAGGTGAACCCCGTAGTCCGTCTCGATCGCCGGGCCCACCTCTCCGACCGCAAGACTGAAAGCCTGCGCTTCGAGGGCGGGCGCGAGATCGCCCCGCCGGACCTTCCCGAGCAGCCCCCCTTGCGCCCGGGTGCCGGCCTCCGAGACTTCGGACGCGATCGCCGCGAAGTCGGCGCCCGGCGTCGTCGCTCGGGCGCGCACCGCCTCGGCGAGCTCGAGCGCCGCTGCGCGACCGCGCTGTGCGGAGAGGATCACGATTTCCCGGACCACGGCCTCGGCGGCCACGCGGAAACGCTCCGGATCGGCGTCGTAGGCCTGCCGGACCTCCGCCTCGGAGACCGAGACGCGGCTCCGCACCTCGTAGTTTTCCACCTCCTGCGGGGCATACATCTCGATCAGGCGCTTGCGCAGGTCCTCCTCGGTGAGGCCCTCCGCCGCCAGCAGACGCGCCAACTCGTCGCGGTTCGGGATCCCCTGCTGTTCGAGGAACGAGTCAATCAGGGCCGATCCGAGCTTGTCGACATCGTACATCCGCATCGCGCGATGCAAGAGGATCTTACGTTGGATCATGTCGCGGAGAAGTTCCCTGCGCATCCGGTCGATCTCGCGATCGAGTTCGGCCCCGCTCAGGCGCCGGTACGCTTCGGCGACGCTCTCCTGCTCCGCCGCCTCGAACTCCGACCGGGTAATGATGTCGTCGTTGATCTTCGCGACGATCTCCTCGACGACTTCCCCTCTCGCCGGTGCGAGGACGAGGAGGAAGCACGTGCAGAGAATCGCCCGGACAATCGAACTCCGAAAGCCTCGCATGAGGTTAGTGTACGGGCGCTCCCGCCGATTCGGCCACGTACCGGAACGGAAGGTTCTCGGGTACGACCCGGAGGGGGGTGGAGGACGTCACCCGCGCAACGAGCGCGGCGACGGCGCGTTCCGCCTTCTCGTGCTCGATGTGCTCGCGCGCGCTCCGGCGGACCGACTCCGGATCCCCCGTACCGGCCGCGCCCGCGACGTACGCGTCGAGTTCCTCGTCGGTCACGATCGAGGCAGCGCGAGCCTCCGATTCGAGGAGCTTCTGCACGAGAATTTCCCTTCGCGCTCGTTTTCGACGCGCCTCCTCCTCGGCGGCGGATCCCTCCTTCCCCACCGCTCCTCCGGTGAGCCAGGCGTCGATCTCCTCCGGATCGACGTCGAGGCCGACGGATTCCGCCTCGGCGGCGAGGGCGATCTCCTTCGCGAGATCATCGAGCAGTCGGCTCTGAACCTCCGCCGTTACCGCTTCGGCCTCCCACGCTCCCTCGTCGTCCATCTGGAGCTGCGAGGCGAGGTAGTCGTCGAGTTCGCCGCGCGTGATGGCTCGCTCCCCGAGAAATGCCACCGGGAGATCGGCGATCTTCGCCTTGTCTTCGCCTTCGCATGCCGCGAGCGCCATCACGGCGACCACGGCGAGGACCCCTCGGAGAACCCAACCGACACGGCTCACGCGGCCCCCTTTCCCAGGACCGCCTCCACGACGTCCCTCGCCGCCCGAATCCGCTCCGAGGCCCTGGCCGGAGCCGGAAGGACCATCATGCCCGAGGGGGCGAGCGAGCCCCGCCGGATCCTCACCAGATCCACGAGCCGTGCGGCGTCGACCGGCGATCGCTCGTGGAATCGGACCCGCATCCTGCCGTCGGCCACGTCGATCGAGCGCACCCCCGCGGCCTCGGCGAGTAGGCGGAGCCGGGCGACCGCGAACAAGTTCCGCCCCGACGGAGGAAGATGCCCGCTGCGATCCTCGGTATCGGCCTCGAGTCGGTCGATCTCCGACTCGTCGCGCGAGGCCGCGAGTCGCTTGTATAGGGCGAGGCGATCGCCGACGTCAGGGAGGTAGCTCTCCGGGATCTTGATATCGACGCCGAGGTGGACGGCGGCCGGGGTCCGCTCGACGACGGGTTCGCCCTTGAGTTCGCGCACGGCCCGCTCGAGCATCTGGACGTACAGATCGAAACCGAGCGCGGCGATGTGGCCATGCTGCCGGGACCCGAGGAACTCCCCGGCGCCTCGGATCTCGAGGTCGGCCGCTGCGAGGCGGAAGCCCGAGCCGAGTTCCTGAAACTCCTGGAGCGCCTTGAGGCGCCGCTTCGACGTCTCCGTTAGGACGTGCCGTCCGGGCACGAGGAAGTAGGCGTAAGCCCGCTCCTCGCTGCGCCCCACCCGCCCGCGGAGCTGGTAGAGCTGCGCCAGCCCGAAGTGGTCGGCTCGATTGACGAGGATCGTGTTCGCCTTCGGAATGTCGAGACCGTTCTCGATGATCGTGGTCGTCACCAGCACGTCGGCCTCGTGGCGCACGAACCGGAGCATCACCGTTTCGAGTTCGCGCTCGCGCATTTGACCGTGGGCGACCGCCACTCTCGCTTCCGGGGCCATCTCCCGCAGCGCCCGCACGAGCGGAGGGATCGTCTCCACCCGATGATGGACGAAGAAGACCTGCCCTCCGCGCCGCAACTCCTGGCGGATCGCCTGAGCGACGATGCCCTTCCGGAACGGAACAACGTAGGTCTGGATCGCCGACCGTCCTGTCGGAGGCGTTTCGATGATGGAGAGGTCGCGGGCCCCGGCGAGCGACATCTGGAGCGTGCGGGGGATCGGCGTCGCGGTCATGGAGAGGACATCGATCCCCACCGAGAGCCTCTTGAGACGCTCCTTGTCGGAAACGCCGAATCGTTGCTCCTCGTCGACGATCAACAGCCCGAGCGCCCGGAACCTCGCGTCGCTCGACAAGAGCCGGTGCGTCCCCACGACGAGGTCGACCTCTCCGCGCGCGACGGCGTCGAGGACCCTCCGGGTATCGGCGCCGGACCGGAATCGCGAGAGCATCTCCACCTTGACGGGGAAGGGCGCGAATCGCTCCCGGATCGTCTGGTGGTGCTGCGCGGCCAGGACGGTCGTGGGCGCCAGGAACGCGACCTGCTTGCCGTCCATGATCGCCTTGAAGGCGGCTCGGATGGCGACTTCAGTCTTGCCGAATCCGACGTCCCCGACGACGAGGCGGTCCATGGGGCGATCCGATTCCATGTCCTCCTTGATCTCGCGGAGTGTCCGCCTTTGGTCCTCGGTCAGCTCGAACGGGAACGCCGCCTCGAGTTCGCGCTGCCACGCTCCGTCGGGGGAGAACGCGTGTCCCTTCGCAGCGCGCCGCTCGGCGTAGAGCTCGAGCAGGTCCTTCGCGAGCGATTCGACCGACTTTCGGACCCGGGTCTTGACCCGGTCCCACCCCGGACCGCCGAGCTTGTCGAGCGGCGGTCTCTGCCCCGCGACCCCGCTGTACTTTTGCACGAGATCCAGCCGGTCGACGGGAACGAACAGGCGGTCGCCGCCCTGAAACTCGAGCACCATGAAGTCCCGGTTGAGGCTCCCGCCCTTCGGCCGGCCGAGCCCCACGTATCGCGCCACGCCATGGTCGGTGTGCACCACGAGGCCGCCGGGCTCGAGGTCGCGGAAGTCGGAGACGAACGCTCCCTTCCCACGCCCCCTCTGTTCCGCACCCTTCGGCTCCTCGCCGAAGATCTCGCGCTCGGCGAGGATGGAGATCGCCTGGTCGGGAAGGTCGAACCCGTGGCGGAGACCCCCGACCGTCACGAAGAGTCCGCCCCGGACGGAGAGTTCCTCGCCGGGAGCGGCTCTCTCGCTCCCCATCGCCGGGTGGAGCCCGTACTCGGAGAGGATCTCGGCGAGTCGCTCGGCCCCTCCCGTCGCCCGGAGGACGCAGATCGTTCGGACCCCGTGCGACCCGTCGTCGCGGAGCTTCGCCGCGAGCTCGTGGATCCGCCCCGACCAGCTCCGCGCCCGCCGAGTCGGTAGAAGCACGGCGTCCCGTCCGGGTGGATTCTCGAAACGTTCCAGTTCCTCGAGAGCGACGAGTGCCATCGAGGCCTCCTGGGCGGCCACCGCCGGATCCCGCCAGAGCGCCTCGGGTGGCGGAAGGGTACGGTTGCTCCCCTGCTCCCAGGCCGCGGTCCGCTCGTGCGACGCCCGTGCGATCTCCTCGCCGGCCCTTTCCGGCTCCTCGCAGACGACGATCCCTCCGTGCAGATGCTCGAGGAGCGTCGAGGGGCGCGTGGCGACCAGCGCGGCGAGCGCCTCGAAGCCGGGAAGCCACCCTTCCGTTCGAAGTCGCTCGAGCCGCTCGCGGAACGGGAGGACCGGCCGGTCGTCTGTCCGCGCGCGTGCCGCCCCGCCTTCGAGGTGCTGCGCGAGACGCGCGACGGCTTCGTCGTTCGCCGGGACCTCGACTGCGGGGCCGTACGCCGCCTCGGAAAGCATCCCCGTCGAACGCTGATGATCCGTGTCGAACGAGCGAATCGTCTCGACCGTGTCCCCGAAGAACTCGATGCGCACGGGCTCCTCGGCGTCGGGAGCGAAAAGGTCGACGATCCCCCCCCTTCGGCTGATCTCTCCACGCGCCGCGACGACGTCGACGCGCCGGTACCCGCCCCGGAGCGCCTGGAGGATCAACGCGTCGGGGGGAAGAACGTCGCCCGGACGGATGACTCGGCTCGCGGCGCGAATCTCGTCCGGCGACGGGAGCCACTCGAGGAGCGCGCGCGCCGGGGCGAGCAGGAGGAGCCGCTCCCGTCGCGCCATACGGCCAAGCGCGACGACGCGCTGGCGGGAGACCTCCGGATGCGGCGGGATGTCGTCGTACGGGTCGGCGTCGAGGGCCGGGAACACCGCGATCGAGCGACGGTCGCCGCAGCCGAGTTCGAGGAACGCCCCGAGGTCGCGCCTCCTCGCGTCGAGTGCGGCGTCGTCGGGGACCAGTAGGAGGAGGCGCCGTTCGAGCGATCGGAAGAGAAGCGCCTCGACGAGAGCCTTCGCGCCGTCGACCAGCCCCGAAACGACGACGTGTCGACCCGCGCGACCCGATTCCTCGATCCGGCGCCACGCGTCCGAATCGAGAAGCGGCGCGAACAGGGCCGGCCCCCGCCTCACGGAAGTGAGCCCGAGCCCCGCCCCTCTCGGATCCGGGCGACCAACTCGGTCGTCGACGAGCCCGGCTCGAGGGGAATGGACACGACCCTTCCCCCCCTTCCCTCCACGAAGTCTCTTCCGACGATCCGGTCGGGCGTCCAGTCGCCCCCTTTGACGAGCACGTCGGGGACAACCTCCCGGATCAGCGCCTCTGGCGTGTCCTCCTCGAACCCGACGACCCAATCGACGACCGAGAGCCCCCCGAGGAGTCGCGCGCGCTCCTCGAACGCGAGGATCGGTCGCGCTGGACCCTTGAGCCGACGCACCGACGCGTCCGTGTTGATGCCGACGACGAGGACATCCCCCAGGACCGCGGCCGCCTCCAAGAGGTGAAGGTGGCCGGCGTGGAGAAGGTCGTAGCATCCGTTGGTGAAGACGACCGTTCGCCCGCTCCGCCGGTCGGCGGCGAGTGTCGCGCGGATCGACCCCCGCGGGACGACCTTTTCCGAAGCGACCCGCGCCGGCCGACTCACGGGGTCTCCCGACGCCCCGTCTTCGGGGCGTAAAGGCCGCGGCGGAAACGCCACCGCACGCGAGCCACGTCGAGGAGCATGTTCATCGGATCCCGGAGGAGGCTCACCGTGGAGCCGGGCGCGTTCCGCCAAACGACCGGGACCTCGGCCACTCGCAGCCCGAAGCGCAAGCAGAGGAAGAGGAACTCGACGTCGAACGCGAACCGGTCGACGACCATCGTCTCGAAGAGGGGCCGGACGCGAACGCGGTCCATGAGCTTGAAGCCACACTGCGTGTCGCGGAACGGGAGGCCCGTCATGGCGCGAATGGCCAGGTTGAACGCCTTGCCCATCGACTGGCGGACGATGTTCTGCCGGATTTCGACCTTGGCGGAATCGAGCGCCCGCGAGCCGATCGCGACGTCCAAGTCTCGGTCTCGGACCGCAGCGGCGAGCACCTCATGCTCCTCAATCGGCGAGGACAAGTCCGCGTCGGTCAGGAGAACCCACCGCCCCGAGGCTTCCAGAACTCCTCTTCGGACGGAGTACCCCTTTCCCCGGTTCGCGGCGTTTCGGAGCAGTCGTCCGTGTCCGCCCGCGAGTCCTTCGGCGGCGACGCGGGCCGTTCCGTCGGCCGATCCGTCGTCCACGACGAGGATTTCGGCGTCGAGCGACCGGGAGTCCACGTATTCGGCGATCCGGTTGAGCGTCGCGGGGAGCCGCCGCTCCTCGTTGTACGCCGGAACGACGATGGTGAGATGGGTCTTGCCGACGCGGCCGGTCACGGTCCCCTCCCCGGGGGAGCGAGGATACCTCCCTCGGAGACGACGCGGTCGTACGGAACGATCTCCCGGCGGCGGACCACGAGGAGTCGAGGGTAGCGCATCACGTCCCCGTTCGCGTCGAACGCCGTGGGACCCGCGGCGCCGTCGAAGTCGTCGATTGCGGCGAGCGCGTCCCGGAGCGCCTCGGGACGGAGGCGAGGGGCGTCCCGGAACGCCCGCAGCGCAATCCGCAGGGCGTCGTACCCGTGGGCGGCCCAGGCATCGGGATCTTCGCCGTACCTCTTCCGGTATCGCTCGACGAAAAGGCTCACCGCCGGGTCATCGTCGTCGACGTCGAACGTCGCACCGGGGAAGACCGCCCCCTCCGCCGCCGGCCCCGCCGAGCGAAGGAACTCCTCACCAAGCGCCGAGGTTCCGAGCAGGCGTGCCCCGACCCCGAGTTCGTCGAGGCGCCTCGCGACTTGCGCGGTCTCTTTCGGGTAGGCGGCGACGTAGACCGCTTGCGGCGAAAGCGCTGCGATCGCGCGCACCGCGCGCTCCAGTTCTTCCTCGTTGCCCTCATGGAACATCGCGACCCCGGCGAGTTCGAGCCGTACCTCGGCGATCCGGTCGACGAACGTGTCGCGCAGTCGGACGCCGTTCCGGTCCTCCACGCCGATCACGGCGACCCGCAGGAACCCCTGATCGCGGGCGAAGTCGGCCATCGAGACCGCCTCCGCCCCGTCCGCGGGATGGATGCGGAAGACCCAGTCGCCCGCATCGGTGATCTCCGGAGCCGACGCCGTCGGGGACAGCAGGACGATCCCCCGGCGCTCGCACGCTCGGGCGAGCGCGAGGGTCACCGAGGACGAGACCGCACCGATCACGAATGGGACGCGCTCGCGGCTCGCCAGCTCCTCGAGGGCGCGGACCCCGACCTCGGGGTTCGTGGCGTCGTCCCGAAAAACCAAGGAGACGGGGCCGGGAAGGTCGCCCAATTCCGTTTCGACTTCGAGCGCCAGGTCGATCCCCTTCCGCACTTGGTCGCCGTAGCTCGCGGCTGCGCCGGTGGACGAAAGGACGCATCCGATGCGGACGTCCTGTGAGCAGCCGAGGGCAGCCGGGAGGAGCAGGAAGGCGAGAGAGGGTTTCACTCCGTCCGAGAAGCGGCTTCGATGCGCGCGAGCGCTCGCTTCAAACGCGCCTCCGCAAGCCGCAGCGCGCGATCGTCGGAGGCGCGTTCCTTGAGCTCGACCTCCGCTCGGTGCTTCGATTCGCGGGCGCGGGCGACGTCGATTTCCTCCGCCCGCTCGGCCGTCTCGGCGAGAACGGTGACCCGCTCGCGCAGCACCTCCGCGAATCCGGCCGAGATCGCGACGGCCCCCTTTCGAGTCCCCGACCTCCACCGCAACACGCCGGCGTCGAGCGCCGTCAAGAGCGGGGCGTGGCCGGGAAGCACACCGAGGTACCCCTCGGCCCCCGGGAGGATCACCTCGTCCACCGGCTGCGCGAAGACCCGCCGGGCCGGCGTCACGACCTGGAGTTCGACCGTCGAGGAAGCCATCGATCCCTCAGCGCGCTCCGGCCTTGAGTCTCTCGGCGTTCTCGAGGACCTCGTCGATCGTCCCGACGTAGAGGAACGCCTGCTCCGGGACGTCGTCGTGCTTGCCGTCCACGATCTCCCGGAACCCCTTGATCGTGTCTTCGATCTTCACGTAGCGGCCCTGCATGCCGGTGAACTGCTCGGCGACGTGGAACGGCTGCGAAAGGAACCGCTGGAGCTTTCGTGCGCGGGAGACCGTGAGCTTGTCGTCCTCGGAGAGCTCGTCCATCCCGAGAATCGCGATGATATCCTGAAGGTCCTTGTAGCGTTGCAGGATCCCCTGAACGGCGCGGGCCGTCGCGTAGTGCTCCTCCCCCAACACGCGCGGGTCGAGGATGCGGGATGTCGACGCCAGGGGATCGACGGCGGGGTATATGCCGAGCTCTGCGATCTGTCGGGAGAGGTTCGTCGACGCATCGAGGTGGGCGAAGGTCGTCGCCGGTGCCGGGTCCGTGTAGTCGTCGGCGGGAACGTAGATCGCCTGCACCGAGGTGATCGATCCTTTCGTCGTCGACGTGATGCGCTCCTGCAACTCCCCCATCTCCGTCGCCAGGGTCGGCTGGTAACCGACCGCCGACGGCATCCGTCCGAGAAGCGCGGAGACCTCGGAGCCGGCCTGGGTGAAGCGGAAGATGTTGTCGATGAAAAGGAGCACGTCCTGGTTCTGGACGTCGCGGAAGTACTCGGCCACGGTGAGACCGGTGAGCGCGACGCGGAGGCGCGCGCCGGGAGGCTCGGTCATCTGCCCGTAGATGAGCGAAGCCTTCGATTTCGATGGGTCCTGGATGTTCACGACCCCGGTTTCTTGGAACTCGAGCCAAAGGTCGTTTCCCTCGCGGGTGCGCTCCCCCACTCCCGCGAAGACCGAATAGCCGCCGTGCTTCAGTGCGACGTTGTTGATCAGCTCCATGATGAGGACCGTCTTCCCGACGCCCGCGCCCCCGAACAGGCCGGTCTTGCCGCCCTTGGTGTAGGGCTCGAGGAGATCGATCACCTTGATCCCCGTCTCGAACATCTCGATTTTCGTCGACTGCTCGTCGAAGGAAGGCGCCTCGCGGTGGATCGGCCAGCGCTCCTGCGCTTCGATCGGACCGAGCTTGTCGACCGGCTTCCCGATGACGTTCATCACGCGACCCAGCGTCGCCTCCCCGACCGGGACGCTGATCGGTTGTCCGAGGTCCTCGGCGCGCATGCCGCGGACCATCCCGTCCGTCGGCTCCATGGAGACGCACCGCACCCGGTTCTCCCCGAGATGCTGCTCGACCTCGCAGGTGACGTCGATCGGAACGCCGGTCGCCGAGCCGTCGTCGAAGACGCGCACCGCGTTGTAGATCGAGGGGAGGTGGTCCTCGTCGAACTCGACGTCCACCACCGGACCGATGATCTGGACCACCTTGCCGACGTTGCTCATCGTTATCCCAGTGCCTCCGCGCCCGAGACGACCTCGATGATCTCCGTGGTGATCGAGGCCTGGCGCACACGATTCATGTGCAGGGTCAGGGTCTCCACCAGCTCCTGCGCGTTGTTCGTCGCCGAGTCCATCGCCGTCATCCGCGCGGCTTGCTCGGCGGCGGCCGACTCGAGAATGGCGTGGAAAACTTGGTTGAACACGAAATGGGGAAGGAGTTCGTCGAACAACGCCGCCGCGTCCGGCTCGTAGATGTAGTCGTCGGCGCTCTCCCCGGACTCGAAACGGGCGGGTTCGACGGGAAGCAGCCGCTCCACCGTCGGGGATTGCTGGATCGCTGACTTGAACTCGTTGTAAACGAGGTAGACCGCATCGACCTCGCCGGCGGTGTAACGTTCGATCACGTCCTTTCCGATCTCCCCCGCGAGGCTCGGGTCCATGCGCCGCGAGATGTCGACCCACTCTCGGCCCGTCCGCACCTGACGGCGACGGAAGTAGTCGCGCGCCTTCTTGCCGACCGCGTGCAGCTCGATCCGCTTGTCGCGGTTCTCGCCGAGGAACAGGAACGCCCGCTTGAGGATGTTCGTGTTGAACGAGCCGCAAAGCCCGCGGTCGGCGCAAATGACGACGACCTCGATCTTCTTCTCTTCGCGGACGCGGAGAAGCGGATGGGCCTCCGGATTCGCCCGGGCCGCGAGCGATCGGAGCACCGCGTGAATCCGCTGTGCGTAAGGCCGGGCGGCGAGCAGATTCTCCTGCGACCGCCGCAGGCGCGCGGCCGACACCATCTTCATCGCACGGGTCACCTGCATGGTGTTCTTGACCGAACGGATGCGACGGCGGAGGTGCTGGGTCTTCGCCATCCGCTCACCGGGCCGGAATGCGTTGCGCGACGAACTCGGCCTTGAACGCGTCGATCGCCTTGCCGATCCGCGTCCGAAGGTCGTCGTCCAGGGCGCCCTTCTTCAGGATCTCGTCCTGGAGGTCGCGGTGGTGCAAGTCGAGGAATCGGTTGAGACCGTCCTCGAAGGGACGGCACTCCTCCACCTCCAGGTCGTCGAGGTACCCGTTCGTCCCGGCGAAGACGATGATCACCTGTTTCTCGACCGGAACCGGGCTGTACTGCGACTGCTTGAGGATCTCGGTGAGCCGTTTTCCGCGCGCGAGCTGCGCTTGCGTCGCCTTGTCGAGGTCCGACCCGAATTGGGCGAACGCGGCGAGTTCACGATACTGCGCGAGGGAAAGACGAAGCGTTCCGGCCACCTGCTTCATCGCCTTGATCTGGGCGTTACCGCCGACCCGGCTGACCGAGAGGCCGACGTTGATGGCGGGACGGACGCCCGAGTAGAAGAGATCGGCCTCGAGGAAGATTTGCCCGTCGGTGATCGAGATCACGTTCGTCGGGATGTAGGCGGAGATGTCGCCGGCCTGAGTCTCGATGATCGGAAGAGCCGTCAGCGACCCGCCTCCCCCGCCATCGTTGAGTTTCGAGGCGCGCTCGAGCAGCCGAGAGTGCAGGTAAAAAACGTCCCCGGGGTAAGCCTCGCGACCCGGCGGCCGCCTCAGGAGGAGAGAGATCTCGCGGTACGCCGCCGCGTGCTTCGAGAGATCGTCGTAGATCAAGAGGACGGCGCGGCCCGGGTTGTCCTTACCGGCGGGTCGACCATTCGAGCCGTGGAACTGGAAGTACTCCCCCATCGCGCAGCCGGCGTAGGGGGCGAGGTACTGGAGCGGCGCGGGAGTCGAAGCGGCAGCGGCGACCACGATCGTGTAGTCCATGGCACCGTAGTCCTCGAACGTCTTCACGACCTGGGCCACCGTCGATTGTTTCTGCCCGATCGCCACGTAGATGCAGATGACCCCTTTTCCCTTCTGGTTGAGGATCGTGTCGACCGCGATGGCGGTCTTCCCCGTCTGCCGGTCGCCGATGATCAACTCGCGTTGCCCGCGGCCGATCGGAATCATCCCGTCGATCGCTTTGAGGCCGGTCTGAAGGGGCTCCTTCACCGGCGTCCGCTCGACCACGCCGGGGGCGATGCGCTCGATCGGCATCGTATGGGTCGCCGCGATCGCGCCCTTTCCGTCGAGCGGCTCGCCGAGCGGGTTGACGACCCGGCCGACGAGGGCGTCCCCGGCCGGCACCTGCATGATCCGCCCGGTGCGGCGAACCTGGTCACCCTCTTTGATCAGGGTCGTCTCGCCGAGAAGGACGGCGCCGACCGAGTCTTCCTCGAGATTGAGCGCCATCCCCATCACGCCGTGGGGCAGCTCGAGTAGCTCGCCGGCCATCACCCGCTCGAGGCCATAGATGCGGCCGATCCCGTCGCCGACGGAGAGGATCGTTCCGACTTCGGCGAGGTCCGTCGCGCGATCGTACCCCTCGATCTGCTGCCTCAGGATCTTCGTGATCTCGTCGACCTTGATCTGCATGCGCGGCTACTCCTGGGACATGCGGCGCCTGAGGCGCTCGAGCTGCGTCTTGAGGCTTCCGTCGTACACCATCGACCCGACGCGGGTCACCGCTCCGCCGAGGAGGGAGTTGTCCACGTGCTCTTCGAGGCGCACCTTCTTGCCGGATAGGCGTGCGATCGAGTGCTCTGCTTGACGGCGAAGCTCGGGCGGAAGCGGCCGGACGGAGGTGATCGTGGCCTTGATGATTCCGCTTGCCGCTTCCCGTTCCTCCCGGAACACCGCGGCGATCGAGGGGAGCAAGGGGAGGCGACCATTCTCGAGGAGGATCCCGAGGAACCTCCCCACCTCGGCGGGAACTCCGTGGACCGCCGCGAGGTCGGCGAGGACCTTTCTGCGCGCCGATCGCGGGTGTGCGGGGTTCAGGAGGACGTCTCTCAGGGCCTTCGATTCATCGAAGTGTTTCGCGAGCGCCGTGAGGAACGCGTCGGTCTGCGCGGCCCGTTGAGGATCCGGGAGCGACGCCAGCAACGCCTTGGCGTAGCGCGTCGCGAGTTTTCGGTCCGTCATCCGCGCCTCGGAGATTCCCGCCCCGTCGGGTCCGAACGGCGCCCCTCCTCGCTCGACGCCGGTCAGCGATCGGGTTGCCGGTTCTTCCTTTTGATCACGGAAGGCGCGGAAGATAGCACGGCCGCGGCGAACGGTTCAAGCCGAGGCGGGCTTCTCGACCAAGGTCGGTCGGCGGGTCGGATTCTCGGCCCGCGCATCGTCGCCATCCGGCATCGAGACCGTCCCCTCGAAGAGGCCCCCCGAATCGATTCGAAGCGCCCGTCGGCCCAGGTGGACGTGGCCGAGGACCTTGCCGCCGGAAAGGATATCGAGCCTTTGCTCGATGTGAAGGTTCCCCTTCACCGTGCCGCTGACGGTCATCTCCGAAGCCCGAATCTCCTCGCCGGCGATCTCTCCCTTCGGACCGACGACGAGGATCGCCTCGGAGCGGACGCGGCCGTGGATCTTCCCGTCGACCCGGAACCCTCCCTGCAGGTTGAGGTCGCCCTCGAGGACCGTGCCTTCGCCGAGGAACCCGTGGATCTCCTCGCTTCCGGACGTCGAGTCTCCCCGCTTACGGCGCTTTCCGAACATCCAACCTCCCTCGCGAGCGGGCGTCCGACCCGGCGGCGGGCGACGGTCTCGCGTCGTCGCGTCTAGCCAGGGGCGTACCAGGGGAGAGAGGTGGTTTTTCTGAAGGAAAACGCGTGTCCACCTCGGGAAGCATCCCGTGGGATGACGGTTTCGGCAGGTCGATGACGAAAGGGTGCCGCTGGGTCTGCCGACATGAACGTCGGCGAAGCCAAACATGCAGACAAAACGGTCGGCGGATGAGACATCGCCGACAAGATTGTCGGCGCGACTAGCGGCTTCCCTGTCCCTTCGGGCTAGCCCGTACGAGCAGCTGGTACAGCCGGTCGAGCTCGTCGGCGCTGTAGTACGCGAGTTCGATCCTCCCCCGCTTCGGACCGCCGACGATCCGCACCTTGGTGCCAACCGCTCGCTGGAGGTTCTGCTCCGCGGCCACGACGTTCGGGTCGCGCTCCGAGGGACGCCCTGCCTTCGATCGCTTCGGACCGCTCAATCGGGCGACGATCGCTTCGACCTGGCGGACCGACAGCCCCTCGCGGACCGTCCGCTCGGCGAGCGAGGTCTGGTCGGCCGCCGAGGCGAGGCCGGCGATCGCCTTTCCGTGCCCGGCGCCGAGGCGCCCGGCCCGAAGATCGTCCTGCACTTTCCGTGGGAGGCCGAGGAGGCGAAGGGCGTTCGTGACGCTCGTGCGCTGCTTCCCCACCCGAGAAGCGACCTCCTGCTGCGTGAGGCCGAGATCGTCGAGGAGAAGCTGGTAGCCCTCGGCCTCCTCGATCGGGTTGAGGTCCTCCCGCTGGAGGTTCTCGATGAGAGCGAGTTCCAGGAGCTTCTCGTCGGGAACCTCGCGAATCACCGCGGGAACCCGGTGGAGACCGGCCCGCTGCGCGGCCCGCCAGCGTCGTTCTCCGGCGACCAACTCATACGTCCCGCCCCCGAGCGGGCGCACGATGATCGGCTGGAGAAGCCCCTGGACCTGGATCGAGGCCGCCAGTTCCTCGAGGGCGGCCTCCTCGAACGCCTTTCGGGGTTGGCGGGGGTTCGGCCGGATCCGGTCGATATCCAGCTGGACTTCGCCGGATCTCGCGACCGGACTGGCCTCGGGGGGCGGTGGAGCCGGGGTCCGCGGGGGGGCCTTGGGAATGAGACTTCCGAGCCCCTTACCGAGCGCCTTGCGTTTCATGCTCCATCATCTCCTTGGCGAGCCCGAGGTAGGCCTCCGCGCCCTTCGACCGGATGTCGTAGAGGAAGATCGCCTTGCCGTGACTCGGGGCCTCGCCGAGCCGGACGTTCCGCGGGACGACCGTCCGGAAGACCTGATCCCCGAACACGTTTCGGACCTCGTCGACGACCTGGCGGGAGAGGTTGGTCCGGTCGTCGTACATGGTCAGGACGACCCCCTCGATCTCGAGGCGCGGATTGAGCGACTCCCGGACCCGGTCGATCGTCTCCATCAACTGGGAGATCCCCTCGAGGGCCAGGTACTCGCACTGCACCGGCACCAGAACCGAGTCCGCGGCCGAGAGGGCATTGACCGTGAGGAGGCCGAGCGACGGGGGGCAGTCGAGGAAGATCCGGTCGAATCGCCCCCTGTAGGGCTCGAGAAGGTCCCGAAGCCGGAACTCCCTCGATTCGACCTCCACGAGCTCGACCTCGGCCCCGTAAAGGTCGCGATCCGAGGGAATGAGGTGGAGGTGAGCCAGATCGGGGCAAGCGAGAGCGATCTCTCCGAGACCGACGTCGCCCGACAGGGCGTCGTACAGCGACGGCCGGTCGACGTCGGGCGCGAAACCGAGGGCGCGCGTCGAGTTCGCCTGTGGGTCGGTATCCACGAGGAGGGTGGGACGCTCGGCGATGGCGAACGCTGCGGCCAGGGAGACTGCGGTCGTGGTCTTGCCGACTCCCCCTTTTTGATTCGCGATGGCGACGACTCGGCCCATGGATGTCCCGCGGGAAAGGTCGGAATCTACCACAGCGGGGGAGGCGAGGTTCCACGTGGAACGTGGGTATGCCGGGTCTCCACCGTTCCACGTGGAACATGAGGTGACGGATCGGTGCTCGCTTCGGGAGAAGGCGCGGGCCGAAGTTCCCGTGGGCCCTTGGGTTTGCCGTTCCGATCTCGACAGGACCCCCGGCTCGACGCTTCATGGTGCGGGCATCGCGATGGAGATGGAACTCCAGAACCCACCGCGTTTTCCGCCTGGTACGCCCCCACATCGGCGGCCGGGCCCGCTGCCAACACGCCGACATTATTGTCGGCGTGCGCCTTTTTGCCGACAGATATGTCGGCGGCGTTACGGTGGGGGAATCACACCGTCTGGTCCGTCTACTTCCCGTAGCACAAGCAGGGGAGGTAGGCGATGCCAACGACAAAAGAGCGACGGTTCTTCTTCCACGCGCTTCCGCTCGCGATCATCGCGCTCGGCGGACCGGCGGTCGCCCAGACGACCGTTCCCGGCGGGACGATCTCGACGGACACGACTTGGACGCTCGCGGGCTCCCCGTACACATTGACCGGCACCGTCGTCGTTGTGGGAGCCGACGGCCCGGACGGAATCACGACCCTCACGATCGAGCCCGGCGTCGAAGTACGCGCGAACAGCGGCGTTCAGCTTCAGATTGGAGGAACGACCACCGGAAACCCCGGAGCCCTCGTCGCCGATGGTAACGCCGCGGGCGGGCCGGCCCAGATCCTCTTCACCACCTCGAGCCCCACGCCGGGACCGGGAAGCTGGAGTGGTCTCCATTTCCGCACGGGGGCGCGCGCGTCCACCCTCCGAAACGCCAAGATCGAGTACGGCGGAGGAGGAGGTTGGGCCGGAGTCTACGTCTCGACCGCCGCGTCCACCGTCCTCACCCTCGACCAGGTCGTCGTGCAGGACAACGCCGGGAACGGCCTTCAGCTCCAGGGCCCGGTCACGCTCGCCTTGTCCGACTCGACGATCACCTCGAACTCCGCGGACGACCTCGGGATCGGGAGCAACGCGTCCATCACCGGAACGGTCACCGGCTGCACGATCTCGAGCGTCAATTACGCCGCGAGCAACGCGCAGATCGATTGGTCCGGGAACGCCTTCGTGAGTTGGGGTACGCGTGTCTCCCGCATCCCCGCGAACGAGATCGGGGACTTCGGGGTCGACAACTCGTTCGCGAAGGTCCCGAGCGCCCTCGTAAATGTCCTCAGCGATACGGTTTCCCTGGACGCCGCCTTTAAGACTGCCACGGCGGACGCCTACGTCCTCCTCAACAGCGTCTCGGTCTTCGGAACCGACGGTCCCGACGGGATCACGACGCTGACGCTCGAACCGGGTGTCGTCCTGCGCGCCAACAGCGGCGCCCAGGTTCAGATCGGCGGCACCTCCGCGGGGAGCCCGGGGGCGCTCATCGCGGACGGAAACGCCACGGGGGGGCCTGCCCAGATTCTCTTCACGTCCTCCAGCGGAACGCCGTCACCTGGGAGCTGGGCCGGGCTGTACTTCCGAGCGGGCGCTCGCTCGTCGACGATCCGCAACGCCCGTGTCGAGTACGGCGGCGGGGGCGGCTGGGCCGGGATCTACGTCTCGACTGCCGCCGCGACGGTCCTCACCCTCGACCAGGTCGTCGTGCAGGACAACGCCGGGAACGGCCTTCAGCTCCAGGGCCCGGTCACGCTCGCCTTGTCCGACTCGACGATCACCTCGAACTCCGCGGACGACCTCGGGATCGGGAGCAACGCGTCCATCACCGGAACGGTCACCGGCTGCACGATCTCGAGCGTCAATTACGCCGCGAGCAACGCGCAGATCGATTGGTCCGGGAACGCCTTCGTGAGTTGGGGTACGCGTGTCTCCCGCATCCCCGCGAACGAGATCGGGGACTTCGGGGTCGACAACTCGTTCGCGAAGGTCCCGAGCGCCCTCGTAAATGTCCTCAGCGATACGGTTTCCCTGGACGCCGCCTTTAAGACTGCCACGGCGGACGCCTACGTCCTCCTCAACAGCGTCTCGGTCTTCGGAACCGACGGTCCCGACGGGATCACGACGCTGACGCTCGAACCGGGTGTCGTCCTGCGCGCCAACAGCGGCGCCCAGCTTCAGATCGGCGGCACCGTCGTGGGAACCCCCGGCGCGCTCGTCGCCGATGGGAACGCCGCGGGGGGGCCTGCCCGGATCGTCTTCACCTCCTCGAGCGCGACTCCCACGCGCGGGAGCTGGACCGGGCTCTACTTCCGCGCAGGGGCACGTCCCTCCCTGATCCGGAACGCGCGCATCGACTACGCCGGCGCGGGAGGATGGGCGGCCGTCTACGCGCAGCACGCGAGCGGGAACACGCTCACCCTCGATGACCTGATCATCACCGAGAGCGCGAGCTACGGCGTCTATCAACAGGGGCCGATCGCGATGAGCCAGATCGCGATCACCGGGACGACCGACAACGCGATTCGCTTCAACTCCGATCCGGTCTCGGTCGCTGAGTGCGATCTGAACTCGGGGTCCACCTTCGACGTCTATCTCGGCAACGGTTCGAGCGTCTCCGGTTCGATCCAGAACTGCAGCGCGATCCGGAGCGTGTTCTACGCGGGAAGCCTGCCGGCGGTCTTGTGGACAGGAAACACTTTCGAGAACTGGGGCGCCCGAACGTCCCGCGTGCCGATCGCGACGCTCGACGGCTTCTCCCGGAACAACACGTTCAACGTCATCCCGGGCGCAGTCCTCGAAGTCATCGGCGGAGCACTCTCGGCCGACGCCACATGGTCCGCAGCACCCGGTCCGTTCGTTTTCACTCTCGTCGACGTCACGGTGCAGGGAACCGACGGACCGGACGGGCGCACCACCCTCACGCTCCTCCCCGGTGTCGCCATCCGGATGCAGGCGGGCCGGTCGTTCTACGTGGGGGGGACCAGCACCGGAAACCCCGGCGAGTTGATCGCCGATGGCCGGACGGGCGGGGGGACGTTCCAGACGATCAACTTCGGATCCGCCGCCCCGTCGCCCGCCGCCGGAGACTGGGAGGGACTCCACGTTCGCGCGTTCGGACGGGCGGAGCTGTACGAAACGCAGGTGCGTCACGCGACTTCTTGCGTCCACGTCCAGGGAACTCTCGGGCCCGTCGACAAGCTGAGCTTGAGCCGCTGCAACGTCGGACTGGATCTCTCGAACGCCGTCCTCGAGGGGACCCTGTCCCGGGTCCTGACGGGAAACAGCGGGACGGGTGTCCGCTCTTCGGGAACCTCTGCGGTCTTTCGCGACAGCACGTTGGCGGGAACCGTTTGGGGGGTGGAGAACGTCACGCCGGCGACCGCTTGTGTCGACGCGGTCTCGAATTGGTGTGGGGCGGCGAGCGGACCCTCGGGGGATCCGCCGCTCCAAGGATGCGAGACGGAAGACCCGGACGGAGCGGGATCCCGGGTCAGCGACGGCGTGCTCTTCGGGTCGTTCCTCGGGGCGCCCGGGGACGACGGCGATCCGGTCGCCTGCGACGACGGGGACGGCTTCCCCGACCCGTGCTCGGGCGGAAACACCGTCGACTGCGACGACAACTGCTGCCTCGTCGCGAACGCCTCCCAGGACGACGAGGACGGGGACGGCGTCGGAGACGCGTGCGACGCGAACCCGGTGCTCCGGGTGTCGAGCGATCCGCTGGACGGGGCCGACTTCGCCGTCGTGCAGGACGCCGTCGACGCGACCTTCCAGTCGGGCACGCGGATCGAGATCTATCCCGGACTCGGGCCGTACCTCGAGGCCGTCCGCGTCGACCGGAACCAGGTGTACACGTTCGAGCGAATCGACGACGGGACGGGCGACCCGGTCGTCGTTGACGGCCTCTCCGACGCCGCCTTCCGGTTCCTCAACAAGGCGGGCACGGTGCCGATGGTGGTCCGCGACTTCACCCTTCGCGGAGGCCAGGGGATCCGTAGCGCCGTGGACACTCTCGCCGAAGACATCGTCTTCGACATGATCTCCTTCGAGGCCTACCAGGCGGACGCCGGTGCGCACACGCTGCGCCGCGCGACGGTGGGCGAGCTCGCGGCGGTGGGCGCACGGGTCGCCTTGGGCGCCTCGCTCGACGCATCGCGCGTCGAGATGCGCGGCCCCACGACCGCGGGGGTGATCGCCGAGGGGAGCGTCGTCCTCCGGAACGTCCTCGTCGCCGACGGGACGAGCGGCGCGGACGGGATCCGTCTCGGGTCCGGTGCCTCCGTGACCGCCCAGTACGTGACGATCGAGGGGAACGCCGGCCGCGGGATCGACAACACGGCGGGCGGATCTGTCGCCGTCGACCGCTCGATCGTTTGGGGGAACGCGGGAGGCGACCTCGCGAACGCCTCCTGCGCCGGCATCTCGTGGAGCGACACGGGCGATCCAGCCTGCACCCCGGGGAACGGCAACCTCTCGCAGGACGCCCTTCTCGGCCTCGATTCGAGGCCGCAGGCCGGTTCGCCCTGCCTCGACCACGGTCCTTCCGCGTCCGGGTACGCCGGGATCCCGCCGACCGACCTCGCGGGCGAGCCTCGCCTGCGTGACTTCGACGGGGACGGGATCGCGGTGAACGACTGCGGGGCCTACGAAGTGGACAATGGAGCCCTCGTCCCGGGAGAGGTCGTGAACCTGCGATTCGACTTCAACGACTTCCGGCTGTTGTGGAACCCCGAACCCTCGGCGGCGGAGTACCACGTCTACAGGGACCTCCTCTCGAACCTCTCGTACGGGTCGTTCGGCGTCTGCCGCGACGACCTCGACGGCGACCGCACCGATGCGCAACTCGAGGACTTCGAAGAGCCGCTCGCGGGGCAGGGGTTCTTCTACCTGATCACTGCGGAGAGTCTTGGAGGAAACGAGGGGACTCTGGGGCTGGCCGCGGCGGCCGAGCGGAGCAACTTCAGCCCGTGCCCGTGACGATCCGCCAAACCTGGGCGACGAGGAAGCAGACGACGAACCCGAGGACGAGGGGGAGCGCGACCGAAAGCGTGGTCCAACGCGCGCTCCCCGTTTCCCGGTAGATCGTGTAGATCGTCGTCGAGCAAGGGTTGTGGAAGAGGCTGAACAGCATCAGGTTGATGCCCGTCAGCGTTGTCCATCCCGACTGGCGCAGGAGCGACGCCACCGCGTCGGCTTCGTCCAGCTCGAACATCACTCCCGCGCCCGCTCCGACGCCGGTGATCCCCCCCGTGAGGACCGTGAGCATCAGGATCGTCGGGATCACGATCTCGTTCGCCGGAATCGCGACGACGTAGGCGAGCAGGATCACGCCGTTCAGCCCGATCAGAAATCCGATCGGATCGAGACCGGCCGCGAGATGATGGGCGAGGCTCGCCCCGCCGACCTCGATGTTCCCGACGAGCCAGGTGACCGCTCCCGCCGGTGCGGCGAAGAGGACCGCACGCCCGAGGACGATGAGCGTGCGATCGATCAGGGAGGTGTACAGGGTCTGCAGGATCCTCGGAGGCCGATAGGGCGGCAGCTCGAGGCTGAACGAGGTCGGCTCTCCGCGCAGGACCGTCCGCGTGAGCAACCATGACGACGCGAGGGCGGCCGCCACGCCGAGGAGAGTCACCGCCACGACCGCGGACGCCGCCACGACCCCGGCGAGCGCAGGCGGGGCGAGCGCACCGAGGAAAATCGAGGCGATCAGGATCTGCGTCGGCCAGCGCCCGTTGCAGAGGGAGAAGTTGTTCGTGAGGATCGCGACGAGGCGCTCCCGAGGGCTGTCGATCACCCGAGTCGCCACGACCCCCGCCGCATTGCACCCGAATCCCATGCACATCGTCAGGGCCTGCTTTCCGTGCGCGCCGGCTTTCCGGAAGAGCGGGTCGAGGTTGAAAGCGACACGCGGGAGGTACCCGAAGTCCTCGAGAAGGGTGAACAGCGGGAAGAAGATCGCCATCGGGGGGAGCATCACGCTCACGACCCACGCTGTCGCGAGGTAGACCCCGTCAATCAGCACTCCCTGGAGCCATGCGGGGAAGGCGAACGAATCGGCGACCCCTCGGAGAAACGGATGGCCGCTGTCGACGAGGAGAGAGGCAAGAAGCGAGGAGGGAACGTTCGCCCCGGCGATCGTCAGCCAGAAAACGAGCGCGAGCAACGCGATCATCACCGGAAATCCCCAGACTCGGCTCGTCAGGATGCGGTCGAGGGTCCGGTCGAGATCGAAGCCTGCCTTGCGCAGGCCGGTCAACTGGACGCGCGCCGTGATCCGCTCGGCTTCCCGGTAGATCGCCTCCGTGATCTTGTCGTGGAAGTCGGCGGGAAGCCGCCAACGCGCAGCGCTCGCCGCCGCGATCACCGCATCGGCGGCTCCGGGCGCTCGCGGGATTCCGAACTCCCCCTTGCGGATCGCTTCCGCGACACGCTCGTCGGCGTTCAAGAGGCGCAGGGCGACCCAGCGGGCGTTCGGAAGGCCGGGAAAAGCGCGCTCGACCGCCTCGCGGATTTCCCCAATGTGTTCCTCGATCGCAGCGGCGTGGCGAGCGATCCGGAACGGACGCGGCGTCTCAGCTCCGGTCGCGACGCGTTGGATCGCCTGTCGCAGCTCCGCGATCCCTTCCCCGCGTCGCGCCGAGGTCGGGATGACCGGCACTCCGAGCTCACGGGCGAGCGCCCGAGGATCGATGCCGATCCCGTGTCGCTTCGCCTCATCCATCAAGTTCAAGCAGACGACGACCCGGTCGGTCACCTCGAGCACCTGCAGGGCCAGATTCAGATTCCGTTCGAGCCGTGTCGCATCGAGGACGACCACGGTGACGTCGGGCCGCCCGAAGAGGAGGTAATCGCGCGCGACCTCCTCGTCGACACTACCGGCCTGGAGGGAATAGGTTCCAGGTAAGTCTATGAGACCAAAGATCTTACCGGATTCCTCAAACCTCCCTTCGGCGCGGGCGACCGTCTTTCCCGGCCAGTTCCCGGTGTGCTGGCGGAGTCCGGTGAGCGCGTTGAAGACGGTGCTCTTTCCGGTGTTCGGGTTCCCCGCGAGCGCGACCGTGTGATCGACGGGAGCGCTCCGGTTGGAGATCTGCACGAGGGGGACGGGGGCGCGGGATCCCTTCATGCGGCGCCTCGCTGCTCCGCGGGCTCGATCTCGATCGCCCGCGCCTGCGCGCGGCGGAGAGCGATCAGTGCGCCGCGGATGCGGTAGGCGACGGGATCTCCCGAGGCGTTCGCGTACTCCGCTCGGATCTCCGTGCCGGGTACGACGCCGAGATCGAGAAGTCGGCGGCGTTCCGACCCGGTGCAGACGGGGGAGATGCGGGCGACGTGCCCCGACTCGCCGGGATTGAGGTCGGCAAGGGTTCGAGGTCTCGCGGTCGTCCGACCGGGATGAGACGCCACGCTCACTGCCGGCCCGAGGACTCTGGGAAGGGAGACGGTTCGCCCTTCGAGTTCGATTTCGAGGGAGGACTCACCGACTGCGCGGACGATGAGGGTCTTTCCCAGGTCGAGCCCGAGCCCGCGAAGGTGCTCGAACATCTCCCGCGGCTCGTCCTCGAGGTGGATGACCGTCCCTGCTTCCCCCGGCCTGACGGCGGAGAGCGGAAGGCCGCTCGTTTCCGGGAGCTCACCGGCGGAGGTGGGAATCGGATCGCCGTGCGGGTCGTACCGCGGATGACCCATTCTCGCGGCGAGGACCTCCACCTCGGCTGTCGTCAACGCGTGCTCGCGTTCCTCGGCGAGATCGTGCCAGTCGGCCGGGCGGACGCCGGTCCGATCGGCAAGATAGCGCTCGACGAGCCGATGGCTCCGAAGGACGCGCAGCGCATAAGCCCTTCCGTCGTCGGTGAGCACCGTGCCTTGGCCCTCTGGCCTCGCGAGTCCGTCCGCCTGGAGCCGGGTGACCAGGCCCAGCACCCGGTCCCGCGGCACCTCCATCGAGCCGGCAAGGCGTTCGACGCTCGCAGGACCTCCGTCGGCGGTGGCGTGAAAGAGATGCTTGAGGGCGTCCTCGAGCCGGACCCGGTCGGTGAGCCGGCGGCGGCGGGCGAGGCGGGGGATGAGGCCCTGGCGCGGCCAAAACAGAAGCAGACCAACGCCGACCGAAGTGGCGAAGATCGCGAGCGCGAGCCAAGGGTCCGGGGTCGATTGGTTCATGGCGGCTCTTTTTTGATGACTCAAAAATAGCCGCCTCACGAACGCTTGTCAACGGGGGCCGCTCAACCCGGTCCCGTCGTTCTCGGCCAAACTCCCGCGACACGAACCGGGAGGCACAGCAGGGCGACGGCTCCCCTGAACAGGAGACGGAACCCCATCGTGGATGCAGAGGAATCCGACTTTCCCCCCTCCGATCGTCGCTCGGGTTGAGCGCGGCTGCTCTTCCGTCGCCAGGCGGATTGAGACGATGTGAATTCCGGTAGACTCCTCCGCTCCGGCCAATCCCGCACCGAACCCCAGGAGGTTCCCGTGGACGCCCATCCCGACGAGAAGCCCGCCACGCTTCCCGAGAACGCCTATCGAGAGTTGAGGCCCGGCGAGACCTACGTCCCGATGGTCCCGGCCTCCGTGACCGTCCCCGAGATCACCCGGCGCTCGATCGTCGTCGGGATCCTCATGAACGTGATCTTCTCGGCCGCGGCCACCTTCGTCGCCCTCAAGGTGGGGCAGGGGATCGAGACGGCGATCCCGATCTCGATCGTGGCGATCGGGGTGTCGGGAATCCTCCTGTCGATGGGCCGGAGGCGAAGCTCGCTCCTCGAAAACGTCAACATTCTCGCGATCGGTACGACCTCGGGGATCGTCGCCGGCGGCACCGTGTTCACGATGCCCGCGATTTACATCCTGAATCTCGACGAGAAACTGTCGATGGGAAGCGGGACGCTCTTCCTCCAGATCTTCCTGGTGCCGTTCCTCGGCGCGGTGCTCGGCGTCCTCTTCCTCGTCCCGTTCCGCCGCTACTTCGTCAAGGAAATGCACGGGAAACTCCCGTTCCCGGAGGCGACGGCCACGAACGAGATCCTCGTGACCGGCGGGGGAGGCGGAAGCGTCGCGCAGGTGATGATTCTCACCTACTCGTTTGCGGTGGGTTTCGTCTACAACGCGCTCGCGGGGGTCTTCAAGGTCTTCTCGGAGACCTTCACCACGGCCGCAGCCCGAATGTGGGACGGCGTCACGACGCAGACCAAGGCGATCTTCTCTCTCGGGACCGGCGCCGAATTCGTCGGCCTCGGGATGATCATCGGTCTGCGTTACGCGACGATCATCGTGGCCGGGTCGTTCCTGTCCTGGTTCGTCTTCATCCCGATGCTCGCGCCGTTCGGTCTGGACACGCTCCAGTCCCTAAACTCCGCGATCACCGGAACGGGCCCGGGGGACATTTTCCGGGCGATTCCGCGCAACATCGGGATCGGCTGCATCTTCACGGCGGGGCTCATCTCGATTCTCAAGATGAGCAAGGTGATCATCACCGCCCTCAAGGAGGCCCTCGGGGGCCTCCTGAAGGGCGGCTCCGCGGTGCAACGGGCGCACGACCGCACGGACGAGGACATGAGCTATCCCACGCTCCTCGTGATCGGCGCGATCACGGCCGTGGCGATCTTCCTCTACTTCCGGTTCGTGGTGATGGCCAGCCTGGAAAACGCGACATCGCTCTCATTGCTGGCGCTGATCCTGGCCCTCGTCGTCGCGTTCCTCTTCACGACCGTGTCGGCCTGGGCGATCGCGACGATTTCCGTGACGCCGATCTCGGGCATGTCCGTGACCACGATCATCATCACCGCCGTCGCGCTCCTCGCGGCCGGCCTCCCGAAGGGAGACGCGGGGATGCTGATCGTCCTCCTCGTGGGAGGCGTGGTGGCGTCCGCGCTCTCGATGGCGGGAACGCTCGTGACCGAGTTCAAGATCGGCTACTGGACGGGAGCGTCGCCCAAGAAGATCCAGTGGAGCGCCCTCCTCGCGTCGCTCCTCGCCTCGGTCCTGGTCACCTTGACGATCATGGTGCTCGCGACGACCTACGGCTACGACTCGACCGTGAAGCAGGACGCCCTGCAGGCGCCGCAGGCGAACATGATGGCGAGCGCGCTCCAAAGCTTCATCGGCGGCGGGAGCGTCCCTTGGCGGATGTACGGGGTCGGGGTCGTCATCGCGTTCCTCATGAACCTGCTCGGCGTGTCGCCCCTGGCGTTCGGGCTCGGGATGTACCTCCCGATGGAACTGAACACGCCGATCCTCGCCGGGGCGATCGTCGCCCACTTCATCGGCAAGAGCTCGAGCGACGCGGCGGTGTCGAAGACGCGCACCGACAAGGGGATCCTCATCGCCTCCGGCCTCATCGCGGGTGCCGCGATCCTGGGAGTCGTGAAGAGCCTTCTCTTGAGCGTCGAGGGCACGAAACGCGTCGTGGAAAGTCTCGACCTGAGCCACCTTGTGGGAGGCGAGACCTCTTCGCTCTTCAACACCCTCGGACTCGTCGCGTTCGTCGTCCTGTGCGCCGTCGTCTATCTCGACTGTCGTCGGGCGAAGCCGGAGGGACCGCAAGTCAGCGGCAGGTCGTGATCGACGGGTTGTCGAACCCGACGTCCCACATCGCGAACGCCGAGAGCCATTCGATCGAGAGCCAGCTCACGTACACCTGGTCGACGTTCTCGATTACCGTCCTCCAAGTGAGGTCGAAATCGTGGAGGGTCGGACAGTTCGTCCCCTTCCAGACGCCCCAGCACGGCTTTCCTGTGGGATCGGGGTCGCCAGGTAGGATGCACGTCTCGCAGAATCCTCCCGGGCACGGGTCGCCGTTATTCGGCTCCGGAAGGGTCGGGCTTGCCGACGGGACCGGAAACGAATACTTGACCCAAGTGATCGACGGCTGGTTCGCGGGCGGCATGTCGAGCCCGCTCTGGAAGAAGACGATGCAGTCGTCGTCGGGAACGTCGGGGGTGCCCATCCCGTTGAGGAGGACGAGCGTCGGAGAGTGGAAGGTGTGGTCGCGATTCACGTACTGGACGGTCGCGAGCTCCACGCCGAACTCGGTCACGCGCCGCTCGCTCCAGTTCCCCGTGAACACAGAGGGCTCTGTCGTGATGGCGATCGGGTAAAACGTGTCGAGACCCGCCGCGTGCAGGAACTCCTTGTTGCGCCCCCGCTGGTCGTCGAAGAATTCCCCCTCGTAGCCGAAGCTCCACCCTCCCTCGTTCGACCCCGACGCGAACGTCTCGACGCGCGTGTCCGTGAACTTGCAGTCGATGGCGGGCGGCGCGGCGGCGACGGCCCCGGCCACCGCCGCGCAACACACGAGAATCCCTGCGATTCGAAGCTTCATGATCCCCCTCCGCCGGGCCCCGAGACCGTGCCCACCCGCCGAGGAATGTACGCCGAAGGGGCGCGCTCAGCGCTCGACCGGCCGCGCGATCCGGGCGAAACTCCAGAGAAGGCCCTGCTCGAGACCGGGCAGCGGCCGGGTGTCGACGAGGCGGTAGCGCTTCCAGACCTCCCGCTTCGAGACCTGCTCCACCTCCGGACCCGCCCACAGAAGCACCCGTCCCTCGGCGGCGAGGGCCGGCGCGAGGCGGGGGAGGACGCGCTCCCAGTTCCCCATCGCCCGGCACGTGACGAACGCGAACGGCCCGGGCTCGGGGAGGTCGCCGGGACGCTGCACGTGGGCGTGGAGGACGTCGAGGTTCGCAAGCCCCAACTCGCGGACGAGGTCGCGAAGGAACTCGGCCTTCTTGCGGGACGCTTCTGTCATCGTGACGCGGAGTCCCGGTCGTGCCACCGCGAGTGGGATCGCCGGATACCCATTTCCGCTCCCGAGATCGAGGACACGCCCTTGCGCCTCGGGGGGGATGAGGGGCAGGGCGGAGAGCGATTCCGCGACGTGCCGGTCGGCGAACTCGTCGGGATCGGTGATCGTCGTGAGGTGGAGGCGTTCGTTCTCCTCGAAAACGCGCCTCGCCTGAAGCACGAGCGGCCCGAGCCACTCCGCCGGCTGCCCGGCGAGCACGCGGGACCGGAGGGCGTCCTCGACGCCGGGGACCTCGATCACTTCCTCGTTCCTCCGCGGTCCGCGCCGCGCTCGAATCCTCGGGACGCGGAAGACCCGACACGGATCTCGGTCACGGTGGCGGCGTCACGCGGGTCGATCGGGTCCGTCACGCGGCGGAGCGTACGTTGCTCGACATGTCGGTGCAAGCGGGAGCGGGGCGCCTTGTCCGTGCTGGCTCGCACGCGGATCGCCGCCACTCGCCGCCGGACGCTTGCCGCCGTCGCCGCGGCCGCGCGTCCCCCCCGAGGTCTCGCCGGACGCGACCTTTCGTGCCGACAAGATCACCCGGAGCTGGTCGGAAACGACGGACGCCGATGCGTACAACGTTCCCAGCGGCATCGACCCGAGCGCGGCCGACCAGACCTGCCTCGTGTATCGCACCAACGCGACCGAAGCCGCGCTCGACGAAGCGCCGGCGCCCGGCGCTCTCATCCTTCAAGGACTTTCCCGTGGACTGATGCGGCGTCGCTCGAGGTAGGCCGCGAGAAGCGCGAGGGCCGCCGGAGTCATGCCGTCGATCCTCCCCGCTCGACCCAACGTCTCCGGGCGCACGCGTTCGAGCTTCTCGACGATCTCGGCGGAGAGCCCGGCGAGGCCGCGGTAGGAGAACCCGGGCGGGATCCTCCGCTCTCCCGCGCGCCGCATGCGCTCCGCCTCGCGCTTCTGCCGCTCCACGTACCCTTCGTACCGGAAGGCATCGCCGGCGAGCGCCCGGTCGCGCGGGTCCATCCCCGCGAGGATGGGACTCAGCGGGACGAGTGTTTCGGGGTCGATCTCGGGCCGCCGGAGCAGGTCGCCGGTCGTGGCGGGCTGCTCGAGGAGGATGCCGTGAGTCGCCAGCCGCGCGCGCGTCGCGGCATCGGGAAGCCATCTCTCCCGGCCCAGCGCCTCGACCGTCGCCGCGAACTCCGTCCATCGCGCCTCCATTCGATCGGCCCGCGCGGCATCGAGAAGCCCGATGCGCCGGCCGTGCGGAGCGAGCCGCCGCGTCGCGGTGTCGATGCCGAGGAGGAGACGGTACTCGGCGCGAGCGGTGAACATCCGGTAGGGCTCGGTCGTGCCGCGCGTGACGAGATCGTCGACGAGGACGCCGATGTAGGCCTCCTCCCGACCGAGCTCGAGCGGCGGCTCGGAGCGTGCGGCGAGGGCGGCGTTGATCCCGGCCATCAGTCCGAGAGCGGCCGCCTCCTCGTACCCCGTCGTGCCGTTGATCTGACCCGCGAGGTAGAGTCCGCGCACCCGTTTCGTTTCGAGCGTCGGGAGGAGCTCCGTCGGATCGACGTAGTCGTACTCGACGGCGTAGCCGGGACGGACCATCTGCGCGTCCTCGAGTCCGCGCACCGACCGGATCATCGCGAGTTGCACGTCGGGGGGGAGCGAAGTCGAAAAGCCGTTGACGTAGATCAGTTCGCTCTCGAGACCCTCCGGCTCGAGGAACAGTTGGTGCCGCTCCCTGTCGGAAAACCGGACGACCTTGTCTTCGAGCGACGGGCAATAGCGCGGGCCGCGGGCGGTGATGGCGCCGGAGAAGAGCGGGGAGCGGTCGAGGTTCGCATGGATCAGGCGGTGAACGTCGCCGTTCGTGTAGGCCACGTGACACGAGACCTGGGGGAGCGCGGGTTCGATCGTCTCCTCCGAGAAGAAGACGGGAGCCTGGTCTCCCGGCTGTTCCTCGAACCGCTCGAGGCGCACGCTCTCCCGCGCCAATCGCGGGGGGGTTCCGGTCTTGAACCGGCCGAGGCGGAAGCCGAGCGCCGCGAGAGAAGCCGACAGCCGGTTCGACGGCCGCTCGCCGACTCTGCCCCCCGGCGTGCGATCGCTTCCGACGTGGAGGAGCCCCCGGAGAAACGTTCCCGTCGTGACGACGACGCGCTCCGCGGCGATCTCCCGCCCGTCTCCGAGGCGGACGCCGCGCACGCTTCCGTCCTCGACGAGAAGCGACGCGACCTCCCCTTCGACGAGCGTGAGCCGCGGCCGGCCGAGCAGCTCCGCGAGCATCGCGAGGTGGTATCGCTCCTTGTCCTGCTGGGCCCGCGGCCCGCGCACGGCGGGCCCCCGGCTGCGGTTCAGGAGGCGAAACTGGATCCCGCAGCGGTCGGCGAGGCGCCCCATGACCCCTCCGAGGGCGTCGATCTCCCGGACGAGGTGCCCCTTGGCGAGTCCGCCGATCGCAGGGTTGCACGACATGCGTGCGACGGCGTCGCGGCTGAGCGTCACGAGAACGGTATCGAGCCCCATCGTCGCGGCGGCGAGGGCGGCTTCCGACCCGGCGTGCCCGGCCCCGACGACGACGACGTCCGCGCGAACGGTGTGCTCCATCGTCACTTCCCGATGCAGAAGGTCGCGAAGACCCGTTCGAGGAGATCGTCGCTTCCGACGTCGCCGGTGATTTCTCCGAGGCGCCGCATCGCCTCGCGGACGTCCTCGAGGACCGCCTCCTCGGAGAGCCCGGCCGCGAAGGCCCGAAGGCCTCGCGCGAGCGCCTCCGCGCAGCCCTCGATCGCGGCGCCGTGGCGCGCGCCGGAGAGCACGGCGTCTTCGAGGCTCCCTCCGCCGAGGGCCTTCTCCCGGAGCGCGGCGCGGAGCGCGGCGAGTCCCGCCCCCGAACGCGCGCTCACCTCGAGGACGCCTTCGGGAAGCGGGCCCGCCGACTCCGGGAGGTCGACCTTGTTCGCGACGATCACCGCGCGATGGGGGTCGAGCTCTTCGAGGGCGCCTCGCTCCGCCGGATCGATTGGACGCGAGGCGTCGAGGACGAAAAGCACGAGGTCCGACTCGGCGAGCGCCGCCTTCGCCCGGCGCACACCCTCGGAATCGTTCGGATCGGTGGGGCGCAGCATCTCGGCGGTGTCGACGAGGCGCACGGGCAAGCCGTCGAGATCGACGACATCCTCGAGGGTGTCGCGCGTCGTTCCCGGGATCTCCGAGACGATCGCCCGCTCCCGCGCGAGGAGGGCGTTGAAGAGCGACGACTTCCCCACGTTGGGAAGGCCGGTGATCGCGACCTGGACTCCCTCGCGCGCGACCCGGCCCGTGCTCATCGCGCGGCGGAGCGCCGCCGCTCGCTCGGCGGCCGCGGCGAGGGCCCGGCCGAAGCTCTCGGACGCCTCCCGCGTCTCCGGTTCCTCGACGAACTCGACCGCGGCCTCCGCGCGCGCCGCGAGATCGAGGAGCGCCTCTCGGAGCGGGGCGAGGCGCCGCGCCAGGCTCCCCTCGCTCTGCGCGAAGGCGGTCCGCGCCTGCCAAAGAGTGCGCGCCTCGACGAGGTCGCGCACCGCCTCGGCACGGGTGAGGTCGAGCCGGCCGTGCCGGAGCGCCCTGTAGGTGAACTCCCCGGGCCCCGCCGCCCGCGCTCCGGCGGCGAGCGCCGCGTCCACGAGTTCCCGAAGGACCGCGGGACTGCCGTGCGCCCAAAGTTCCGCCGTCGGCTCCCCGGTGAAGGAGCGGCCAGCCTCGAAGCGGACCAGGTACCCGCGATCGACGGGATCGCCGTCCCGCCCGACGAAGCGGCCGAACCGGAGCGCCCCTCCGGCCCGCGATCCGCCGGGCCGGAAGAGACGCTCGGCGACCGCGTGCGCCTGCGGTCCGCTCAGCCGTACGCAGCCGATGCCGCCTCGCCCCGGGGGGGTCGCCACGGCGACGATCGTCTCTTCGAGATCGTGCATGAAACCGGGCCGTCAGCCGCGGCGCCTCCCGCGGCGGCGCCCTTCGCGCTCCACGGTCACGCGCTTCAAGAACCCTTCGCCCTCCGACCGCGACGTCAGTCCCGGAAACTCCCGGATGGTCACGTGCACGATCCGGCGCTCGTACGGGTTCATCGGGTGAAGCTTCCTCGGCTTCCCCGTGCGCGCGACGACCGACGCGACCTCTCGCGCGAGCTCGACGATCTCGCCGTCGTCCCCTCCGCGCTCCTCTCCGCAGCGGACCCGGACCGGGCCCGCATCGGGCCACCCTCGACGGGCCATCCGGTGGAGGAGGAATTCGAGCGCGTGGAGGAGTTCCGCCTCCCGCTTGAGGAAAAGGTCCTCGTCCTCTCCTTCGAGGAAGATCGACCACCCCGTCCCGTCGCGCACGATCCGGGGCGCCACCGCGAACCCGCCCCCCTCCAAGATCGCCCGAACGGTCTCGACGAGCGCCCTCGGCGGCTCGGAGGCGACTTCGGTCGCCTCGGCCGACGCACCCTGGGATTCGACCCGAGGCGGCTGGGGCTCCGGCGCCGGCGGGGGCGCGGCGCGGTCGGGAGTGTCGACGGAGATGCGAACGGGCCGGGCGCCGAAGCCGAGAACCCCGAGCCGGCCCTCATCGACGAGACGGTAGTGCACCGCCTCCTCGGCAACGGAGAGAAAGCGGGCGGCCTCGGAGATCGCCTCCTCTAGGGTGCGCCCCTGGAACTCTCGCTCCCCGCCCACGGCCTCACGCCTCCCGCGCCGCCGCGGCCTCGGTGCGGGCGACGTGCCTGTTGACGAGCCACTGCTGCCCGATTCCGAGGAGGTTGTTCACGAACCAGTAGAGGACGAGACCAGAGGGAAGATTGAGGAACATGACGGTGAAGATGACCGGCATCATCAGCATCATGCGCTGCTGCACCGGATCGGCCCCCGCCGCCGGGGTCATCTTCTGCTGCACGAACATCGTGGCCCCCATGAGGATCGGGGTGACGTAGAAGGGATCCTTGAGGGTGAGGTCGCGGATCCAGCCGAAGAACGGTGCCCCCTTGAGCTCGACCGCGACGGTCAACACGTTGTAGAAAGCGATCAGGATCGGGAACTGCGCGAGGAGCGGAAGGCACCCGGTCACGCCTCCGAGGGGGTTGACCCCCTCCTTGCGGTAGAGGGCCATCGTTTCCTCGTTCATCTTGAGCTTGGCCTGCGGGTCCTTGCTCTTCTTGTACTTCGCTTGAATCGCCTTGAGCTTCGGCTGGAGCTTCTGCATTTGCTGAGCCGTGCGGCGCATCCTCACCATCGAAAACTGGTTGAGCGGGAAGAGAACGATCCGCAGGGCGAGCGTGGCGAGGATGATGGCGAGGCCGTAATTGCTGACGACGCGGTCGTGGATCCACATGAGCGCGAGGAAGAGCCACTTCGCGATCGCGTAGATCAACCCGTTGTCGGAGAACCACACGACCTCGTCGAGACCGTCGCCGTAGTCGCGGAGCAGCCGGAATTCTTTCGGGCCGACGAAGAGCCGGCCGCTCCCCTTCGGCATGCCGACCGCGACGATGTACTCGGGCTCCGGCTCTTGGTCCCCGTTCGGCCCACCGGGGACCATCGCGGAACTCAACGTGACGGGCCCGCGCGGCCCGTCGGGGAGGAGGAGCGCGGCGAAGTACTGCTCCTCGAGACCGGCCCATCCCGGAGAACCGTCGGGTGCGTACAGGAGCGGCACCTCGAGTTCGTCCGGCTTGATTCGCTCCGCGGTGTCGCCCGGCCGGCGGAGCACCGCCTGCCCGGTGTAGTGGATGTACCCGCCGCCGTCGTGGTCGTCCGCCCGGAGCCCCGGCCCCCACGTGACCGCGACCGGCCGCTCTCTCCCGCGGTCCACGACGCGCGCCGAGAGCCCCGTCAGGTACGATCCCTCGCGGAAGGAGAGGGACTTCTCGGCCTCGAGTCCCTGACCGTCCGACCACCGGAAGGTCAGCGCCTCTCCTCCTCCCTCCAGAGGCCGGCGCTCGACCACGAAGAGCGCCTCGCGGAGCGCGCGGTCGATCGCGTCGTCGCCGGTCCGGAATTCGAGCGGGAGCACCCCGGTTTGCCGCGCACCGGCCGGAACGAGATCGGGATACGTCCGTTCGTCCCGCGCGAAGCGCTTGAGCTTCCAGGAGGTGACCCGTGCCCCCTGGTTCGTGAAGACGATCTCGTACAGATCGGTCTCGACGCGGACCGCCTCGACGGAGGGCGCGGCGACCGCGTCCCTCGCCGAGGAGGGGGCCCCTTCCGCCTGGGCGGGCTCGGAGGGCTCGGCTTGGGCCGTCTTCACGGGGTCTGCCGGCGCCGGGATCTCGGCGGGAGCTGGCGCGGCGGGGGGAGGAACGGCGGTCGGGAAGAAGTACTGCCAGCCGAAGAGGACCGCCATCGAGAGCACGAGCGCCAAGATCATCCGGCGGTCCATGAACGGATCGTCTTGTTGCGGTCCCTGGGGGTTCATCGGACGTTTGTCTCCGGTCGGCCGGCGGCGTTGCCGGCGGAAGAAGGCGCTGGGGGCACCGGATCGAAACCCCCCGCCCCCCAAGGATGGCAGCGCGCGAGGCGGCGGAGTCCGAGCCAGAGACCGCGGGCGACGCCGTGGGTGTCGACCGCCTCCGCGGTGTAGACGGAGCACGACGGGTAAAAGCGGCACGCGGAGGGAAGAACCGGAGACACAACGAGCTTGTAGGCGCGCAGGAGCGCGAGCGTGCATCGCTTCGCGATCACCGCTCGACCTTTCGCGCGAGTTCTCGGGCCAGGCGCAGGAACTCGGCTTCGATCCTCGAGAACGCGACCCGTTCCGCTCCCCGGCGCACGTTGACGACGAGGTCTAGCGGGATCGAGATCTCCTCTCGGTGAAGCCGGTAAATCTCGCGGATGCGTCGCTTCATGAAGTTGCGGATCACGGCCCCTCCGCACTTTCGGGTCACCGTGACGCCCAGCCTCCCGAGGCCGTCGCGGCTTGTCCTCCCGAACAGGACCAGGTTGGGGCCGGAGACCCGGAGGCCGGTCTCGTAGATCGCGAGAAAGTCTTTCCGTCGCTTGAGCCGCGCCGCACGGGGAAACGTCTTGCGACCGGTACGGGCGCGGTCAGACGACGAGTCGCTTGCGCCCCTTCCGGCGGCGTCGGGAAAGGACAAGACGGCCTCCCTTGGTGGACATGCGCTCCCGGAAGCCGTGCTTCTTCTTGCGCCTGCGGTTGTTCGGCTGAAAAGTCCGCTTCATGGGCTCGAATCCTCGATCGGGCCTTCGGAAAACACCGCATGGTAGGGACGGGTCTCCGAGGTGTCAAGAGACCCCGTCCGGTTCACTTTCGTCCTACTGCGGATTGATTCGCGCTTTCGCGTTGTGGTAGCGTCGCGCGTCGCATCCAACGTCATTCGGATTCACTCGGGTCGTGGGGGAGAACCGTCACGTGACCGCGGGAGCCTTTGCCTTCCGACGCGGGCAACGTTTTCAGGAAGTTCTTTCCTATCAGGGACTTAACATCGCTCGACCCGAGGTTGACCGTTTTGTTACGGATGCGTGGCGCCCCCTCCGCGGCAACCCCGGCCGGTGCTTCACTTACGTCGAGCGCCCACCGTCCACAGTTGTGGAAAACTTGTGCACGCATATCCCCGCCCCCTCGCATCCATAGACACCCAGGAGGAACTTCCCTTGCAATCCCAGGACACCAAGAACACGTGGGACCGCGTGCTCGGAAAACTCGAGGAGCGGATCAACCCGCACTCGTTCCGCACCTGGTTCAAGCCGACCGTGCTCCTGGACGACTCCGGCTGCAGCCTGACGATCGGGGTGCCGAACGTGTGGTTCGCAGAGTGGATCCGCGCGAACTACCTCGGCGCGATCCGCGAGGCGCTCAAAGACGTGGGCCGTTCCGAGCTTTCGGTCGACTTCGTGACCCCCACGCGCCCGGAGGCGCTCCAGGCCCCGCTCTCGCCCGGGCGGGCCGCGCCGGAGCCGAGCAAGGCGGAGCCTCCCACCCCGCTCGCGGGACTCAATCCGCGGTACACCTTCGAGAAGTTCGTCGTTTCCTCCTGCAACCAGTTCGCCCACGCCGCCGCGATGGCGGTCACCGAGCAGCCGCATCGAGCCTACAACCCTCTCTACATCTACGGAGGAGTCGGACTCGGCAAGACGCATCTCATGCAGGCGATCGGGAACCGAATGGCCGCGCGGCGGCCGTCGCGACTTCGGTACATCTCGACCGAGCAATTCATGAACGAGCTGATCAACGCGATCCGCTTCGAGAAAACGCTCGAGTTCAAGGAACGGTACCGGAACGTCGACGTGCTCCTGATCGACGACATCCAGTTCCTCGCCGGGAAAGAGCGTACGCAGGAGGAGTTCTTCCACACCTTCAACGCGCTCTACGACGCGCAAAAACAGATCGTGATCACGAGCGATTGCCCCCCGCGGCAAATTCCCACCCTCGAGGAGCGTCTGCGCTCCCGGTTCGAGTGGGGCCTGATCGCGGACATCCAGCCCCCGGATCTCGAGACGAAGATCGCCATCCTGCGGAAGAAGGCGGAAGCCGAGAACGCCTCGCTCCCCGACGACGTCGCCCTTTTCATCGCTTCTCACAGCAACTCGAACATCCGCGAGCTCGAGGGGGCGCTGATTCGCGTGATCGCCTACGCTTCGATGTCCGGGCGTCCCGTGGGCCTCGACCTCGCCAAGGAGACGCTCCGCGACCTCATTCACCCGGAGCGCCCGACGGTCACGATCGAGAGCATCCAGAAGCTCGTGGCGAACTACTACAACCTCCGGGTCGGCGAGCTGAAGTCCCGGACGAACAGCCACCACGTCTCGTTCCCTCGACAAGTCGCCATGTACCTCGCGAAGCAGATGACCGGGGCATCGTTCCCCGAGATCGGAAAACGATTCGGCGGAAAGCACCATTCGACGGTCATCCACGCCGTCCAGAAGATCGAGCAGAAGCGCGCCGCCGAGAAAGAATTCGACAGACTCGTCGAGAGCTTCGCCCAGAATCTTCAGTAGGATGCGGGACGTTCACCGACCCATCCGCAGCTTCCGCAGTGGAAATCGTGTGGGCGCCCCTCGCCGGTCCACGATGGGGGTTGCCCCCGCGGAACCGCGCGGAAGAAGGGGGTTCGAGATCCGCGTGCGCTCGCGGCCCGAAATGACGGACAATACGGACGTTGGGCGGCCGTCCACAGATCCGCGCCCCCTGGTGCTAGTGCAACTGGTTCCCCTCCGGATCGAACCGACTTCGGTAGCGATCCGGAGGCGTTGAAGAGGCGGTCATGGAATTCACGATCCGGAAAGAAGACCTCGTCCACGAGTTGCAGACCGTGACGGGGGTCGTCGAAAAGAGAGCCACACTCCCCATCCTCGCGAATCTCCTTCTCGAGACCGGGCCGGCAGGGCTCGAAGTGGGGGCGAGCGACCTCGAGGTCACGATTCGCGGGACGGCGAGGGCCGACGTCAAGCAGTCCGGCGGGATCACGCTGCCGGCGGGGAAGCTGTATGAGATCGCGCGATCCCTTCCGGACGCCGAAGTGAAATTCAAGTCGACCGAGCGGGGCCAGGTGGTGATCACCTGCGGCCGTGTCCGGTACAGGATCGCGGGACAGCCGAGGGACGAGTTCCCGAAGCTCCCCGAGGTGGACGCGTCCCGCGGGATGAGACTCCCCGCGCTCGTGCTCCGGGAAATGGTCGAGCGGGTCTCGTTCGCGATCACGACGGAGGACCCGCGTTATTCCCTGCGGGGGGCTCTCCTCCAGTTCGAGGGAGGTGAACTCACCCTCGTCGCGACCGACGGGTACCGTCTGGCGTTCGCGCGGCGGAAGGTAGACGCGGCCAAGGCGCCGGATCTCCGCCTCGTCGTGCCGCGCAAGGCGCTGGCGGAGGTCGCCAAGCTCGCCGCCGGGGTCGAGGACGGCGGGACCGTCGTCTTCGGGCGCGGGGCAGATCACATCTATTTCGTCGTCGGGGGCCACGTCCTGACCACGACCGTGCCGGAGGGGCAGTTCCCGAAGTACGAAGAGGTCATGCCGAAGGCCTGCGGCACCGCGGTCGTTCTCCCGACGCAAGAGCTTTCCGACGCCGTGCGGCGCGTGTCCCTCCTCGCGAGCGAGCGGTTCGGGAAGGCGGTGAAGTTCACGCTTTCGAGCGGGAAGCTCGAGTTGTCGAGCGAAACGGAGATGGGCGAGGCTCAGGAGGCGATGAGCGTCGAGTACGCCGGCGACGAGAAGGTGATCGGGTTCAACGCGCGGTACCTCAGCGAGTTCCTGGCGGTCGTCGGGTCCGCGTCCGTGCGGATGGAGCTCGACCCGAGAAAGCAGGGAGAGGATGACGGCGCTCCGAGAAAGGCGGGAGACAAGCCGGGACAATTCCGCCCTGAGCCGGCGGGAGAGATCGACTACCGCTACATCGTCATGCCGCGCGACATCTGAGGCTCGGTGCGTCTTCGCTCCCTCGGCGCCGACCGGCTGCGAAACCTCCGGGCGGTTTCCGTGTCCTTCGACGAGAGGCTCAACGTCCTCGTCGGGCGGAACGGGCAGGGGAAAAGCAGCCTGCTCGAAGCGATCTACCTGCTCTCCACCGGCTATTCGTACCGGACCCGACGCATCGACGACCTGATCAGTTGGAACGGCGGCCCGGCGCGAGTCTCGGGAAAGGTGACCGCGCGGGCCGGCGACTCCGACCTCGCCATCGTTCTCGATAACGGAACGCGCCGCCTCGTCGCCGACGGATCCGAGCGAGAGCTGGACGAGTTCCTCGGCCGCCTGGCGCTCGTCGCTCTCCCGACGGACGGCGTTCGCGTGCTCCGGGACCCGCCGGAGGCTCGGCGCCGTTTTCTGGACAGCGGGGTGGTCGGGATCCGCAAGGCGTTCCTCCGAGAACTGGCGGCCTACCGCCGGACGCTCGCGGAGCGGAACGTCCTGCTCCGCTCCAGGAATGCTCGGCGGAGAGGGGATTCCAGAGCGGAGCTGGAGGCCTGGGACGAGCGGCTTGTGGCGGCCGGCCGGGCCGTCCACGCCGGACGCCGGGCCTACGCGACGCGACTTGCCGCAGCGCTCCGCGAGGCGGAGCGTGCGATCCTCGGGGATCGAGCGGAACTCTTGGTGCGGTACCTGCCCTCGCCGGTCGAGGCGCGCGAGCACGGTTCGGAAGCCTTCCCCGAAGTCTTCCGGGCCGCGCTCGCGCGGGAGCGGGAGTCGGACGAGGGGCTCGGGTTCACGGCCGTTGGACCGCACCGGGACGACCTCCGCGTCGACCTCGGCGGCGTCGACCTGAGGAGGTTCGGTTCCGCTGGTCAGGTGCGGGCGGCGATGGTAGTCTTGAGCCTCGGAAAACTGGAAGTTCTGAGGGAATCCCGGGGAGAAGCCCCGGTCTTCCTGATGGACGACTTCGATTCCGACCTCGATGAGCCGAGAGCGAGGGCTCTCGCGGCTTTCCTGGAATCGGGTGGGTTTCAGGCGGTCCTCGCCACCGCCAAGGAAGGGTTCGCCGAGACGCTCGGCGTCCCGGTTCGGAAGATCAGGCTCGAGGCGGGCCAGGCCGCCTGAAGCGTGACCCAAACCGGCCCGCGGTGGCCCCGACGGGGGGCGCCGATGGGACGGGAAGGTCGAGAGGTGCCGCGCGCATGAGCGAGAAGGTCGAACCGCCGGTCTCGGCGGGCATCCCCGATCAGGTCTACGACGCCAGCAGCATCAAGGTCCTCGAGGGACTCGAAGCGGTCCGAGTGCGGCCGGCGATGTACATCGGCTCCACCGGGTCGATGGGGCTCCACCACCTCGTCTACGAGGTCGTGGACAACTCGATCGACGAGGCCCAAGCCGGTTACTGCAAGAACATCGACGTCGTGATCCATCTCGACAACTCCGTCACGGTCGTCGACGACGGACGCGGGATCCCCGTCGATTGGCATCCCACCGAGAACCGCCCTGCCGCCGAGGTCGTCCTCACGATGCTCCACGCTGGGGGGAAGTTCGAGAATTCCGCCTACAAGGTATCGGGCGGGCTGCACGGGGTCGGCGTTTCGGTCGTGAACGCCCTGTCGGAGCGGCTCGAGGTCGAGATCTGGCGGGACGGGGGACACTTCCGCCAGGAGTACGAGCGAGGCAAGCCGGCGAGCGAGTTCCGGAGGGTCGGCGACACCGACCGCCGCGGAACCAAGATCACCTTCAAGCCCGACCCGCAGATCTTCGAGGAGCTCGTTTTCACCTACGAGACCCTCGCGCAGCGCCTTCGCGAGCTCGCGTTCCTGAACAAGGGTGTGCGGATCACGGTGCGGGACGAGCGGGACGAAAAGCCAAGGGAAACCGAGTTTCTCTACCAGGGGGGGATCATCGAGTTCGTCGCCCACCTCAACAAGGCGCGGGGCACGCTGCACCCGAAGCCGATCTACCTCGAGGGGGAATCCGAGGGGGTGATCCTCGAGATCGCGATGCAGTGGAACGACACCTACAACGAGACGATCTACACGTTCGCGAACTCGATCAACACGATCGAAGGTGGGACCCACCTGGTCGGCTTCAAGACCGCGCTCACGCGGACGATCAACGCCTACCTCGCCCAGGCCAACCTGGGAAAGGACGCGAAGGACGTCACGCTCCAGGGGGAGGACACGCGAGAGGGGCTCGTGGCGGTGATCTCCGTGAAGATCCCGAAGCCACAGTTCGAGGGGCAAACGAAGACGAAGCTCGGGAACTCGGAGGTGGCGGGACAGGTCCAGGCGCTCGTCAACGACAAGCTCGGCGCTTTCTTCGAGCAGAACCCGACGATCGCGCGCGCCATCGTCGGCAAGTGTGTCGAGGCGGCTCGGGCCCGGGAGGCCGCGCGCAAGGCCCGCGAGCTGACCCGCAGGAAGGGGGCGCTCGACTCCGGCTCGCTGCCCGGGAAGCTCGCCGACTGCCAGGAGCGCGACCCGGAGCGCTGCGAGCTCTACCTCGTCGAGGGGGACTCGGCGGGCGGGTCGGCGAAGCAGGGGCGCGATCGGCGGTTCCAGGCGATCCTCCCGCTCCGGGGGAAGATCCTGAACGTGGAGAAGGCCCGTTTCGACAAGATGCTCTCGCACGAGGAGATCCGGACGATCATCGCCGCGCTCGGAACGGGAATCGGCGAGGACGAGTTCGACCCTTCGAAGCTCCGTTACGGAAAGATCCTCATCATGACCGACGCGGACGTCGACGGGTCCCACATCCGCACGCTCCTCCTCACCTTCTTCTACCGGCAGATGCGTGCGCTCATCGAGCGGGGGCACGTCTTCATCGCGCAACCGCCGCTTTACAAGGTGAAGCGCGGGAAGGAGGAGCGGTACCTCGCGAACGATCGGGAACTCGATGACTTCGTCGTGCGCAAGGCGACCGAGGAGCGCACGGTCGAGGTCCCCTCCCGAGGGATCTCGATCCGCGGCACGGAGCTCTACAACGTTCTCCGGGCCCTGGTCGACTACGAGCAAAACCTCGAGGGAATGCGCCGGATGGGGATCGACCGCCGGGTCGCCGAACTCGTCCTCGAGGGGGGGATCGCCGACAAGAGCGACTTCGCAGACGCCGCGCGTTTGGGAGATCTCGCCGACCGGATCCGCGCGCTCGGTCACGACGTGACCGGGCCGGCCCCCGACCCGGCGCACGACCTCCTGCAGCTACGAGTGCGATCGGCCTCCCGCGGCAAACGCGAGTTCGACGTCAACCTCGAATTCTGGCAAGCGGTCGAGATGCGGCAGATGCGCCGGATCCGCCCTACGATCTCCCCCTTGACCGTCGGGCCCCTGATCGTCCGCCAGAACGGCGAGGAGACCGTCCTCGAGAGCAAGGAGACCCTCCTCTCGCACCTGCTCGAGGTCGGGAGGCGCGGGTTGACGATCCAGCGCTACAAGGGTCTCGGCGAGATGAACCCCGACCAACTGTGGGAGACCACGATGGATCCGGCGCGCCGGAGCGTCCTGCAAGTGCGCATCGAGGACGCGGTCGAGGCCGACCGCCTCTTCTCGATCCTGATGGGGGACGCGGTGGAGCCGCGCCGCCAGTTCATCGAGGACAACGCGCTGGATGTGAGGAATCTCGATGTCTGAAGCCCAAGAAAACCGCATCCCGATCAACATCGAAGAGGAGATGCGGCGATCGTATCTCGACTACGCGATGAGTGTGATCATCGGCCGCGCCCTCCCCGACGTGAGGGACGGGCTCAAGCCGGTGCACCGCCGCGTCCTCTACGCGATGTACGACACCGGCAACACCTACGACAAGCCGTACCGCAAGTCCGCGCGCGCCGTCGGGACCGTCATCGGGAAGTACCATCCCCACGGAGACCAGGCCGTCTACGACACGATCGTCCGCCTCGCCCAGGACTTCTCGATGCGGTACACGCTCGTCGACGGGCAGGGGAACTTCGGGTCGGTCGACGGCGACCCGCCGGCCGCGATGCGCTACACGGAGATCCGCCTCGAAAAGCTCGCCCACGAGATGCTGCGGGACATCGAGAAGGAGACGGTCGACTTCGGCCCGAACTACGACGGCTCCGAGGAGGAGCCGCTCGTTCTGCCGGCGGCTTTTCCGAATCTCCTCGTCAACGGTTCCTCGGGGATCGCGGTCGGCATGGCGACGAACATGCCGCCCCACAACCTCGGGGAGGTCGTCGACGCGATCAAGATGTACGTCGCGAACAACGACGTCGAGTGGGAGGAGCTCATGGAGGTCCTCCCGGGCCCCGACTTCCCGACCGCCGCGACGATTTACGGCGTGCAGGGGATCCGGCAGGCCTACGCGACCGGCCGGGGGCGGATCGTCGTGCGGGGCCGTGCCTCGATCGAGGAGCTTCCGAACCGGCGCGACCGGTACGCGATCGTCGTTACGGAACTCCCCTACCAGGTCAACAAGGCCCAACTCATCGAGGAAATCGCCGCCCTCGTCCGGGACAAGAAGATCGAGGGGATCAGCGACATCCGCGACGAGTCCGACCGGGACGGCATCCGCGTGGTCCTGGAGCTCAAGCGGGACGAGAACCCCGGCGTCATCCTGAACAAGCTCTATAAGTTCACGAAGCTCCAGTCGACCTTCGGCGTGATCTCGCTCGCGATCGTCAATGGAAAGCCGGTCGTGCTTCCGCTGAAGGACCTGATCCGTCACTTCGTGGACTTCCGCCGCGAGGTGATCGTACGGCGCACCCAGTACGACCTCCGGAAAGCCGAGGAACGGGCCCACATCCTCGAGGGGCTCAAGATCGCGATCGACCACCTCGACGAGGTGATCGAGCTGATCCGCCGGTCGAAGACCCCGCCCGACGCGAAGGAGGCCCTCAAGGGGCGATTCGGTTTTTCGGACGTCCAGGCGCAGGCGATCCTCGACATGCGGCTCCAGAGGCTCACGGGTCTCGAGCGGCAGAAGATCGTCGAGGAGTACGAGGAGACGCTGAAACTGATCGAGCGCCTCCGCCAGATCCTCGACAGCGAAGCGCTCCAGCTCCGGATCGTCGTGGAGGAGCTCGAGAGGCTCAAGGCCGAGTTCGGCGACGCACGACGCACCGAGATCGTGCCGGACGAGGGAGAGATCTCCCTCGAGGACCTCATCCGCGAAGAGGAAGTCGTCATCACGGTGTCCCACACCGGATACATCAAGCGGACGGCGCTTTCGACCTACCGTTCCCAGCGCCGCGGCGGCAAGGGGCGCATCGGGATGACGACGCGCGCCGAGGACGCGGTGCAGCACCTCTTCGTCGCCTCGACCCACGACTACATCCTCGTCTTCACCACGAGCGGGCGCCTCTACTGGCTCAAGGTGCACGAGATCCCCGACGTCTCTTCAACGGGGCGCGGGAAACCGGTCGTCAACCTGATCCAGATCGGCGCCGACGAGAAGGTGGCGGCGATGCTCTCGGTCCGCGATTTTCCCGAGGGGCAGTACGTCGTCATGGCGACGCGGCAGGGCGTCATCAAGAAGACCCCGCTTTCGGCCTTCGCGAACCCTCGCGCGAGCGGGATCATCGCCCTCGGGCTCGAGGAGGGGGACACGGTCCTCGGCGTCGGCCGCTCCGACGGCGAGGCCGAGATCTTCGTCGCGACCGCCTCCGGCAAGTCGATTCGATTCAAGGAGGCCGACGTCCGCCCGATGGGGCGCACCGCCCGGGGCGTCATCGCGATCCGCCTCGCCCCCGGGGACGAGGTCGTCGAGATGGACGTCCTCTCCGGGAAACCCGACATCCTCTCGGTCACCGAGAACGGCTACGGCAAGCGCACCGCGATCGGCGAATACCGGCTCCAGGGGCGCGGCGGCTCCGGCATCATCAACATCCGGGCGACCGCGCGGAACGGGAGGGTCGTCGCCGCGACCGAGGTCCAGGACGACGACCAGATCCTGATGATGACGGCGAACGGCAAGATCATCCGGATGGACGTGAGCGGCATCAGCCGTATCGGACGCGCGACCCAGGGGGTCCGGCTGATTCAGCTGGACGAAGGCGACCGCGTCGTGGCGGCGATTCCGACGGCCGAGCGAGAGGAGGAGGGGACGTCGGCGCCGGTGCAGACCGCGCCCGACCCCGACGATCTGCCCGCCGAGGACGAGGCGGATGCGGAGGAGGAATCGTGAAATTCTTCATCGACACCGCGAACATCGACGAGATCCGCGAGGCCTCGTCCCTCGGGATCGTGGACGGCGTCACGACGAACCCGAGCCTCGTCGCGAAGGAGGGGCGCGACTTCGGCCAGGTCCTCCGAGAGATCGTGAGCCTCGTGAACGGCCCGATCTCGGCGGAGGTCACGGCGCTCGACGCCACCGGCATGGTCAGGCAAGGACGCGAACTCGCGGCGATTCACCCGAACGTCGTGGTCAAGATCCCTCTCACGAAGGAGGGGCTCAAGGCCTGCAAGACCCTCCGCAGCGACGACATCCCGGTCAATGTGACCCTGTGCTTTTCGGCTTCGCAGGCGCTCCTCGCCGCGAAGTGCGGGGCGAGTTACGTCAGCCCGTTCGTCGGCCGGCTCGACGACGTATCGGAAGAAGGAATGGACCTCATCCGGACGATCCGGGCGATCTACGACAACTACGGCTTCGAGACGGAGATCCTGGCCGCGTCGATCCGCCACCCACTCCACGTGGTCGATTCGGCCCTCGCCGGGGCCGACGTCGCCACGATGCCGTTCAAGGTCATGATGCAGCTCTACGAGCACCCACTCACCGACGTCGGTCTCCGGAAGTTCCTCGCCGACTGGGAAAAGCTGAAGACGTAGAGCGCTCGAGGGGGCCATGTCCGACTCACCGATGAGCGAGCTGAGGCGCCGTTACGCCCTGTCCCGGCAAGGCGGAGGGGCCGAGCGGGTCGCGAAGCAGCACGAGGCGGGGAAGCTCACGGCGCGGGAACGGCTCGAGGTCTTCCTCGACCCCGGCTCCTTCGAGGAACTCGACGCCCTCGTCGTCCACCGGAACCGCGACTTCGGGACCGACAAGATCCGGATCCCGGGCGACGGCGTCGTCACGGGCCACGGCCGCGTGGACGGTCGGCCGGTCTTCGTCTTCGCGCAGGACTTCACCGTCTTCGGCGGATCGCTTTCCGAGACCTTCGCCGCGAAGGTCTGCAAGATCATGGACCTCGCGATGAAGGCGGGGGCTCCAGTCGTCGGCCTGAACGACAGCGGCGGCGCGCGGATTCAGGAGGGAGTGGTCTCGCTCGCGGGCTACGCCGACATCTTCCTCCGGAACACGCTCGCGTCGGGTGTGATCCCGCAGCTCTCCCTGATCATGGGGCCGTGCGCGGGGGGCGCGGTCTACTCCCCGGCGATCACCGACTTCACGATCATGGTGCGCGACACGTCGTACATGTTCATCACGGGCCCCGACGTGATTCGGACCGTGACCCACGAGGAGGTCACGAAGGAAAAGCTCGGCGGCGCCATGACCCACAACCAGGTCTCGGGGGTCGCGCACTTCGCCGCCGCCAACGACCGGGACGCCCTCCTCCTCGCGCGAGAGATTCTCTCCTACCTCCCCTCCAACAACATGGAGGACCCGCCGTTCGCGCCCACCGCCGACCCCGAGGACCGGGCGGACGCGACTCTCGACTCCCTCGTCCCGCCGAACCCGAACCAGCCCTACGACATCAAGAAGGCGATCCGGGCCGTGGTGGACGACGGGAAGTTCCTCGAGGTCCACGAGCACTACGCGAAGAACATCGTGGTCGGTTTCGCGCGCCTCGGTGGAAAGTCGGTCGGGATCGTGGCGAACCAACCGGCTGTCCTCGCCGGGTGCCTCGACATCGACGCCTCGATCAAGGGGGCGCGGTTCGTCCGCTTCTGCGACTGCTTCAATCTTCCGCTCATCACGTTCGAGGACGTCCCGGGTTTCCTCCCCGGGACCGAGCAGGAGTTCGGGGGGATCATCCTCCACGGTGCGAAGCTCCTCTACGCCTTCGCGGAGGCGACCGTTCCGAAGATCACCGTGATCACCCGGAAGGCTTACGGCGGCGCCTACTGCGTCATGAGCTCGAAGCACATCCGGGCCGACTTCAACTACGCGTGGCCCACGGCCGAGATCGCGGTGATGGGGCCCGAGGGGGCGGTGAACATCATCCACCGGAGCGCGATCGCCGCCGCCGGAGAGAAGGCGGAAGAGGTCCGCGCCGAGAAGGTCCGGGAGTACCGGGACAAGTTCGCGAACCCCTGGGTCGCGGCCGAGCGCGGTTACGTCGACGAGGTCATCGAGCCCGCGGCGACGCGGCGGAAGCTGATCACCTCGCTTCGCGTCCTCGAGCACAAGCGCGACTCGAACCCGCCCCGCAAGCACGGAAACATCCCCCTGTGAGCGGAAAGGCGCCCTTCCAAAAGGTCCTCATCGCGAACCGGGGCGAGATCGCGGTCCGGATCATCCGCGCCTGCCACGAGATCGGGATCCGCACCGTCGCCGTCTACTCGGAGGCCGACCGCGACGCCCTCCACGTTCGTTTCGCCCACGAGGCGGTCCTCCTCGGGCCTCCCCCGTCGTCGGAGTCGTACTTGAGGATCGACCGCATCGTCGAGGCGGCGAAGAAGACCGGCGCCCAGGCGGTCCACCCCGGCTACGGCTTCCTCGCCGAGAACCCCGATCTCCCCCGCGCCTGCGAGGAGGCCGGGCTCGTCTTCATCGGCCCTCCCGCCGAGGCGATGGAGGCGATGGGGGACAAGGTGCGGGCGCGCGCGAAGATGGTCGCGGCGGGGGTCCCGGTCGTTCCCGGC
>CAZVOE010000002.1:0-29484 GCA_964628935.1 uncultured Acidobacteriota bacterium
GCGCGAGAAGGTCGTCCGCAGGCGGCTCGAGCGTCCTCTTGGGGTGCGGCCGGGTAGGGGCCCCGGCGCGCGCGATCATCGCCACCGTGACGACGGCGATGACGAGGATGGCGGCGATCGCCGCGGGGGAACGCGTACGCCGTCGGGGCGGTCGGGCGGGGCGGGTCACACGGACGGTCGGACGGTGGGCGGGCGCGACGCTCCGCGACTCGTCGAGTCGGCGCAGGCCCCCGACGACGAGGACGGTGGCCTCCTGGTCGATCGAGCGTCGGCGGGTCGTCGCGCCGTACTCGACGGTGAGTTCTCCGTCGGTCCAGGACAGCATCTCGTAGACCGCCGGGTTCCCGGAGAGTGGGCCGGCTTCGGCGTGGACCAACGATCCGTCGTGGAACCAGAGGTCGCCGGCCCGATCCCGGGTGCGGAGGGCGATCCGTCCGGTCCTTCCGCCGAGGACGACGGTCTGGATCAGGTCGGGGAGCCCGACGGAGCCCCGGTTGCCCTCGGATCCGGAGGAAGGGGAACTCATCCCGCAACCCCCGAGAGGACGCGGACGCTCGGCGGGTCGTAGTCCGCCCGAAGGACGCTCGGGATCATGATCCTCAAGTGGCTACGGGGGCCCCCGCGCCCCGTCAACGGCCTTCTTCGTAAGGGGGCGGCGGCAAGGAGGCCAGGATGGCCGAGAACGCCGACGACGCCGATCCCAACGTGACGCGAACATTGAGGACGGTTGGGCGGTCGAGGATCGAACAAGCCCTTTCGCCGAGAGGAGTTGGCCCCCGTGTGTCGAGGGGGATCCGGTCGGAACGTTCCGCTCGAACGAAGGGAAGGTCCAAGCGCCCGCATCCCCACGATTCGCGTCACGTTGCGCGGTGCGGCTTCCCGCCGGGTGCGCACGGTGGACGAGCGGATCGGTTCGCGGTAACGTTCGGTGCGACGGGCCGACGGGGTCCGGAGGAGGGTGAGACATGAAGCGCTCCAGTACCTTCGCCCTTTTGACATTCGTGCTTTGCGTGTGTCTCGCCGGGTGCTCCGGCGGCGATTCGGTCACCGCGGCGGGGAAGGGACAGCTACGGATCCAGCTCGATTCCTCGGCGGGTTCGACGACCGCGGCCGACCTTTCGCGGACGCTCGAAGCGGCGCTTCCCCCGACTCCGGTCGCTTCCCTCGGGGAGGACGACGACGACCCCGATGACCGGAACCCAGGGCACGACGAAAGGCCCCGCCTCGCGGCGTTGAACGTGACGTTCTCCGCGATCCTCGCGCGGAACCTCGACGGCGAGTTGATCCCGGTCGAGATCGCCCTTCCCGTCGTCGTCGACGTGCTCGGCCTCCTCGACGGTCCGACGGTGACGCTCCCGATCGGACTCCTTCCTCCCGGCGACTACGACCAGCTCGTCGTGAACATGACGGCGGTGCAGCTCGTGCTGGAGGACGACACCCGGATCACGATCGAACCCCCCGGCGGCGGATGGACCGCCATCGTTCCGACGGACCCGTTCACGGTCGTCGAGGGGGAAACGACCGCGATCACGCTGCGGCTCCGACTGGATCGGGCGCTGCGCTTCCTCGACGGGAAGATCGAGTTCCACCCGGAGTTCGAGTGCGAGCGGGACTGATCTAGGCGGCGTGCTCGAACGACCCGCCGGCGCGAAGGATCCGGAGCAGCGCTCTGCCGGCCGGGGTGAGGGAGAAGCGGTTGAGGGCCGTCTGGGCGACGATTCCCCGCGAGTAGAGCGAGGCGAGCGCCCGCAGGCGAGAGGGACCCGACAATCGCCGTCGTCCCGCGGTCAGCCGGGCCTCGATCGGACCGGCGAGGCGGAGCACCGAGACGGTCCGAGCGCCGGCCCCATAGGCGAGCAGAAGGAACTCCCGCTCGGCGGCGGTCAAGCCTTCCATCGTCGGTGAGCCTCCGCCGGAAGATTAGTTCCGGAACGGGACGGCGACAAGTCACCCACCGGGGCAGACCGTCTCGTCGGCGAGACCGGGGTCGAGCCAATCGAGGTGCAGGCAACCCTCCGCGACCGAGAGGAGCGCCACGGTCATGCCGCCCCACTGCGCCGTTCCGGACCCGGTGCCCCGGTCGGCGAAAAAGCGGACCATCTGTACTCCCGAGGGAACGAGAACGTCGACCGACGCCGGAGTCGCCACAAAGGAAGACGATCCTCCACCGTCCAGCGTGTGGGCGACTTCGAGACGGAGACCTTCGACGACTCCCGCGAGGTCGAGGTCGACCGTGCCCCTCCCTGTCCACGTCGCCGTCCCCCCGGGGGCCGCGACCGTCGCGACGAGGGTGACGTCGTAGCGCATCGCGGCGTTCGACGTGGAAGACACCGGGTGCGCGGCGAGCGTTCCCTCGATCGTCGCCGGGCCGCGCTCGGTGTCGACCGCGCCGCCGAACACGAACCGCAGGGCGCCCGCATCGACGTTGCAGTCGACGACAAGCCCGCTCACCGGGTCTCCCGCCGCCGGGCAAACCGGGACCGGCACCGAGGGGCCGAGTCCGCCGGGCTCCGGGGACGGGGACGAGCCGGTGGCCCGATCGAGGGGAGCCCGTTCCGGACCGATCGGGCCGAAGACCGACCCGGAGAGAAGGCCGGCAACCAGTCGGGCCGCTCGGTCGCCGTCCGGAACCGCGACCGCGGCGAGACCGGCCGCCGCCGAGACGGCCGAGGGATCGACGGCGGGCTCCGTGGGGTCCTTCGCGTCGTTGCACCCTGTGAGGGGTGCGAGCCCGGACACGGCGAGGGCAAGAGCGAGCCGGGGAACCGATGCGCGCATGCGGACAGTCCTCCTGGAGTGGGGGTCCGCCGCCGGAATAGCAAAGGTCCTGCCGCGCGCGGGCCGGAGCCCGGCGCGGGTTCGCGGGCGGACCAAGCCGGACGCGTTACACCTTCGTGGTTCGGAGGACGGGAATGGAGGCCGTGAGGGGAAGCCCGCTGCTACACTCCGGCGCGGAGGGAGCCATGGGCATCCATCGCAGCGAGTCGCAGAGCGTCCCGGTCTTGACCTGCACGGGTGAAATCGCCTTGGGGAAGGGGGACGAGGCCCTCGTCGACCAGTGTCGGCAGATCCTCGACGAAGGAGCGCGACTCCTCGTGCTCGACCTTTCGCCCCTCTCGTACATCGACAGCGCGGGAGTCGGCGCGGTCGTTAGATGCTCGAAACGAGCCGCCGACCGCGGGGCGGTGATCCGCCTCGTCGCCGCCGCGACCGGGCCGGTGCGGAAGATCCTCACCGCGACCCAGCTCGACCGGGCGTTCGAAGTCTACGGCACCGTCGAGGATGCGGTCCGGGGGAAGCCGTAGCGCGACGCTACTCCTTCTTTTTCTTCCTGGGCTTCTGCTGCTCGACCCCCATCAGCCGTTGCGGGCCGGTCGTTCCGGGTAGCGTCCGGACGCTCAGGTTGCCCGCCTCGTCGAACGAGACCTGGCACGCGAAGATCACGGCTCCCTCTCCGGCCTCGCCGTCCTTGGGAAGGGTGAACTCGATGAAGCCGAAGGGATAGTCGGGGGAGCGCACGGCGTTCATGCTCTCCGTGAAGCCGATCGGCCGGTCGGTGACGACTCGGACGGTCCGCCCCTTCTCGGTGTCGGCGAAGGCCGCCGTGCGGAGCCGGTAGCCGAGGGAGTTGTTCACCTGGACGTACCCGACCTCGACCGGTTTCATCGCCTCGAGGACGGCGGTCTGTCCGCCCGTCTTCAGCGCTTCGAGAAAGCCCCGCCGCTCCTCGACGGTCGACCACCGCTCGATCGTCACCTCGATCCGGAAGGTCTGGGAACGTCCGGGGCCTCCCATCGTGACGGAAGTGCCGCGGTAGGTGACGGGAAGTTCCTCGGCGGCGGCGGGGGGCTCCTCGGCAAGAGCGGTGGAGGGCGCGAGGAGGAACGTTGCGAGCGTCCACGCGAGGGATCGAGGGCCCATGGGTGCCTCCTTCGGGATGGATCCGAAGCGAGACGATAGAATGCCTGCTCAAGTACGCCGGGGGCAACCCCTTCGACCTTCCCCGGCCCGAGGAGCCGCATGGACGTCGTTCTGCTCTCCCGCCTGCAGTTCGCCCTGACCGTCATGTTCCACTACCTCTTCCCCCCCCTGACGATCGGGATGGGGATCGTGCTCGTCTACCTCGAGGGGATGTTCCTCCGCACCCGCGAACCGATCTACGAGACCGCCGCACGCTTCTGGACGAAGATCTTCGCCCTCAACTTCGCGGTCGGGGTCGCGACCGGCATCGTCATGGAGTTCGAGTTCGGCACGAACTGGGCGGCCTACTCGCGCTTCGTGGGGGACGTTTTCGGCTCGGCCCTCGCCGCCGAGGGGATTTTCGCCTTCTTCCTCGAGTCGGGCTTCCTCGCGGTGCTCGTCTTCGGCTGGGACCGGGTGGGTCCCCGAATGCACTTCTTCTCGACGGTGATGGTCGCGCTCGGATCGATCTTCTCGTCGGTTTGGATCGTGGTCGCGAACTCCTGGCAGCAGACCCCTACGGGGCACCACATCGTTCCGATGCTCCGGAACGGGCAACCCTGGATCGTCGACGGCGAGCCGGTCCTTCGGGCCGAGATCACCGATTTTTGGGGACTCGTCTTCAACCCGTCGACGGTGCACCGGCTGACCCACGTGCTCCTCGGGTGTTTCCTGATGGGCGCCTTCTTCATCATGAGCATCAGCGCCTGGTATCTCCTGCGAAAGCGGCACGAGGAGTTCGCGCAGCGATCGTTCACCGGGGCGCTGATCCTCGCGACGGCGTCGAGCCTCGCGATCGCGGTCAGCGGCGACCTCCAGGCGAAGAACGTGTACCGCGAGCAACCGGCGAAGCTCGCGGCGTTCGAAGGGCTCGAGACCACGGGACCGGCGGGGCTCGCGATCGTCCCGGGAGTCGAGGTGCCGGGGCTCCTCTCCTGGCTCCTCCACGGGGACGCGTCCGCGCCGGTCTTGGGTCTCGACGCCTTCCGCCCCGAGCACAGGCCCCCCGCCACGATCCCGTTCGTGACCTACCGGCTCATGGTGGGGATCGGATTCTTCTTCCTGGCGCTCACGCTCGTCGCGTCGTGGCTCCGATGGCGCGGGACGCTCTTCTCGAAGCGCTGGCTCCTCTGGATCTTCGTCTTCGCGGTCCTGCCGGCCGTCCTCGGGAACCAGGCCGGCTGGATCGCCGCCGAGGTCGGGCGGCAGCCGTGGATCGTGCATCCTCCCTGGGTCGCGGACGAGAACGGCTCCCCGGCCCGCGACGCCGATGGGTTCATCCGGTACGAGACCGTGACGGTCACGATGCCCGACGGGTCGACGCGGGAGACCTGGGCGGGGCTCCTCACGACCGACGGGGTCAGCGAGGCGGTCACGGCAGAGCAGGTGCTCGGGTCGATCCTCCTCTTCACCGTCGTCTACCTGCTCCTCGGGGCGCTCTGGGTCTTCATCCTGAACAAGAAGATCCAGGGGGGGCCGGGGGAGGAGCCGAGGAGCGAGGGAGGGCTCCTCGAGGCGGCGGCATCGAGGCCCGCGCACCGGGAGGCGTGACATGGAGCGGATCTGGTTCGGCATCCTCGGAGCGCTCCTGACCGGATACGCGATCCTCGACGGGTTCGACCTCGGGGTCGGGATCCTCCACCCGCTCGCGAAGGGGGACCGGGAACGGCGCCTCTTCGTGAACGCGATCGGCCCCCTCTGGGACGGGAACGAGGTCTGGCTCGTCACGTTCGGAGGGGCCCTCTTCGCGATGTTCCCGGAGGCGTACGCGACCATCTTCTCGGCGTTCTACCTCGCCTTTTGCCTCCTGCTCGTCGCCCTCATCTTCCGGGCGGTCAGCCTCGAGTTCCGCGGGAAGGTCCGGTCGGGCGCGTGGAAGCGCCTTTGGGACCACGGGTTTTTCGCGTCGAGCCTCACCGCGACCTTCCTCTTCGGGGTTGCCGTGGGGAACGGGATCGTCGGATTCCCTCTGGACGAGCGCGGGATATTCGCGGGGACGACGGCCGATCTCCTCGGGCCCTACCCGATCCTCGTCGGCTTCCTCGCGGTCGCCCTCTTCGCGATGCACGGCGCGATCTACCTCTTCCTCAAGACCGAGGGGGCGGTGCAAGAGCGGCTCGGCCGATGGACGTGGCACACGTGGGGAGTCTTCCTCGTCCTCTACGTCCTCACCACGATGGTCACGCTCGTGAAGGTCCCGGGGGCGGTCGAGAACTTCGAGCGCTACCCGTGGGCCGCGGCCTTCGTCGTCCTGAACGTCCTCGCGATCGCGAACATCCCGAGGGCGATGTTCGCCGCACGCTACGGGCAGGCGTTCCTGTCCTCGACTCTCACGATCGCCTGCATGGTCTTCCTCTTCGGGATGGCGGTCTTCCCGTACCTGGTTCCTGCCAGCAACGACCCCGCCCTTGGATGGACGATCTACGGCGCCGCATCGAGCCCCAAGACCCTGAAGATCGGACTGATCATCGCCGCGGTCGGGATGCCGTTCGTATTGACCTACACCGGCGTCGTCTACTGGACTTTCCGGGGAAAGGTGAGGCTGGGGGAGGACAGTTACTAGCGACGCGGTGCGAACCGCGCCGCAGCACCCTCCCACGCGGCTCGGACCTCGCGGTCGTGGAGGTGCGAGGGTCGCACGTTCGCGAGGGCGGCGGCCATGACCGAACGTACGTCAGGGATCTCCCGCTCGAGGTCGGAAAGCAGCCGCTCGACGCGCGCGCGCTTCCGGTCGTCCTGCGAGCCGCACAGGCGGCAGGGGAGGATCGGGTAGGCCGCCTCCGCCGCCCACGCCGCGATGTCGGTCTCGGCGCACTCGACGAGGGGGCGAATCACACGGAACCGGCCGTCGTTCGTGACGTAGCCCGGGGGCATCGACTGCAGTCTCCCGGCGTAGAGGAGGTTCAGGAGGAAGGTCTCGAGGGCGTCGTCGCGGTGGTGTCCGAGCGCGACGACGCCGCATCCGAGCCGCTCCGCCGCCGCGTAGAGGATCCCCCTCCGGAGCCTCGAGCAGAGGCGGCAATAGGTCCGCGCTTCGGTCGCCCTCGCGTCTTCCAGGACGACCGAGTAGGTGTCTTCCCGGTGGACCTCGAACGGGATCTCCTTCGATTCGAGCCAGGCTCGGAGCGGCGCCGGGTCGTGGCCGGGCTGCGCCTGGTCGAGGTGGAAGGCGACGATCTCGAAGGGGAAGGGGGCGCGCCGCCGGGCCTCGTCGAGGAGGTCGACGAGGGTGTAGGAGTCCTTCCCGCCGGAGACGGCGACGAGGACCCGGTCTCCGCCCCGGAGGAGGTCCCACGTCGAAAGGGTGCGCGTCATCGTGCGCGCGAGGTCACGACGGAGCGAGCGGGCGGAGGAAGCATGTCCGATCTGCAGGAGGTGCACCCCGCCATGGTAGTGCGAAAAGAGGGCTCGCACCGCTTCCCGGCGAGGAATGCCGGCGTGCGCGTGCGGGCGTCGGTCGGCGCATTGCCCCGCCTGACGGAGAACGTCGGCGGGGGGATCGGCCGCGGGTCTTCCTCGATCGGAGACGAGGTGGCGTGGTCCCTGGGAGCGGCGCCTAAAAGGTACCGGTCCCCCTCTCCCAACCGAATCCGAGGAGAACCTCGTACGACGGGCCGGAGAGTTCCGCGGAGCCCGGGACGGCCCACGACACCGATCCGAAATCGAGCCAGCGGACTCTGGCGGTGGCGCGCATCGAAAGGGGACCGGGATTTCGCGAAAGGCGGACGTCGGTCCCCAGCCCGAGCGCGTATCCGAGCCCCCGCGCGTTGTCGTAGTCCTCGGTCGTGATCCCTCCGATCTGGATGGCCGCGTCGGACTGCTGGTACTCGACTCCGGCGACGAGGAACGGCTCGAAGACCCCGCTCGTCCGAACCTCCCACTCCGCCTCGGCCCCGAGCAGGAGTCCTCGAAGTCTCAGGTCCCCTTCGACCGTCACCGTCTCGTCCCCCAACCGGATCCCCACCGTGTTCGCGTGACGGAGGAAGGTGAGCGCGGGTCCGAGGAAGAGGGAGCCTCTGCGTGTCTCCGCGACGCGGAATCGGCATCGGACGCCGACGGACCAACCCTCGCGGTCGAACGGGCCGAACTGATCGGACGTCAGTTCGGGCGCGTACGGCTCGATGTCCCCGACGGCTTCCCAGTACGAGAATCCGACGTCGAGGCCGACGCGCTGCGGAATCTCCTCCGCGAGAGCGGGGAGCGCGGCTGCGGCGAGAGCGAGGGAGAGCACGCGCATGGGGAGCGCCGGCTCAGTAGAGGAATTCCCGGAGGTCGTAGCGGGCGACCTTCACCTCGGGGTGCGTCGCGAACACGCCGTCCCGGAGGAGTGCGTACTGCGCCTCGACCGCGTCCGAAGCGAGCGGAACGACTCCGTCCCGGCGCGCGCGCTCTTCGTAGGCGGATCCGTCGTGCGGAACGAAGGGGGAGAGATACACCCGGTCCCCTCGTTCGAGCGGGAAATCGCGCACGATGCGGAGCGTGTCGAGGACATGGGCGTCCGCGAAGCGCGTCCCGCCCGGTCCCACGAGGAAGATCGGCGCGACCTCGAGACCTGCGGCCTTGAGTTCCCGCACGATCCCGACCGCCTCCTCGGATCGAGACGGCTTGTCCATCCACTCGAGGAGAGGGTCGTGACCGCTCTCGATCCCGAGGTGGACGCGCGCGAGCCCCTCCTCGCGCAGGCGGCGCCACTCGCGTACGGTCTTCCGAGAGCCGGTGAAGACGTCGACGAAACCGGCGGCCGGCCGCCCCGGGAAGGTGTCGCGCGCCACGCGCAGGATCGAGACGAGTCGCTCGGTCGAGAGGGCGAGCGCGTTCCCGTCCGCGAGGAAGACCCAAGGCCTCAACGCCGCGCCGCGCCCCAGGAACTCCGCGACCTTCCGCGCGTGCTCGGCGAACTCCTCTTCGGAGCGCAAGCGGAAGGGGCGGTTCTGGTAGAAATTGCAGAACGTGCAGCGGTTCCACGTGCAGCCGAAGGTCGCCTGGAGAACGACCGCGAGGTACTGGTCGGGGGGGAGCATCGCGATCGGGGAGTAGGCTGCGGCGAATCGCTCGCCCTCCTCGAGGAGGCACTCCGGGGTCCATTCGAGGATCCGGTCGAGCCTTCTTCGGGCTTCCTCGTCGTCGATCGCCTGCCTCGCCTTCCGTACGCGATCGACGATCTTCTCGAACCGTTCCGCGGCCTCGATCTCGGGAAGCCTCCGGATCGTGCGGCCGTTGATCCGTCGGGTCTCGTGAACCTCCGAAGCGAGCGAACGCTTGTACGTCCGCTCGGCCTCCCACCAGGAGACGGGGCGTCCCTCGAGGTCGAAGGTGTACACCGCGGTGCCGTCGCGGGCGACGGTGGTGGCGCGCTCGCCGACTCGGACCGTCCAAAGCACGGGGAAAGCCTACCATGCGAGAATCCCCCCCTTGGAACCGTTTGCGCCGATCGGCAGAACCCCTCCCCCGGAACCCGCCTCCGCGCCCCGCGGCGCGCTGTTCATGCTCCTCTCCGCCTTCGGCTTCAGCGTGATGACGCTCTCGGTGAAGCTCCTCGGGGAGCGGATCCCGACCCTCCAGGTCGTCTTCGTGCGGGGAGTTTTCACCGTTGCCGTCACGTGGGTGCTCCTCTCGCGCGAAGGGGTCTCTCCGTGGGGGAACCGCCGCGGGGCGCTCGTGCTCCGCGGCCTCTTCGGGGTCGTCGCGCTCGCCTGCTTCTACGCGGCGACGATGCGCCTCCCCCTCGCCGAGGTGACCGTCCTCCACTACACGAATCCCATCTTCACGGCCCTCTTCGCGGCGTTTCTCCTCCGGGAGCGCGTCGGAGCACGGCTGCTCGTCGGCCTCCTCGCGGGATTCGCCGGGGTGGCGGCGCTCGCCGGCCCGGCATTTCTGGGAAGGGAAGGCGCGATCCGTGCGGAAAACCTCCCGTGGGTGGGAGTTGCGCTCCTCTCGGCCGTCCTCGCGGCTCTCGCCTACATCACCGTGCGCGACTTGCGGAGGACCGAGCACCCCCTCGTCGTCGTCTTCTGGTTCGCGCTCGTGATGATTCCCGTCTCGGTCGCGCCGAGCGTGGTCGCGTGGGTGCCGCCCACGCCGAAGGAGTGGGGCATCCTCCTCCTCGTCGCTGTTTCGGCGCAGTTCGGTCAGATCTACCTGACCCACGGTCTCTCCGTGCTTCCCGCCGCCCGAGCGATGGCGATCGGCTACGTCCAGGTCGCCTTCGCGGTCCTGTGGGGGACCGTGGTCTTCGGGGACGCTCCCGGCGCCGCGAGCGTCGTCGGGATCGCGCTGATCGTGGTGGGAGCGGTTCTCGCCAACACCGGGGCTTCGGGCCGGCCCTCAGGGAAGTAGCTTCCTCTCCTTCGCCTGTCGCTCCAGGTCGTCCCGATGGCTCGGGTGGGCGATCGCGATCAAAGCCTCGGCCCGCTGCCTCAGGTTCCGACCGAAGAGGTGAGCGACCCCGTACTCGGTCACGACGTAATGGACGTCCGCGCGGGAGGTGACGACCCCCGCACCGGGCTTCAGCATCGGCACGATCCGCGAAGCCTCCTTCGCCGTCGAGGGAAGGGCGATGATCGGCTTCCCTCCCTTGGATCGGGCCGCGCCTCGGATGAAATCGACCTGTCCCCCGAACCCCGAATAGATCCGGGTCCCGATCGAGTCGGAGCAGACCTGGCCCGTGAGATCGACCTCGATCGCGGAGTTGATCGCGACCATGTTGTCGTGCTGGCCGATGACGTAGGGGTCGTTCACGTGATCGACGGGATGTCCCTCGATGAGCGGGTTGTCGTCGAGGAAGTCGTAGAGCTCCGCGGTCCCGAGGGCGAAGGTGATGACCGCCTTTCCGGGGTGGAGCTTCTTGGCGTTGCCGGTGACGATCCCTTTCTGGATCGCCCGCATCGCGCCGTCCGAGAGCATTTCGGTGTGGATCCCGAGGTCGCGGAGACCGTCGACCATCGAGTAAACGCTGTCCGGGATCCCGCCGATCCCCATCTGGAGGGTGCATTCGTCCTCGAGGAGGCCACGGATGTGGGCGCCGATCCGCCGCTCGACCTCGGTGGGCTCCCGCGGCTCGAGCGCCGGAAGCGGCTCGGTCCACTCGACGATCGTGTCGACCCGGCTCACGTGGATGAAGGAGTCGCCGAGCACGCGCGGCATCTTCTCGTTCACCTGGACGATCACCGTCTTCGCGGCACGGCACGCGGAGCGGGCCTGCATCACCTCGGTACCGAACGACATGAACCCGTGCTCGTCCGGTTTCGAGACCTGGATCATCGTGACGTCGATCGGGACGACCTTCTCGTCGAAGAGGCGAGGAACCTGGTGGATGAAGACCGGAACGTAGTCGGCGCGGCCGTCGTTGACCGCCTCCCGATCCGCCGGTCCCACGAAAAGGGAGTTGTGACGGAAACTCCGCGCCACCTCGGGGCGGCTCAGGGGATCTTGGCCGAGGAGGAGGCAGTGGATCAGGCCGACGTTCCGGAGCTCGTCCGCACGGGCGGCGAGGGCGGAAACGAGCGCCTGGGGAACCGCGGCGTTTCCGCCGTAGTAGACCTGCTGGCCGCTCTCGATGCACCGGACCGCCTCCGCGGCCGTGCGGAGCTTCGAGCGGTAGACGCTCATCCAGCTCATGGGGCGACCCCGAGCGTCGCGGCGACGTGTTCGTGGAAGACTCTCCCGCGATGGAGCGCGATCCCCCGGTCGAGGCCGGGACAGGACTCGATCGCGGCGTCGAAGCCCCGGCGGGCGATTCGCACGAGGTAGGGGACGATCGCGAGCGACATCGCGCGGGAGGCGGTGCGCGGCACGGCCGCGGTCATGTTCGGGACGCAGAAGTGGGTCACACCGTGCGCCTCGAAGGTCGGCCGGTCGAGCGACGTGGGGCGGCTCGTCTCGACGCATCCTCCCTCGTCGATCGAGAGGTCCAGGATCACCGATCCCGCCTTCATCGTCCGCACCATCGCCTCGGAGATCAACTGCGGCGTTCTCCCGGCGCGTGCGGCGACGGCGCACAGGAGGACGTCGGCGATCGGAACGTAACGACGGAGGTTTCGCTCGGAGGAGACGGCGGTCACCGCGTGCTCGCACCCGCGGGAGGAGGCCGTCCTCAGCTTCTCGAGATCGAGGTCGAGCACGATCACGTGCGCGCGGAGCGCGAGCGCGGTGCGGGCCGCGGTCCACCCGGCGACGCCGGCGCCGACGATCACGAAGGTCGGGGGAGCGATCCCGGGGACGTTTCCGAGGACGATCCCGCGGCCTCCGGTCTGGACCTGGAGCAGGTGCCCTGCCCATTGCACCGCCATCATCCCGCCGATCTCCGCGAGGGCGCGGCGGATCGGGTGGCCCCCGTCCTCATCCTCGACCGCTTCCCAACCGAGGACGGTGATCCTCCGCTGGTGGAGAATCCTCAAGGTTTCGAGGGGCATCACCCCGACGTGCATGAACCCCGAGACGGCCGATTCGGGTTTGAGGAGCGACGCCTGCTCCGCGGTGACGGGGGCAACCTGACAGACGAGGTCGGCGCGGCCGTGAACCTCCTCCCGGTCGTAGACGATCCTCGCCCCCGCCTCGACGTAGTCGGCGTCCCGGAAATGACTCGACGCCCCGGCGTCGTGCTCGACGACGATGTCGCACCCGAGCGACCGGAGCCGTGCGACGCCGAAGGGAGTCAGGCCTACGCGGTACTCGTTGCGGTGGGTCTCTCGCGGGATCCCGATGATCATGAGAGCCTCCGTGCCGGCTCCCGCGCGAGAGGTCGGCTCAGAAGGCCGAGACGGCGCGGAGGGCCGGCTCCACGAACCAGCGCGGGACGAAGCCGCCCAGGGTGACCGCGGCGGCGCCGAGGAGAAACGCGGCGACGAGTGCGGCGGACGCGGGAACCCGCTCCCCTTCGTCGGCGACCAGGAACATGGAACGTACGACGTTCAGGTAGTAGAAGAGGGCGACGACGGCGAGGACCGCGCCGAGGAAGACGAGGCCCCAAAGTCCCGCCTTCCCCGCGGCGAGGAAGACGTACATCTTCCCCCAAAATCCGAGGACGAACGGGATCCCTCCGAGCGACAGCAGGAAGACCAGGAAGGCGGAGGCGACCACGGGAGAACGCCGGACGAGGTTCCGGGCGCCTTCGAGTGTCGGCTCCTCCCCCCCGGCCTCCATCGCGGCGACGCACGAGAACGCGCCGACGTTCGAGAACAGATAGGCGACGAAGTAGAAGAGGGCCATTCCTGCGCCGAACTCCGACCCCGCTGCGAGCGCGGCCAGGACGTACCCGATGTGGGCCACGCCGGAATAGGCGAGGAGGCGTTTGAGGTTCGTCTGCGGGAGGGCGAGCAGGTTCCCGACGATCATCGTGAGGGCCGCGATCCAGGCCATCCACGAAACCATGCCGGGGACGCGCGGCTCGAAGACCTCGAACCACAACCGGAAGAGGGCGGTGATCCCCGCCGCCTTCGGGGCAATCGACAGGAACGCGACGACGGGGGTGGGAGCGGCTTCGTAGGTGTCGGGCGCCCACATGTAGAAGGGGAACATCGCGACTTTGAAGCCGAACCCGACGAGGAGGAGGGCAAGGCCGAGATGGAAGAGACCAGGGTGGAAGACGGTCGCGACCTCCATCCAGAAGGTCGTGCCGGTCGCCGCGAAGAGCATCCCCACGCCGAGGACGAGGGCGGCCGAAGAGACGCTTCCGAAGAGGAAGATCTTGAGCGCTCCCTCGGCGGACTCCCTCCGTTCCTTGTCGAGCGCGGTGAGGGCGTAGAGCGGGAGCGAGAGCAGTTCGAACGCGACGAAGAGGGTCAGGAACTCCCGCGCGGAGACGAGCGCCATCGCGCCGATCATCGAAAACAGGAGGAGAACGAGCAACTCTCCCGAACGGTGCGCGAAGCCTCGTTTCGCGACGTAGGGGAAGGTGGCCAGGGCGGTCAGGAAGCCGGCGGCGAGGACGATCCGCTTCACGTAGACGGCGAAGGCGTCCTGGATCCAGGCGTCGGTGAAGGCCGCGCCGGCGGGAAGGCGCCACGCGACGAACCCCCCGACGGCGAGCCCGGCGACGGCGAGGAGGAAGAGCCCCCGCCGCGATCCCTCGCGCGGGAGGAGGAGGTCGGCGATGAGCACGCCGATCGCCAGGGCCAGCAGATATCCCTCGAGCGCGACCGCTCCCCACTCCATCGCTCAGCCCCCCAACCGGGAAAGTAGTTCGCCGACGCCGACGTGGATCGGGTCGAGGAGGAGGCGCGGGTAGACGCCGAAGACGACGAGGAGCGCGCCCAGGGCGACGAGCGTGACCCGCTCGGTTCCCTTGGCGTCCTCGAGGTTCGCGAAAGCGGGGTCGAGCGGGCCGAGGAAGATCGTCCGAACGGCGCGGAGGACGTAGATCGCCGTGATGAAGGCCCCGAGGACGGCGGGGAAGAGCCACCAGGAGTGCTCCGATCGCCACGCGCCGAGGAAGACGAGGAACTCGGCGACGAATCCGGAGAGGCCCGGGAGGCCGAGCGAGGCGAGCCCGGCGATCGTGAAGGCGGTCGCGAGGCCCGGCATCGCGCGGCCGAACCCTCCCATTCGGGTCATGTCTCGCACGTGGGCCTTGTGGTAGACGAGGTTCACGATCGTGAAGAGGAGCGCCGTCATGATCCCGTGGGAGACCATCTGGAAGACCGAACCGGCGATCCCCGCCTCGGTGAGGCAGGCCATCCCGAGCATCACGATCCCCATGTGGGAGACGGACGAATACGCGATCAAGTACTTGATGTCGGTCTGCCACCCGGCGGCGATCGCGCCGTAGACGATGTTGATCACGGCGACCGTCCCGACGAGCCACGCCCATTCCTGTGCGGCCGCCGGGAGGAGGTCGAAGCAGAGGCGGAGGACGCCGAAGGCGCCGAGCTTCATCAGGACCCCGGCATGCATCATCGAGCCGGCCGCGGGCGCCGCGGCGTGCCCGTCGGGGGACCAGGTGTGGAACGGCCAGATGCCGGCGAGGACGCCGAAGCCGACGTAGAAGAGCAGGAAGAGGGTCGTCTGCAGGCGGGGGGAGAGCGGGATCTCGCGGAGCGCGAGGAAGTCGAACGTCGGGGCGGGAAGGAACTTCGCCCCCTCGACGTACAGAACGAAGAGGCCGACGAGGATGAAGGCCGACCCCGCGAGGAGGTACAGAGTCAGCTTCATGGCGCCGTACTCCTTCGTCCCCACTCGCACCGCCTCGAACGCCCGCCGGAAGGGTCCCTGTCCGGGGATGACCATCGTCGATCCCCAGATCCCGATCAGGACGTACATCGGGAGAACCGCGAGTTCGTAAAAGAGGAAGAAGAGGAAGAGGTCGAGGGAGACGAAGACCCCGAAGACCCCGCAGACGAGGAGCGCGAGGAAGAGGAAGAACTCCTTCTCGCGCTCCCGGAGTCGCCACGAAGTGAAGATCGCGGTCACGTAAATCGCGGCCGTCAGCACGACGAGCGCGAGGCCGATTCCGTCGACCGCGAGGCGGAGATCGACCCCGATCGAGGGGATCACCGGCCAGACCTCCTCGAACTGGAACCCCCCCTGCGCCCCGTCGTACAGCGCGGGGAGCGCCGCCGCGATCAGCACGGTCGGGATCGCCGAGGCGAGCGCCACCGCCCGGATCGTCCGGAAGGCCCTGTACGGAACGAACAGGAGGACGAGCGCGCCGAGGAGGGGCGAGGCGAGGAGGATCGAGAGGAGATGCGCGCGCATGACGGCCTCAGCCCCGCATCCCGAGGACCAGCAGGACGATCAGACCGGCCACGACCGCGTACAGCGCGTCCTGGAGACGCCCCGTCTGGATCCCGCGGAGCGATCGCGACGCCGCGGCCGTTCCGGCCGTGGCCGCGTTGACGACGCCGTCGACGACGAATCGATCGAACCAGCCGACGACGGCGGTTCCGCGCAGGTAGAGGAGGCGGTACAGGAAGAGAACGACGTCGTCGACGAACCAGCGCTTCTCGAGGAAGCGGGTGACCGGGGCCGCCGAGCGCGCGAGGGCGGCCGGGGACCACAGGGGCCGGGCGTACCCCGTCCAGCCGAAGACGATCCCGAGGAGCGCGGCCGCGGTCCCGAGGACGGGGACGAGGGCGGCGTGGTGTTCCTCGAACGTCGCCGCGAGCGACGCGGACTCGCGGACCGTGCGGAGGATCGCCGGGCCGAAGAACCCGAGGACGACGGCGAAGATGCCGAGAATCACCATCGGGCCGAGCATCGTCCACGGGGCCTCGTCGGCGTGGGCGACCTTCCGCGGGGAGCCGAGGAAGGCCAGGGCGAACGCGCGGGTCATGTAGAAGGCGGTCAAGCCCGCGGTCGCGAGGAGGACCGCGAAGGCGAACGGGTGGCCGGTTTCGAGGACCCCGATGAGGACGGCATCCTTCGAGAAGAACCCCGCCGTCGGCCAGATTCCGCACAGGGCGATCCCTCCGACGGCGAAGAGGCCCATCGTGAAGCGCATCGGCTTCCCGAGTCCTCCCATCTCGAAGAGATCGTTCGTGTGGATCGCGTGGATCACGCTCCCCGCCGCGAGGAACAGAAGGGCCTTGAAGAAGGCGTGCGTGAACAGGTGGAAGTACCCCGCCGACGCCGCCCCCGCGCCGACCGCCGCCATCATGTAGCCGAGCTGGCTGACGGTGGAGAACGCGAGGACCCGCTTGATGTCCCGCTCGACGAGCGCCATCGTCGCGGCGGCGAAGGCCGTGAGGACGCCGATTCCGAGAACCCAGGAGGCGGTCTCGGGGGACGCGAGGAGGAGCGGGGTCAACCGCACCATCAGGTACACGCCGGCCGCCACCATCGTCGCCGCGTGGATCAACGCCGAGACGGGAGTGGGGCCCTCCATCGCGTCGGGAAGCCAGATGTGGAACGGGAACTGCGCGCTCTTCCCCATCGCGCCGATGTAGAGGCCGGCGACCCCGAGAGCGAGCGCTGTCCCGGCCAGGGTCCCCTCCGCGGCTGCGTCGAACAGCTCGGCGAAGACGAAGGAGCCCCCCGCGGCCCACAGCAGCACGACGCCGATCGCGAAGCCGACGTCTCCCAGGCGCGTCGTCCAGAAGGCCTTCAGGGCCGCGCGCGCCGCCTCGGGCTTCCGGTACCAGAACCCGATCAGCAGGTACGAGCCGAGGCCGACGAGTTCCCAGAAAACGTAGGTCTGCAGAGTGTTGTGAGCGGAGACGAGGCCGAGCATCGCGAAGGCGAAGAGGGAGTGGTACGCGTAGTACCGGCCGAAGGAGCCGGGCTCCTCGTCGGACATGTAGGCGAGGGAGTACACCTGAATCAGGAAGGCGATCCCCGAGACCACGGCGAGCATCGGGACCGACACCCCGTCGAGGAGGAACCCGAAGCGGATTCCCCCGTCGGCCAGCGGCGCCCAGAGGTACTCCCAGGTGACCGGGGTCGACCGCGAGGCGAACGAGGCGAGGAGCGCGATCGAGGCGACGAGGCTCGTGCCGATCCCCGCGATCGAGACGAAAGCCGCCGGGCGGCCCGACCCACGGAGCGGCGGGATCGCCCCGATCAGGGCGAACGCCGCGGCCGGGGCGAGGACGATCACGGAGGCGAGAGTCACCGGATCCAACGCTCCCTCCTCAGCCCTTGAGCTCGGCCAGGTCGTCCATGGTGGTCGCCCCGCGGACGCGGTCGGCCAAGAGGAACAGCGCCAAACCGAGCGCGACTTCCGCGACGGTGACCGCCATGCCGAAAAGGACGATCACGATTCCCGAGGCCCAGCCGTGCGCCCAGGCGACCGAGAGAATCGCGAGGTTCGCGCCGTTGAACATGAGCTCGATCGAGAGGAGCAGGGCGATCACGTGGCGCCTCGCGAGCACGCCGAAGACCCCGATCGAGAACATCGCGAAGGACAAGAGCAGCAGTCGCGAGAGGGTCACCGCGTCCTCCCGTCGCGCCTCGCCAGGACGAGCGCGCCGAAGAGCGCCCCGAGGAGGAGCACCGAGAGCAGCTCGAACGGGACGACGTAGCGGGTGATGTGGGTGGCCCCCGCGGCGCCGGCGGGGTCCGCCCCGCCGGGGAGTGGGGGTGGGGCGACGGAGACGGCGAAGGGGACGAGGGCCGCGAAGACGCCCGCCGCGAGGATCGTCGCGGGGAGCGGCCGCCGCCACGCCGGTCCCGATTCGGGGGCGCCGGTGAGGACGAGCGCGAAGACGACGAGGGTCAGGACGCCCCCGGTGTAGAGCAGGATCTGGACCGCCGCGAGGACTGGCGCCGCGAGAAGGAGATAGAGTCCCGCCGTGGCGAGCAGGGCTGCGGCGAGCGAATAGGCCGCCCGGTAGAGGTTCTTCGCGAGGACCGTGCCGAGCGCCCCCGCCAGGAGGGCCGCGGCGAGGGCGAAGAAGGCGAGATCGCTCACGAACCGTCCTCCTTTTTCTCGACTTTGGTCGGCGCACCGCGCGACGCGTCCGTCCACTCCCGGAGCCTCGTGCCGGTCGCCTCCGAGGTGAGGGAGGGGTCGGCGGCGAGGCGGCGGCCATTCTCGTAAAGCCTCTCCTTGCTCAGGAAGAGGTCCTCCCGGCGGCGCGCCGGCTCGGCAAGGAAGCGGGTCATGAGGATCGCGTCCGTGGGGCAGACCTGGACGCACAGCTCGCACTGCATGCAGGCCTCGTAGTCGAGGGTGAATTCGTCGCAGTAGGTCGCGCCGATCCCGTTCTTGCGCTCCTCCCCCTTGCGGAGCGTGACCCGGATGATCTGGGAAGGGCAGATGTACTCGCAGAGGCGGCACCCGATGCAGTTCTCTTCCCCCGTCGTCGGATCGATCGTCAGCGCGAAGGTCCCGGCCCGCCAACGGCCGGGGATCGGTCGCTTCACCCGCGGGTACTGGAGCGTCATCGAGCGGCGGAAGAAGTTCCGGAGCGTGGTCCCCATCGCGGCCGCCGTCCCCGCGAGCACCGTCCCGATGCCCGCCATCACCGGGCTCCCGAGAGAACCCACCACCCCGCGGCGAAGAGGTTCGCGAGCGCGATGGGGAACAGCACCATCCAGTTGAGTGCGAGGGCCTGGTCGATGCGCAGCCGGAGGAAGCTCCATCGGATCCAGAGGATCAGGACGAACAGGAGCGCCGTCTTGAGGAGGAGCCACACGAACCCGGGAAGGAACGCCGGCCCGAGGTACCCCCCGAAGAAGACGGTCGAGGCAAGGGCCGCGACGGCGAGCGTGTGAGCGTACTCGCCCGCGTAGAAGAGGGCGAACTTGATCCCGCTGTACTCGACCGTGTAGGCCGCGATCAGCTCCGATTCGGCTTCGATCAGGTCGAGCGGCGCCTTGTTTCCCTCGGCGAGCATGCACAGGAGGAAAACGAGGAAGGCGACCTGGCCGACGACGGGGACGCCGACGAAGGGGAGGTTGCGTTGCGCCTCGACGAGGTCGACGAGGCGGAACGAGCCGCTCAGGACCGCCGGGACCAGGAGCGATAGGAGGAGCGGGATCTCGTAGGAGACCACCATCGCCACCATCCGGAGCGAGGAGAGGAGGGCGTACTTGTTGTTCGACGCCCACCCCGCGGCGAAGACGCCGAGGAGCGAGAGCGAGGCGAATGCGACGAAGAGCAGGAGGGACCACGGGTGGTCGGCGAGCGCGAAATCGGCCGCGAGCGGAAGGAAGGCGAACCCGACAAGCGCGGGGACGACCATCAGGAGCGGCGCCAAGTTGAAGAGGAGCCGGTCCGAGACGCTCGGCGTCAGATCCTCTTTGACGAGGAGTTTGGCGACGTCGGCGATCGGTTGGAGCCAGCCGTGCGGGTAGCCGACCCAGTACGGCCCGACGCGCTGGTGCATGCGCGCCGCGATCTTGCGCTCGAGCCAGGTCATGTATGCGACGCACCCCATCGCGACGGCGAGCACGACCGCGGACAGGAGGAGGGCGACGAGGGAGTCGCTCATCGGTCGACGTCTCCGAGGACCGGGTCGAGAGAACCGAGGATCGAGACCACGTCGGCGATCAGGTGTCCCGGCACCACGTGGGGGATCACCTGGAGGTTGCTGAAGGAGGGGGCGTTGATCTTCAGACGCAACGGCAGAGCCTTCCCGTCCGAGACGAGGTAAAAGCCGAGCTCGCCGCGGGGCGATTCGACCGCGGCATACCCCTCGCCCGCGGGAATCCGGGCGGCCTTCGGGTTCTTGATCGGCTTCCTCGAAAAGATCGGCCCCTCCGGGAGACCCTCGAGGATCTGTGAAATCATTCGCGCCGACTGGACCATCTCTTCCATCCGCACCTCGAACCGGGCGAGGGCGTCCCCGGCGGCGCGGACCGGAACGTCGAATTCCAATTCGGGGTAGGCGTCGTACGGGTCGTGGCGCCGGGCGTCGTAGTCCACCCCCGAAGCGCGCAGCGTCGGGCCGGTCGTCCCGACGGCGAGGGCGAGATCGCGCGGGATCGTCCCGATCCCGCGGGTGCGCCCCTGAAAGATCGCCGTCTTCCCGGTCATGGCGTGAAGCTCGTCGAACGCCCCCTCGATCTCCCGCACGAGCGCCTTCCCGGCCTTCGCGAGGCCGGCGTCGAGGTCGTACCGAGCGCCCCCGATCAGGTTGAGGTTCGTGTGGAAACGGGTGCCGGTCAGCGCCTCCAGGTGGTCGAGGATCTTTTCGCGCTCGCGGAAGCAATACATGTACAGGGTCGTGCCACCGCCGAGCGCTCCCCCGAGGTCGAGGCCGTAGGTCCCGAGCCAGACGAGGTGGGAAGCGATCCGCTGCCATTCGGCCGCGTAGGTCCGAAGCCACGCCCCCCTCCGGGGAACCTCGAACTTCCCGAGGCGCTCGGCCGCGATGCAGTAGCCGAGCGAGTTCGCGGTAGGGGCCAGGTAGTCGTCTCGCTCGAAAATCGGCGCGAGCTGATCCCACGCGAGGCTCTCCGAGAGTTTCTCGACGCCTCGATGGAGGTACCCGATCACCGGGTCGGCCTTGACGACCGTCTCCCCCCGAAGGGTCAGGACGAGGCGGAGGACGCCGTGGGTCGAGGGGTGCTGCGGCCCCATGTTGAGGGCGAGCTCTCCGAACTCCCGTTCGACGACGGTGAGCTCGCCGCTCATGCGGCCCCCTCGGGGCGGGTGGAGGGGCGGTGCCCCCAAGGGGTATCCATCGGGAATTCCTTGCGGAGCGGATGGCCGGGGTACTCGTCGGGCATCAGGATTCGCCGCGGGTCGGGGTGGTTCGCGAAGGTCACGCCGAAGAGATCCAGAATTTCCCGTTCGTGCCACTCCGCCCCCGCCCACACGAGGGCGAGGCTCGGGACGACGGCGGCGTCGCGCGGGATCGAGGTCTTGAGGAAAAAGGTGTCCCGCGTCTCGACGTTCCGAACGCCGTGGAGGACTTCGAACCCGGCGTCTCCGCGGTCGGTCGCCGAGGCGAAGACGTAGTAGCGGTACCCGAGCGCGTCGCGGAGGTGCCGCGCCGCCTCGGTGAGGCGGTCGGCCGCGACGGCGGCCCCCAACGCGAACGCCTCGGCGCCGAAGCGGACCGACAGGGCCTCGAGGGCGCTAGGCGCGGGCATGGCGCTCGTCCATGATCTTCTTCTGGAGGGCGAAGATCCCTTCGAGGAGGGCCTCCGGGGTGGGAGGGCAGCCGGCGACGTAGACGTCGACCGGGATCACGTGGTCGACCCCGGGAACGACCGAGTAGACGTGGCGATAGTGGTCCCCCGAGTTCGCACAGGAGCCCATCGAGATCACCCATTTCGGGTGCGGCATCTGCTCCCACAGCGCCCGGATGCGCGGGGCCATCTTCACGGTCACGGTACCGGCGATGATCATGACATCGGCCTGGCGCGGGGTCGGGCGGAGGATGATCCCGAAGCGGTCGAGGTCCCACCGCCCGGCGAAGGTGGCCATCATCTCGATCGCGCAGCACGCGAGTCCGAAGGTCAGGGGCCACAGGCTCGATTTCTGCGCCCACGCAAAGAGGACATCGGCCCGGAAGAGGGCCGCGCCGCCGCCGGGAAAGCGGACAACCTCCTCGGCGAGGTCTTCGAGCCGGCCGTCCTTCGTCCCCCCTTGCCCGATCACCGGAAGGGGGGCCTTCTGCTCGGACATGCTCCGTCCTTTCGCCGGAAGGTCACCGGGTCCAGCCCAGGTCGCCCTTCCTCCACGCGTACACCCAGCCCAGGAGCAGGATCCCCACGAAGACCACCATCGCCCAGAACGCCGCCTTCCCTACCGTGCCGAGGCCCTGAATCCACAGGAACAAGAAGGCGGCCTCGATGTCGAAGAGGATGAACACAAGCGCGACGAGGTAGAAGCCGACGGGGGACTTCGCCCAGGCGGGCCCGATCGGGGACTCGCCGCACTCGTAGGTCTCGTTCCGGATCGCGCGGCCGCCGCGCGCGCGGAACCTCACGAGGGCTCCCGCGACCAAGAGCCCGACCCCGAGGGCGATGCAAACCAGGATGTGAACCGTGAGCCCGACGTGCGGCTCCGGGGCGGTCAGTTCCATGCTTGAACGCGCATCGTAGCAGCCCCGCGATTCGGTTCAAGGGACCCAGGGCAATCGGGACGAACTCGGTCCGGTTTGAACTCTGCTACGATCCCCGCCGATGTTGGAAACCGCGCGTCCGACGATCGACGACGTTGCGGCGCTCATCGGGGCGACGCCCCTTCTCGAGATCCGGTACCGGCTCGACGGCGCGGCGCGCCGTCTCTTCGCCAAGTACGAACAGGTGAACATGACCGGGAGCGTGAAGGACCGGATGGCGGCCTTCATCCTCCGCAGGGCGTACGAGTCGCGCGCGCTCCGCCCGGGAGACACGATCGTCGAGGCGTCGAGCGGGAACACCGGCATCTCGTTCGCCGCGCTCGGCCGCGCCCTCGGCCATCCCGTGCGGATCTACATGCCGAACTGGATGAGCCAGGAGCGGGTCCGGCTCATCCAGTCCTTCGGCGCCGAGGTGATTCCCGTCTCTTCCGAGCAGGGCGGCTTTCTGGGGAGCATCCGGATGGCGGAGCGCTACGCCGCGGAGCATCCGCGGGTCTTCCTTCCCCGCCAGTTCGAGAACCCCGCGAACGTCGACGCGCACTTCGAGCAGACCGCCCCGGAGATCGAGAACCAGCTCGCGGCGCTCGGGCTCGAGCCGGACGCGTTTGTCGCGGGGGTCGGGACCGGCGGCACCGTGATGGGGGTGGGTCGCTACCTCCGCCGCGCCGGACGACCGGTGAGGGTCCATCCGCTGGAGCCCGCGAACTCCCCGACCATGCGTACCGGTTGCAAGGTGGGGGCGCACCGGATCCAGGGGATTTCCGACGAGTTCATCCCGTCGATCGTCGACCTCGCCGCGCTGGACGAGATCGTCGACGTGTGGGACGGCGATTCGATCCTGATGGCGCAGGAGCTGTGCTCGAGGCTCGGCCTCTCCGTCGGGATCTCCTCGGGAGCCAACTTCCTCGGGGCGGCGCAGATCGTCGAACGGATGGGCGGGGATTCGGTGGTCGTGACCCTGTTCCCCGACTCCAACAAGAAGTACCTATCCACCGACCTTTGCCGGAAGGAGCCCTGCGGGGAGGACTACTGGACGCCGCGCGTCGAGCTCCTGGGGTTCCGCGCCGTCAGGGCGTCCTGAGCGAGTAACGCTCCCTCAACGCCCGCGATCGGAAGACGAGCGCCGACAGCAGCGTGAAGAGCGCGACCGCGCCCAAGATCAGCGCCATGCGGGCCCACGGCTCGCCGTGTGTCCGGCGGAACGCCGCGAACCCCCAGAGCGTGCGGACCCACTCGGCGGCACCCACGACGAGCAGGACCTGCATCGTGCGCGGGACCCAAGGTCGCCGGACGAAGAGCAGGGTCGGCGCGAGGAGGCACCCGAGCACGAGGACGAGCGTCCCGGTCCTGAGGAAATGGGCGCCGAGAAGCAGCAAGCTCAGGATGACCGGCAACAGCCGCAGGACGTTCATGGACCCCCCCCGAAGCCGCTCCGCTATCGTACGACGGGAGGGAGGCGCCATGAAGATCGCCGTCATCGGCCCCGGGAAGGTCGGCTCGAGCCTCGGGGCGCGATTCTCGAACCTCGGCCACGAGGTCGTCTACGGCGTTCGGGACCCGGAGGGGGACCGCGCGCGGGAGTTCTACGTCGCCGCGGCGGGAAACGTGAACCTCGCCGCGACCCCCGACGCGATCCGCGGGGCGGAGATCGTCTTCCTCGCGACCCCGTTCGAGGCCGCCATCGAGGTCGTGCGGGGGGCGGCGGACCTCGGCGACCGGATCGTCGTCGACTGCACGAATCCGATCGGCCCCGGCCTCACGCTTGCCCTCGGCCACGACGACTCCGGGGGGGAGCGGATCGCGCGCGCGGGCCGCGGCGGACGCTTCGTCAAGGCGTTCCACACCTACGGGTACGAGAACCTCTCCGACTCGTCGTATCCGTGTTACGGCGACTTGAGGCCCCTCATGTTTCTCTGCGGGACGGAGGAACGGGCGAGGCGGACGGTCGCCGGTCTCGCCGCCGACCTCGGTTTCCGCCCCGTGGATCTCGGCGGCATGGAGGCCGCCCGCCTGCTCGAGCCGCTCGCGATGATCTGGATCCGCATGGCGCGCGTGCAGGGGAAGGGGGCGAACTTCACCTGGGCGATGCTCGAGCGGTGAGGCGCGTCGGTGACCGACCGCAACCGCGCCGACCTCGCCCTCCTCTTCTGTACGGCGGTGTGGGGAACGACCTTCGTCGTCGTGAAGGACGCCCTCGCGCACGCGTCGGTTTTCGTCTTCCTCGCGATGCGGTTCGCCCTCGCGACCGCCCTTCTCGCCCCGCCTGGTTGCCGGGCGATCGCGCGCGAGGGGAAGGGGGCGGTCTTCGCGGGGACCGCGCTCGGCGTCCTCTTGTTCGCCGGGTACGCCTTCCAGACCTTGGGCCTCGAGCGGACCACGGCCTCGAAGGCGGGGCTGATCACCGGGTTCGGCGTCGTGCTCGTTCCGCTCCTCCAAGGGCTGCTCTTCGGCGCCCGCGTCTCGGTGTGGGTGTGGGGGGGAGCTCTCCTCGCGCTCTCCGGGATGTACCTGCTCACCGTTCCGCCGGGAGCGGCCGGATTCGACTCGCTCGCGACCGGCGATCTCCTCGTCGGGGCCTGTGCGGTCGCCTTCGCCTTCCACGTGCTCTACGTCGGTCGGTTCCGCGCCGGATACTCCACCCTCGCCTTGAATGCGGTCCAGGTCGCGATCACCGCCATCCTCGCGGCGGTCGCGATCCCGATCGCGCACGCGACGGGCTACGAGGCGGCGCGCGTCCGCTTCACCCCCGGCCTCGGCGCGGCCCTCGTCGCCACGGCGGCGGGGGCGACCGCGCTCGCGTTCACCCTCCAGGTCTGGGCGCAGCGCCATACGACCCCGACGCGCGCCGCGATCCTGTTCTCGACGGAGCCGGTCTTCGCGGTCGCGACCTCCGCCCTCGTGCTCGGGGAGCGGCTCGGCGGGCGCGCGCTCGCGGGGGGAGGACTGGTCCTCGCCGGGATTCTCCTCTCCGAGCTCAAGGGGCCGACGCCGGTGGCGGCGGAATCGGGGGTCGGAACCGGGGGTTGACCCGGCGGCTTACGAATTCCGTTCTTGCCACCCGCGAGCGGTCCGGGCACACTCTGGCCGAGAGGACCGTCATGAGACGTCTCGCGCGATGGCCGGTGATCGTTCTTGCCGCCCTTTCGGTTGCGCACGCGGAGCCAGCCCGGAAGACCTACGTCTCGCTCTCGGGCTCGACCGACGATCATCCTCGCCTCGGGAACCCCGCGATCCGCGTCGAGGTGCTCTCGGCTTCTCCCGGGATCGCCACGAGGCTCTCCCGCGCGCTCGTCGCCGACCTCGGTGCGCTCGTCCACGCGAGGCCCGACGTGGGGGATGCCCCGTTCGACTACCGGCTCGAGGTGCGCCTCGTGCTCCCTTCGGATGCGGTCGCCGGGGACGCGCTTCGATTCGACGCCGTCCTCGATCACCCCGATCGCGGGATCGTGTGGCGCACGGAGGGACGCACGGAGATCGGAAGCGGGCCGGTGGGGGACGCAGCCCTCCTCGACATCTCGAGGAACTTGATCGCCGCCCTCGTGCACGATCGATGGGTGGCGCGAAAGGACGATCCGGACGATCCCCCTCCCGCGCCGCCTTCCCTGTTGAAAACTTTTCCGTAGGGCCTTCTCGTCCTCGGGCGATGGACGCACTTCTTGCGGTCCGCCGATCGTGTGCGTTCGAGCGCGGGAGTGGGCGCGCGGATTCTTCGCCCTGAATCCTCAGGAATTCCCTCTCGCACCCCGCCTGCCGGAAACCGGCGCGAGAGCGTCGCATCAACGGCCGCTTCTCGGCTCGGGCCCGGCAATTGCAACGCCGGGCGCAGGGCGTTTCAGCCGACCAGGAGGTGCGCATGCAACCGCTCGAACTCCCGCTCAGGGAGAGCTTCTTCCGGGACGCGTCCGAGGTGGACCGCCGATCCTTCATGAAGGTCGTGATGATGGCCGCCGCCTCCGTCGGTTTGAGCTCGTCGGCGGCGATGAAGGTCGCCGAGGCCGCGATGAAGGGCGCGAAGCCCTCGGTCATCTGGCTCCACTTCCAGGAGTGCACCGGGTGCACCGAGTCCCTCCTCCGCGCGCAGCACCCGGACATCGCGGACCTGATTCTCGACCTCGTCTCCCTCGATTACCACGAGACGCTGATGGCGGCCGCCGGCCACCAGGCCGAGGAGGCCCTCCACCGGGCGATGGAGGCGAACGCCGGGAAGTACATCTGCGTGATCGAGGGAGCGATCCCCACCAAAGAGAACGGAATCTACTGCAAGATCGCCGGCAAGACGGCGTACGACATGGCCCGCGAGGTCGCCGACAAGGCGGGGGCGATCATCTCGATCGGCTCCTGCGCCTCGTGGGGCGGGATTCCCTCCGCCGATCCGAACCCGACCGGCGCCCAAGGGGCCCCCGCGATCCTCGAGGGAAAGACCGTCGTGACGATCCCGGGCTGCCCGGCGAACCCTTACAACTTCCTCGGCGTCGCCCTCCAGTACGCGACGCTCGGCACCCTCCCCGCGCTCGACGAAAAGGGCCGGCCCCTGTTTGCCTACGCGCGGACGATTCACGAGGACTGCCCGAGGCGGGCCCACTTCGACGCCGGCCGTTTCGCGAACGAGTACGGCGACGAGGGACACCGGCAGGGGTGGTGCCTGTACAAGCTCGGCTGCAAGGGGCCGGCGACCCACGCGAACTGTTCCCTCATGCGGTTCGGCGAGACCGACTCCTGGCCGATCGGGACGGGTCACCCCTGTTTCGGCTGCACCGAGCAGACGCTCGCCTTCCGCGTCCCGTTGCACGACACGGTGCCGATCGAGCGGCCGACCCCGCCCGATACGTACCCGCCGATCCACGCGGAGCAGGGAAAGACGAGCACGATCGCCGCCGGCGTCGCCGGCCTCGCGGTCGGAGCGGCCGTGGGGGCGATGTGGGCCGCCGCGAAGAAATCCGACGAAGGCGGCGTGAAGGATTGAGGAGGAATTAGAGCCATGGCCGTGAAAACCGACCGACGGACCCTCCTCAAAACCCTTGCCGTCGCAGGGGCGGCGACCGCGACCGGAGTCGCGCCGGCCGAGGCCAGGGAGTCGAAGAAGGTCCCGCCCCAGGCGATCGGGATGCTCTACGACACGACCCGCTGCATCGGGTGCAAGGCCTGCGTCTTCGCCTGTCAGCAGGCGAACGATCTCGAGGCGGACCGCGACGCGAACGGGCTCCATCTCGCGCCGGTCGACCTCAACGCGAAGACGAAGAACGTCATCAAGCTCTACAAGGACGACGTGCGGATGTCGTTCTTCAAGGCCCAATGCATGCACTGCGTCGACCCGGCCTGCGCGTCCGCCTGCATGCTCGGTTCGCTCCACAAGGACGAGACCACCGGGATCGTGACCTACGACCCGCGGTACTGCGTGGGCTGCCGCTACTGCCAGATGGTCTGCCCATTCAACGTCGCCAAATTCCAGTTCGACAAGGCGGTCCCGAAGATCGTCAAGTGCGAACTCTGCCGTCACCGCGTCGCGGAGGGGGCCCAGCTCACGAAGCGGGGCGGGTTCAGCCGCTACCCCGTCGGGATGGGTCCGGCATGCTGCGAGGTCTGCCCCCGGGAGGCGGTGATCTACGGAACGCGCGAGGAGCTCCGCGCGGAGGCGAAGCGCCGGATCGCGGCGAATCCCGGCATGTACTTCGAGGACCGCGTGTACGGGGAGACGGACGGCGGGGGCACGCAGGTCCTCTACCTCTCTCACGTCCCGTTCGACAAGATCGGTCTCCCGGACCTCGGGGAGAAAGGGGTCCCGCACACCGCGTACTCCGTGCAGGAAGGGATCTACAGGGGGTTCATCGCTCCGATCGCCCTTTACGCGATCCTCGCCGGCGTGATCATGCGGAACAAGAAGGCGGATGCCGGGAAGGGGGGCGACGCATGACCGAACACACCCTCGTGCACACCCCCGTCGGCGGACCGATCCTGACCCGCCCGTTCAAGATCCTCCTGGGGGTCGCCTTTCTCGGCGCCCTCGCCGCCGCCTGGCGGTTCCTCTTCGGTCTGGGCTCGGTCAGCAACTTGAGCGACGGATACCCCTGGGGGATCTGGATCGCGTTCGACGTCGTGGTCGGAACCGCCCTCGGCTGCGGCGGATACGCGGTGGCGCTCCTCGTCTACATCCTGAACAAGGGGGAGTACCACCCTCTCGTTCGGCCCGCGATCCTCACGAGTCTCCTCGGCTACGGCCTCGCGGTGATCGCCGTCACGATCGACCTCGGCCGGTTCTGGGAGCTCTGGAAGGTCCCGATCTTCGTCTGGCGCTGGACGGGATCGCCCCAACTCGAGGTCGCTCTCTGCGTCGTGACCTACGTCGCGGTGCTCCTCGTCGAGATGTCCCCGGCCCTCTTCGAGAAGTGGGAAAGGGGGAAGGACTCGACGCTTGCGGCGTGGGGCCGGACCGGCCTGCGCATCGTGAACAAGAACCTCGTCTGGATCGTCGGCCTGGGGATCCTGCTCCCGACGATGCACCAGTCGTCGCTCGGGACGATGATGCTCCTGACCGGCCCCAAGCTCCATGCCCTCTGGTTCACCGCGTGGCTCCCGCTCCTGTTCCTCGTCTCCTGCGTGATCATGGGGTACGGAATCGTGGTGCTCGAGGCGACCTTCTCGGCCCGGGCGTTCGGCCGCCCCGCCGAGACCGAGATGCTCGCGAAGCTCTCGAAGATCGCGATGGGGGTCGCGGTCTTCTTCGTGGCGATGCGCCTGATCCTGGTGGCGGTCGGCGGGAAGCTCGGGATGCTCGCGTCGGCGATGGGGATCGTCTTCCTGGCGGAGATGCTCTTGCACCTCGCCCCTGCGTGGATCCTCATGTCCGCCGAGCGGCGGTCGAATCCCATGTGGCAGATCCGCGCGGGGCTGCTCCTCGTCCTCGCGGGGACGGTTTACCGCATCAACGTCTACCTCGTGGCGTTCCAACCGGGAGCGCACTGGTCGTATTTCCCGGCGGTTCCGGAGCTGGGGATCACCTTCGGGATCGTCGCGGCGGAAATTCTGATCTACATCTGGGCCGTGAAGCGTTTCCCGATCTTGAGCGGGGCCGGGG
>CAZVOE010000002.1:29494-65932 GCA_964628935.1 uncultured Acidobacteriota bacterium
CCCGCGCCTAGGAGGGGAGTCCCGATGAGCCAGAGAATCACGATCGACCCCATCACCCGCATCGAGGGCCACCTGCGCATCGACGTCGAGGTGGACGGCGGGAGAGTCACCGACGCCTGGGCCTCCGGCACGATGTGGCGCGGCATCGAGACGATCCTCCAGGGACGGGACCCGCGCGATGCGTGGCTTTTCACCCAACGATTCTGCGGCGTATGCACGACGGTCCACGCGATCGCCTCGGTGCGCGCGGTCGAGAACGCGCTCGCGCTCGAGATTCCCTTGAACGCCCAGTACATCCGCAACCTGATCGTGATCGCCCACGCGATCCACGACCACATCGTCCACTTCTACCACCTCTCGGCGCTCGATTGGGTCGACGTCGTCTCGGCGCTCAAGGCCGATCCGGCGGCGACCGCGAAGCTCGCGGAGAGCCTCTCGGACTGGCCGAAGAACAACCGACTCGAGCTGCAGGCGGTCAAGGACCGCCTCGCGAAGTTCGTGGACGGCGGTCAGCTGGGGATCTTCGCGAACGGGTACTGGGGCCACCCCGCGATGAAGCTTCCTCCCGAGGTGAACCTCCTCGCGGTCTCGCACTACTTGCAGGCCCTCGAGTACCAGCGGACGGTGAACAAAGTCGTCTCGATCCTGGGCTCGAAGACCCCCAACATCCAGAACCTCGCGGTCGGCGGGGTCGCGAACGCGATCAACCTGGACAGCCCCTCGACGATCAACATGGACGTCCTCTTCAAGGTCAAGGACCTCTTCTCGCAAGTCGTCGACTTCGTGAAGAAGGTCTACCTCCCCGACGTCTGCGCGATCGGGGCGCTCTACGCGAACTGGCTCCCCTACGGGCCGGGGGTCAAGAACTACCTCGCCGTCCCCGACCTCCCTCTCGACGCGAAGGGGACGCGATTCGACCTGCCCGGCGGGACGATCTTCGACGGCGACCTGTCGGGTGTGAAGGAGATCAAGTCCTTCGACGACCCGTACTTCAAGGACAACGTGACCGAGGCGATCGCCCACTCGTGGTACGACGGCGACTGGGACCGCCACCCCTGGGAGGAGGAGACCGTACCGAAGTACTCCGAGTTCGACGAGAAGGGGAAGTACTCCTGGGTCAAGTCGCCCCGCTTCATGGGGAAGCCGATGCAGGTGGGGCCGCTCGCGCAGGTGCTCGTCGGCTACGCGCTCGGGCACGAGCCGACGAAGAAGTGGGCGAACTTCGCACTCGAGACCGCCGGGGCCGTCGCGGGAGCGAAGCTCACTCCCGCAGTTCTGCACTCGACGCTCGGGCGCCATCTCGCGCGCGCGATCCGGACCGCGGTGCTGTGCGACCTCGCCGACAAGCACTGGCAACTCCTCGTCGACAACATCGCGTCGGGCGACGTCTCGATCTTCCACAAGCCGGTCTTTCCCTCGGGAGAGCAGCGTGGCTTCGGGTTCCACGAAGCGCCCCGCGGGACCCTCTCCCACTGGGTCGTGATCAAGGACGGCAAGATCTCGAACTACCAGGCGGTCGTCCCGACGACCTGGAACGCGGGCCCGCGCGACGCCAAGGGGCAGAAGGGCCCGTACGAGGCGTCGCTCATCGGGAACCCGATCGCCGATCCGAAGCTGCCGCTCGAGGTGCTCCGGACGATCCACTCGTTCGACCCGTGCCTCGCCTGCGCGGTCCACACCCTCGATCCCGAGGGGCGCGAGATCGCGAAGGTCAAGGTGCTGTGACGGCTCCTTTCGAGCCGACCGCGGCGGGTCCGGGATGCGCCGGTCCCGTCGCGGTCCTCGCTTTGGGGAACGTCCTCATGGGGGATGACGGGCTCGGCCCCCACGTCCTCCGCCGCCTCGTCGCCGAATGGGACCTCCCGCCGGAGGTCGAGGTGCACGACCTGGGAACCCCAGGGCTCGATCTGGCGCCCTGGCTCATGGACCTTCGCGCGGCGATCCTCGTCGACACCGTGAAGGCCGACGCCCCTCCCGGGACGATTCGCACCTACGGGAAGGAACGGCTCGCGACCCTCCCGGCGCCGCTCCGGATGAGCCCGCACGACCCGGCTCTCGTCGAGGTCCTGTCTTCCCTGGAACTCGCGGGTCACGCACCGCGCGAACTGATCCTCGTGGGGGTCGTGCCCCTCATGGTCGAGCAGGGGATCGGGTTGAGCGACCCCGTGCGCGCAGCGATCCCGGCGGCGGTCGATGCGGTCCTCGCGGAATTGCGTCGCTTCGGGGTCGAGCCCGAGCGGAGATCGGCCCCCGCGGAGACGAAGGAGGAGTGGTGGACGGCGCCGTGAGCGCGAGAGCTCCGGGGGTCGCAGCGTCCGCGCGGCGGTTGCCGTGGGCATCGATCGAGCGCTGGCTCGTCTGGGCGATCGCCCTCCACTCGCTCGGCATCGGGATCGCCCTCAGCCTATGGCCGTCTTGGGGCCTTCCCTTCGGCGGGTTCACGGTTCCGGAGTCGCTCTTCTTCCCCCGCCAGGGTGGAGCCTTCCACTTCGTGGTCGCCTTCGCCTACGTATGGGAACTCCGGCGCCACGGCACCGTGACGATCCTCGTGGCGGCGAAGGCGGTGGGGACCGTTTTCCTGACCGCGATGCTCGTGTCGGGGGAGCCCGCGTGGTCGATCGCACTTTCGGCCGCCGGGGACGCCGGTATGGGCCTCGCCGCGTGGTGGGTGCACCGGAAGAAGACGGGGACGGAGGGGTAGGGGCGCGGCTCGCGACGCCTCATGAGGGCGGAACGCCACTTCCACCGCTCGAGGCGAACCTCGCGGCGTGCGATGGACTCGTCCTCCCGCCGGACTCGCGGGCCCTCGCCAGCCGGCGCTGCCGCGCGCCTCCGCGGCCTCGACGCTCCCTTCCTTCCTTCGGGCCCTCCTTCGCCGGACGACCGCGTGGGTCGCTCGCCGTTCCCTGGAGAGCGAGGACGTGCCCCCGTTCCTACAACCCCCCGCCCTTTCGTTCCGCGCCCTCGAGCCCGCGCCGGGACAGGCGGTCGAACACCTCCTCCACCTGGTCCGCCCCGAACCGCAACGTCATCGAAACGTACGCGCGGATCGACGCCTCGAGCCCGCGCGCGTCGGGGTCACGAAGTAGGTGTTCGAGACAGATCCGGTCGAGCGCCTGGAAGACGTCGAGCACCTCCTCCGCCGCGAACCCCGTCTCGAACCTTCTCCTCGCGAGATCGGAGCAGTACGCGAGGAAGACCGCGCGCTCTCGGGTCCGGATCGCGTTCATCAGATTCCGGAGCACGAGGACGTGGTGCCAGCGGTGGAGGTCGCGGCCGAACTTCTGGTAGTGCGGCAACCGCTCCCGCCGCTCGGGGCTTTCGAGCCACTCGGTCAGTTCCCGGGCGATCGCTTCTTCGTGCCGCTCCAGGAGGGCGTGGATCCTGAGGTTCGGCCTCTGGCGGATCTCCTTCAGGGCGGCGCGGTTGCGACGGTGCCATTCCAGCGGGTCGGTCTTCAGGTTCTCGATCAGAAACGGCATGCGCCTGAGGATCCCGAGCCGCTCGCGGGGCGCCCACTCGAGCCGCTTTCGCGTCGCCGAGGCGTCGACCGTCATCGCGAGATCGATGTACTTCGCCATCCACGGCTTCTCGAACGGCCGCTCCGTGCCGAGTCGGCCGATCAGGTCGCGCACCCGGATGCCGAGCGCGCACACCGACTTCGGCAGGTACCGCGGCCGGCTGGGCTCACCGTGGAAGAGCAGGGTCGCCGCTTCGAAGAGCTGCTTGTGGCTGACCGCGCCGTCGGGGCTCGCGATCAGGACTTCTTCCGGGCCGAACTCGTCGATGCGGTCGAGGACGCGCTTCAGGAACGGGTCGACTTCCCAGACGTGGAGGTAGGGGATCGCCGAGGCTCCCCGTCCAGCGAGGATCCGGCGATTCCAAGCGGTCGAAAGCCACGTGCTCAGAAAGACGAAAAGGGGTGGGTACTCGCACCAATCCGAGAAGAGGGCCGCGAAGCGGACGATCACCGAGCGCATCCGGTCGCGGTACTCCCGGAGCATCGCCTCGCCCGCCGCTTTGGTCCGCGCGTAGATGTGGTCTCCGTCCGGCTGGCTGCGTTCGTCGAGCACCCCTCCCGGCGGAGGGAACCGACTCGCCGCGACCGAGGACGAGAAGACGAAGCGCCTCACCCCGATCGCGACGCACTGGTCGAGGACGTTCCGGAGCCCCTCGACGTTCGTGCGCCAGTACTCCGGGTGTTCCTCTCCGGTGAAGTCGTAGTGGGCCGCGAGGTGAATGCAGGTGTCTGCGCCTCCCGAGGCGGCGATCTCGGAGAACACGCGCGCGAGGCGCTCGCGGTCTCCGATGTCGACCTGGTGCCACTCGATGTTCGAGTGGGTGGGCGCGCCCGAGCGGGCCTGCGAGCGTCGCGCGAGACCGATGATCCGGTAGTCGTCCTTCCACGCGTCGAGGAGGTGGCGCCCGACGAACCCCGAGGCGCCGGTCACGATCAGACGCCGGGGGCGGAGCACCTCAGGCCTCGAGCTCGGCGAGGATCACGAGCTCGCTGCCCTCGACCCGCCAGCGGTAGCGGCGGAGCGGACGAGTCCGCGCTCCGCCGAGCACGTTCCCTTCCGCGTCGTACTGACCGAAGTGGCACGGACACTGGTAGCCGCGGAATTCGGCGCTGGGGCGGACCGTGCACCCCATGTGGGTGCAGGAGAGGGAAAGCGCACGAAAGGAGGTCCCCACCCTCCGAACCTCGACGGTCTGCTCCCGGTGGGGAACGTGGATCGCCCCCGCTTCGGGGATCGACGCGAGAGGGATGCGCGTCGTACCGCCGTCAGGAGGGGGGGCGCAGCCGGGGACGACGGCGGATGCGACGACCCCTCCCGCCGCCGCGGCGATCCCGAGCAGTGCGTCGCGTCGTCGCATCCCGTCAGCAGATCCTCGGCAACTGCTCCCCCGACATCATATCCACGATTCGGGTCCCGCCGATCGCGCTTTCGATCACGACGCGTCCCGGATGGGCCGCGACGACCTCGCCGATCTCGACCGATTCGGCCCCGAGCGGGTGGGCGCGCATGGCTGCGAGGACGGCGCCCGCCGACCCGGGGGCGACGATCGCCAGGCATTTCCCCTCGTTCGCGACGTAGAGCGGGTCGAGCCCCAGGATTTCGCACGCCCCTCGGACCGCCTCCCGCACCGGGACCGCCCGCTCCATGAGCCGGAATCCGACTCCGGAGGCGCGCGCGATCTCGTTGAGGGCGCTCGCGACCCCGCCCCGGGTCGGGTCGCGGAGGACGTGCACCGCCGGCCCCCCCGCCGCGAGGATCGCCGCGACCAACCCGTCGAGGGATGCGCAGTCGGAGGCGACCTCCCCCTCGAAGCCGAGCCCCTCCCGCACCGAGAGGATCGCGATCCCGTGATCGCCGATCGGGCCGTTCAGGAGGACCCGGTCTCCAGGCCGGGCCGACGCGGGATCGATCGTGACCCCTCGAGGGACGACACCGATCCCCGCGGTGTTGAGAAAGATCCCGTCCGCTTTCCCCCGGTCGACGACCTTCGTGTCCCCTGTGACGATCGGGACGGAAGCGGCCGCGGCCGCGTCCCGCATCGAGCCGACGATCCGCCGGAGGTCGGCGAGGGGGAACCCTTCCTCGAGGATGAATCCCGCGGAGAGCGCGATCGGCGTCGCCCCGCACATCGCGAGGTCGTTCACCGTGCCGTGCACGGCGAGCGATCCGATGTCTCCACCGGGAAAGAAGGGGGGGCGGACGACGTAGGAATCGGTCGTGAACGCGACGCGCCCGCTCTCGAGAGCGAGCCGCGCCCCGTCATGGAGCGGGGAGAGGGCGGGGTTCGAGAAGGCGGGGAGGAAAACCTCCTCGATCAAACGCTGAGTCATCTTCCCCCCGCCCCCGTGGGCGAGGAGGACCGTCTCGCTCTCGTCCAACGGGAGGGGGCAGATCGGGCCCTTCACGACTCGACCCGGGCGTAGCGGTAGTACGCGGCGCAGGCCCCCTCCGACGAGACCATCGGGGCGCCCAAGGGGTGCTCCGGGGTGCAGTCGCAGCCGAACGCGGGGCACTCGTGGGGCCTCTTCCGTCCCTGCAGGATCTCCCCCGCGATGCACAGGGGCGATTCCGTCGCCTCGATCCCCGCGACGTCGAACTTCCGCTCGGCGTCGTGCGCGGCGTAGCGCTCGCGGAGGCGCCAACCGCTCCCCGGGATCGTGCCGACCCCGCGCCACGCGCGGTCGCACCGCTCGAAGACCTCGGCGATCGCCGCGAGCGCCCGCTCGTTCCCTTCGCGGTGCACCGAGCGCGCGTACTGGTTCTCGACTCCCACCCGGCCCTCCTCGAGCATGTCGACCGCCATCCAGATCCCCTGGAGAAGGTCGAGCGGCTCGAAGCCGGTCACGACGATCGGGATCCGATGCTTCTCGGCGATCGGCTCGTACTCCTCGAATCCCATCACCGTGCACACATGGCCCGCCGCGAGGAACCCCTGGACGACGTTTCCCTCGGAGGAGAGGATCGCCTCCATCGCGGGGGGGACGAGGACGTGCGAGCAGAGGACGGAGAAGTTGGCGAGTCCGAGATCCGCCGCGCGCATGACCGCCATCGCGTTCGCGGGGGCGGTCGTCTCGAATCCGACGGCGAAGAAGACGACCTCTCGTTCCGGGTGCTTCCGCGCGAGCTCGACGGCGTCCAACGGGGAGTAGACGATCCGGACGTCCCCGCCGCGCGCCTTGACTCGGAGGAGGTCCTCCTTCGTCCCGGGGACGCGGAGCATGTCGCCGAACGACGTGAAAATGACCCGGCGGTCGGCCGCGATCGCCATCGCCTTGTCGAGGATCTCGACCGGAGTGACGCAGACCGGGCATCCGGGTCCGTGGACGAGGGTGATCTCCCGCGGGAGCATTCGGTCGATCCCGAACCGGAGCAGGTTGTGGGTCTGCCCGCCGCAGATCTCCATGAGGGTCCACGGGCGCGTGACCCGACCGCGGATCTTCTCGACGAAACGGCGGGCGTGCTCGCCGCTCCGGTACTCGTCGACATACCGCATCGTGGGACCCCCCTCCGCCTTCAGTCGCGTGGCGCGTCGAGTTCGGAAAGCTCCCCCGACTCGGAGAGGAATCGGAAGACGTCCCGCGCGTGCTCCTCGTCGATCTTCGTGAGCGCGAAGCCGACGTGGACCAGGACGTAATCCCCCTCGACCGCGTCCGGGACGTACGCGAGGCAGACCTCCTTCTCGATCCCCCCGAAGGAAACCCGCCCCATCGTCATCCCCGTCGCGTCCGGTCTCACCTCGAGGATCTTTCCGGGAACGCCGAGGCACATCGGTCAAACCCCCTGCCGCATCCGGGCCGCGGCGACTGCGACCTGTCCGAGGCAGATGCTCCCGTCGTTCGGCGGCACCTGCCGGTGGAGGAACACTTCGAACCCCTCTCCCCGGAGCCGACGCGCGGACTCCTCGGTGAGGATTCGATTCTGGAAGCAACCGCCCGCGAGCGCCACGCGGGGGACGCCGACGCGGCGGGCGACCTCGAGGATCGCCGCGACGAGCGCCCCGTGGAAACGGGCCGAGATTCGGCCGGGGTCCTTCCCGGCGCGGACGTCCTCCACGGTCGCACGCACGAGGGGTCGCCAGTCCAGGACGAACGAGTTCCGATCGGTTCCCGCGGTCACCGGAAGAGGATACCCGTCCTCGACCCGTCCGTCCGCGGCCCATTCGAGCTCCATCGCCGCCTGCCCCTCGTGGCGGGCGACCTGCCGGAGCCCGGCGATCGCGGCGATGCCGTCGAAGAGCCTGCCCGCGCTCGTCGTCACGGGGGACTGGGTCCCGCGCTCGAGCATCCGCTCGAGCACCACGCGTTCGCGGGCCGAAAACGCGCGCAAAGGCTCGAGATCCTCGATTTCCCGCGCGTGGGTCCCGAAGGTTTCGTTCAAGAGGGCGAGGGCGGTGCGGCGCGGTTCCCGGACCGCCGCCTCCCCCCCCGGGAGTCGGAAGGGGAAGATGTGCGCGGCCCGGCGATATCCCGCAGCGTTCCCCAAGAGGAACTCCCCCCCCCAGATCGTCCCGTCCTCGCCCGTTCCCGTCCCGTCCCAGGTGACGCCGAGGACCGCGTGTTCCGAGACCCCGTTTTCCGCGAGGCAGGCGGCGAGGTGGGCGTGGTGGTGCTGGACGCCGAGGAGGGCGGTCCCTCGGAGCGCTCCTCGGTCCGACGCCTCGCGTGCCCAGCGCGTCGAGAGGTAGTCGGGATGGAGGTCGTGGGCGATCGCCGCGGGGCGCACGCGGTAGAAGGAGAGGAAATCGGCCACGACCCGTTCGAAGGCGGCGTACGCCTCCTCGGATTCGAGGTCGCCCACGTGCTGGCTCACGAACACGCGCCTCCCGGAGGAGACGGCGACGGCGTTCTTGAGGTGGGCTCCCACCGCGAGGATCGGCGGGACCTCGTCACGAAGGAGGACGGGAGAGGGCGCGTACCCGCGCGCCCGCCGGAGGAGCGCCGGCGCGCCCTCGACGATCCACGCGACCGAGTCGTCCACGTGGCGGGCGATCGGCCGGTCGTGGACGAGGAACAGGTCGGCGATTCCGCGGAGCCTTCGGAGCGCCTCGCGCTCGTCGGTGCAGATCGGCTCGTCGGAGAGGTTGCCGCTCGTCGCGACGACGGGGCGCCCGATCTCGCGCATCAGAAGATGGTGGAGCGGTGTGGGGGGGAGGAAGACTCCGAGCCGCGGGTTCCCCGGTGCCACCGCCGGAGCGACGCCGGCGCCGGAGCGTCGCGCAAGCAAGACGATCGGTCCCTCGGGGGAGGCGAGGAGGGCCTCGGCTTCCGCCGTGGTTTCGACGAGGGCCCGTGCGGCGGCGAGGTCGGCGACGAGGACGGCGAACGGCTTCTCCTCCCGGCGCTTGCGGAGGCGTAGCGCCCCGACCGCGGCTTCGTGGGCCGCGTCCACGATCAGGTGGAAGCCGCCGAGCCCCTTGACCGCGACGACTTTCCCCGCGCGCACCGCGGCGGCGGCCTCGCGGAGGGCTTCCTCACCCGCGGCGAGCGGGCGGCCGTCGGGATCGAGGAGGGATGCGTGCGGGCCGCAGGCCGGGCAGGCGGTCGGCTGCGCGTGAAACCGGCGATCGGCGGGGTCCTCGTACTCCGCGCGGCACGACGGGCAAAGCGGGAACGAGGCCATCGTCGTGTTCGTTCGGTCGTAGGGGAGCGCGCGCACGATCGAGAAGCGGGGCCCGCAATTCGTGCAGTTGGTGAAGGGGTACCCCTCGCGGCGGTCGCCCGGCAACAGGACGTCCCGGAGGCAGTCGGCGCACGGAGCGAGGTCGGGGAGGACCGGCGAGGACGGGTTCCCCGCGCGTTCGCTCGCCACGATCGAGAAGCCCGTCTCCCCGAGGGGTTCGATTTCGCTCTCGCTCCACGTCTCGATCGACGCGTGGGGCGGGGTTTCGGCGAAGAGCCGCAGGCGGAAGCGGTCGAGCGCCTCCGCGGGACCTTCGACCTCGACGGTGACCCCCTGGGGCGTGTTGGTCACCCAGCCGGCGAGGCCGGTCTCGCTGGCGAGCCGCCACACGAACGGGCGGAAGCCGACCCCTTGGACGAGACCGGCGATCTCGAATCGGCGCCGTTTCGTGGGCTCAGCCCTCGCGGGGATGGGTGTGCCCGTCGTGCACGGCCCGTCCCCAGGCCGCCGCGGCCCGCGCCTTCGCGTCCTCGCGTCGCGCGGCGAGCCAGGCGATCCACGCCTCGAGCCCCGCCCCGGTCCTGGCCGCCACCTTGAGGAAGGCCGCGCGGGGAGCGACCTGCCGGACCGCCTCCTCGATCACATCCTCCCTCACGTCCAGATGCGGCGTCAGGTCGGTCTTCGTGAGCACGACGAGGTCGGTCTTGCGAAACATCACAGGGTACTTGAGCGGCTTGTCCTCCCCCTCCGCGACGGAAAGCGCGACGACGCGGGCGTCCTCCCCGAGGTCGTAGACCGCGGGGCAGACGAGGTTTCCGACGTTCTCGATGAAAAAGAAGTCGAGGCCGTCGAGGTCGATCCCGTGGAGGGCGTGGTGAACCATCTCGGCGTCGAGGTGGCACGCGGATCCGGTCGTGATCGCCTTCGAGGGGATCCCCGCCCGCTCGAGCCGTTCCGCGTCGCGGTGGGTTTCGAGGTCGCCGCTGACGGCTCCGAGCCGCGCCCTTCCGGCGAGGGCCCGGGCGGTCGCTTCGAGGAGGGCGGTCTTCCCCGATCCGGGGGAGCCCATCAGGTTCACCGCCAAGACCCCCCGGTCGATGAAATGCTCCCGGTTGTGACCCGCGGTCCGGTCGTTTACGGCGAGGATCCGGTCATGGACCTCGACGGGTACGAGCGCGGGATCGCCGCAGCCGCACGTTTCGCACATCACGGCACCTCCAACTCGATCCGTTCCAGCACGATCTCATCGGTTCCTTCGAGGCGGGCGGGGAGACCGCAGGCGGGACACCGCGCCTCCGCGTTCGCCTGCGGCTCCCGGCAAAGGGGGCAGGTCCAGGAGACCGCCGTCCGCGCGATGTCGAGGGTCGCCTGGTCGCAGAGGGTCCCCGCGCGGGCCATCTCGAACGCGGTGGCGAAAAGCTCGGGTTCGACGCCCGAAAGCCCTCCGAGCCGCACGCGGATCCGCGCGACGGACCGTGCGCCCCGCGCCCGCGCCTCGTGCTCGACCCGGTCGAGGAGCGCGCTCACCAAGGAGTATTCGTGCACCAGAGGACATTCCACCTTTTCTTGCAAAGACGCAAGTCGGAACGGCGACGGCCGCCGTTCCTCCTCACGACTTTGCGAGAAAAAGCGGAGTGTCCCCTATGGGGTATACGTCAGCGGGGCGCCCGGTCCCACCGGCCACTCGAGCAGGAGCCAGATCACGAGCATCGGGATTCGCACGAGCGCGAAGGCGATCGAGTACGGAAGCATGAGGGAAATCACCGTCCCCATTCCCACGCTCTTCACGTACTTCTGCGCGAATACGATCACGAGCGGAAAGTACGGAAGGAGCGGGGTCAGGATGTTCGTGTAGGAATCGCCGATCCGGTAGGCGGCTTGGGTCACCTCCGGCGAGTACCCCATGAGCATGAGCATCGGAACGAAGATCGGCGCGAGGATCGCCCACTTCGCGGAGGCGCTTCCGATCACCAGGTTGATGATCGACGCGACAATGACGAAAAGGACGAGGAGGGGGATCCCCGTGAGCCCGATCGCCTTCAGGAACTCGGCCCCCTTGATCGCGGAGATCGTCCCGAGGTTCGACCAACTGAAGTACGCGACGAACTGAGCCGCCGCGAAGGCGAGAGCGATGTAGGTCCCGAGACCCGACATCGCCTCGGAGGTCATCTTCGCGACGTCCTTGTCGCTCTTGATCGTGCCCACGACGACCCCGTAAACGATTCCGGGAAGCAGGAAGAGGAGGAACATCATCACGACGATGCTCTGGAAGAAGGGGGTGAGTGTGCCGTCCTCCGCCCGGAGTACGCCGACGCCCGGGAGGGCGAGCGCCGCGAACACAGCGCAGAGGATCCCCATCAACCCGGCGGACAGCCACAGCCCCCTCTTCTCGACCGGCTTCAGCGCTCCGTGCTCGTCGCCGACGTCGGCTTTCCCCTCGTATGGGCCGAGCCGCGGCTCGACGATCTTCTCGGTCACCCACGCCCCGGCGATCGCGATCACCGGAACCGACGCGGCCATGAAGTACCAGTTCGCCGTCGCGTCCACGCGATAGTCCGGGTCGATCAGGCGGGCCGCCGGTTCGGTGAACCCCGCGAGGAGCGGATCGAGGGAGGTGAGGAGGAGGTTGGCGCCGAACCCCCCCGAGACCCCGGCGAAGGCGGCGGCGATGCCCGCGAGAGGATGGCGCCCCATCCCGTAGAAGACCACGGCCCCGAGCGGGATCAGGACGACGTACCCCGCGTCGACGGCGACACTCGAGAGCATCCCTGCGGTGACGATCGCGACCGTGACGAGCGGCCTCGGGAGGAACGCGACGAACGCCTTGAGACCGGCGGTGATGAGCCCCGATTTTTCCGCGACCCCGATGCCGAGCATCACGACGAGCACGAGGCCCAAGGGCGGAAAGTCGGTGAAGACCTTCACCATCTGCGTCAGGATCCGCTGGATCTGCGGACCGGTCAGGAGGTTGACCGCGGAGACCGTTTCCCCCGTGCCCGGGTGGACCACGCTCAACCCGGACCAAGTCGCGACGGCCGATCCTGCGAGGACGAGCGCCACAAGGAGCACGAACAGGGTGACCGGCTGCGGGAGCCGGTTCCCGGCGCGCTCCACCCCGTCGAGCGCCCGGAGGATCGCCCTCTGGAATCCTCCACCCGCTCCCTTCCCGTCATTCTCCCGGTCCGTGGCCAATGTCCCCTCCTCTCCGCCGTTCCCCTCGATCGGGCCGCCGGAGCCTAACGCGGGGCGGGGCTGCCGACAAGGAATTCCCCGCTTCCGAGGAGTAGAATCGGCGGGGTTTTCCGAAGGAGGTTCCGTCATGCGAAAGACCCTGACCGCTCTGACCTTCGTCGCAGCCCTTTTCGCCCTCGCCGGGGCCGCGTGGGCCGAGCACCACGAGAAATCGATCACGGTGACCGGAGAGATCCAGTGCGCGATGTGCACGCTCAAGAAGGCCGACGCGAAGGAGTGCCAAAACGTCCTCGTCGTGAAAGGCGAGCACGCCGGCGAGTACTACCTCGTCAAGAACGAGGTCGCCGAGGCCTACGGGCACGTCTGCAAGGGCAGCAAACCCGCGACGATCACCGGAACGGTGACGGAGCGGGACGGCAAGACCTGGCTCACCGCCAAGGAGATCAAGTCCCCGGCGGCCAAGGGATGAGCCGCACGCGGCACGCGGCGGTTTGGGTCGTTGCGGCTTTCGTCGTGGCCGCCGCACTCGCGTCCTCGGGCCCCTCCCTCACCGTCTATTTCACCCCCGGGTTCGAGGACGCGGCCTGGCAGCAGGCGGCCTACGAGAAGGTCGCGAAGGCATGGAAGCCGGCGGGGTCCCCGAAGCCGGGGGCGAAGTGCGTCCTGATCGCCGTCATCGGAAGGGACGGAAAGGTGAGCGGGCTGCGCGATCACATGGCCTCGGGGGACGCGTCGTGGGACCGCGCGGCCGTCGAGGCGATCCGGGCGGCGATGCCGTTCGGCGCCCTTCCGAAGGCGTGGCCCCACCCGAACCTCGAGGTCCACTGGCATTTCGAGAACAAGAAGTAGCGGTCAGAGGGGGTATTCGATGTAGCGGGCGGTCTCGACGGCGACCTCGCGGCCGAAGAGCGATTCGACGACGTGGAACGCCATGTCGATCCCGGAGGCCACGCCCGCCGACGTGACGATCCCGTCGTCGACGACGCGTGCCGCGCGCTCGACCCGCACGTCCCGCCCCAGCGCCGCGAGACGGTCGAGAGAGCCCCAGTGGGAGGTCGCCCGCTTTCCGTCGAGGAGCCCCGCCCGCGCGAGGAGCAGGGACCCCGAGCAGACCGAAGCGGTCCGTCGCGCACGCTTCGCCGTTCGCCGGATCCAATCGAGCACCGCGAGGTCCTCGAGGAGGGGCCGCGTCCCGAACCCACCCGGAACGACGAGGAGATCGACGGGGGGGCAGTCCTCGAAGGCGTGCGCCGGGAGCAACTTCAACCCGCCCGTCGCCACGACCGGCCCCGGCTGCGGGGCGACGGTGAAGACCCGGAAGGGGGCCGACTCCTCCGTGCGTCGCGAGTCGATCCCCGGGATGAGGCGCGTGCGAGAGAACACCTCGAACGGTCCCGCGAAGTCGAGCACCTCGACGTCGTCGAAGACGAGGATGGCCACGTTCCAGCGGTCCACCGTCAACCCTCGAGGGGACCGAATTCCTTGATCGCCTCGGCCAGTTCGCCGAGTCGTCGGTCGACCCTTCCGAAGATCGAATCGGGGGGGTACAGTCCCGAAGGCCCCCGGTCGCCGGCCGGGACACCGGTCAGGATCTCGATCCCTTCCTCGACCGTCGAGACCGCCCACACGTGGAACTTCCCTTCGCGAACCGCGTCGACCACCGCGAGGTCGAGCATGAGGTGGGGGAGGTTGCGCGCCGGGATCACGACCCCCTGCTCGCCGGTGAGTCCTCGCGCCCGGCACAGGGCGAAGTACCCCTCGATCTTCTCGTTCACCCCGCCGATCGGCTGGACCTCCCCCTTCTGGTTGACCGAGCCGGTCACCGCGACCGCCTGCCGGATCGGGACTCCGGAAAGGGCCGAGAGGAGCGCGAACAGCTCGGCGCACGATGCCGAATCCCCCTCGACCCCCCCGTACGACTGCTCGAAAACCACGCTCGCGGAAAGGGCGAGCGGTTTGTCCTGGGCGAAGCGCGAACGGAGGAACCCGGCCAAGATCAGGACCCCCTTCGTGTGGATCGGCCCGGCGAGCTCCGCCTCGCGCTCGATGTCGATGATGCCGGCGCGCCCCATCCCGATCGAAGCCGTGATCCGGCTCGGGAGGCCGAAGGTGTGATCCCCCACGTCGAGGACCACGAGCCCGTTGACCTGCCCGGTCGTCGCCCCGTCGACGTCGACGAGGACCGTTCCCTCGGCGATCCGCTCGAGGAGGATTTCCTCGACGAGGTCGAGCCGGTACTTCCGCCGTGCCACGGCGTGGGCGACGTGCTCGGCGCCGATCTGCGCGGCCCCCCCCTGCGCGGCCCAGTACCCCGCCTCGCGAATCGCGTCGGCGACGTCCTTGAAGCGAGTCGAGAGCTTCCCCTGCCGCCCCGCGAGGCGGACCGAATGCTCGGCGAGGGCCGCGACCGCCTCCCGCCGAAAGGGGAGGAGGCCGTCGTCCTTGCACTTCTTGCGGACGAAGCGGGCGAGGTTGAGAAGCTCCTCGTCGCTCTCGTCGACCTCGAGCGCGAGTTCGGCCTTGACCTTGAAAATCTTCTTGAAGTCCTCGTCGAGCTCGTAGAGGAGGCGGTAGATGTGCCGCGTTCCGACGAGGACGAGCTTGATGTCGAGGGGGATCGGCTCAGGCTTGAGAGATACGCTCGCGAACACGTTCATGAGCTCGAGCGGGTGGATCTCGAGCGTCCGGTGGCGGAGCGTCCTCTTGAGCGCAGGCCAGACCCCCGGCTCGACGAGCACGTCGAGGGCGTCGAGGACGAGGAAGCCGCCGCTCGCCCGCGCGAGGGCGCCGGCCTTGATGCGCGTGTGATCGGTCTTCCATTCCCCGCCCACGGTGCGCGCGCCGTCGATCGACCCGAAGAGGTTCCGATAGGAGGGGTTCGTCTCCCAGAGGATCGGGCGCCCCTTCGTCTCCGTGTGGTCGACGAGAACGTTCACCTTGTAGGGACGGAGCCGCTCTTCCCACTCCGCCTTGGCCTGGTCCCGCTCCGCGCCGGCGACCGGCTCTTCCCGCTCTCGAAAGCGCTCGAGGTGGTCGAGAACGTCCTCGCGAACCTCCTCGAGCCACGCGCGGACCTCCTTGTCGTCGAAGGCCTGCCAGAGGTCGTCCACGAGGTCGGCGACGACCGAACGCGCGGCCGCGCGGTCGAGGTCGAGGATCTGCTGGCGCACGTCGAGCTCGATCTTGCGGAACTCCTTGGTGAGCGCCTCGAACTCGGTCGAGAGCTTGGCTTGGGACACCTTGAGCTTCTCGAGGTCCTTCTTCGCGAATCGCCCCTCCTCGACCAGGGTCTCGAGTTGCTCCATCTGCACCGGGTTCCCCGCCACGACCGGCGTGATTTCCGGCTTCACGAACGGACCGACCTGGATCTGGACCATCGCGAACCCGGCTTCCTCGATCCGCTTCTCGAACGATTTCACCTTTTCCCGGTGGGCCGCCTTCGCCTTCTCGATCGTGTCGTTGCGGCGGTTCCGGTAAGAGTCGGTCTCGAAGACGGTCGGGACGTTCTTGCGCAGCGCCTCGACGAGATCGTCCATCGCTTTCGCGAAGGCGCTCCCGCGGCCGGTCGGGAACCGGAGGAGGTGTGGGCGGTCGGGGTCCTTGAAGTTGTGGACGAAGACGAGGTCTTCGGGGGTGGGGCCCCCCCGGTCGAACTGGGCGAGGACGTGCCGCACGGCCGTCGAACGACCGGTTCCCACCTCGCCGGCGACGAAGACGTTGTAACCGTCGCCGCGGACGGCGAAGCCGATTCGGAGCGACTCGAGGGCCCGCGGTTGACCGATGATCGAGATCGGGACGTCGTCGAGCTCCGCCGTCGTCTCGAACGGGAAGACGGAAGGGTCGCACCGCCAGCGGAGAGCCTCGGGCTCGACCCGGTGGGGGTCGCCCGGACCCGATCCGGCTCGTCTCGGGGGTCGTTTGCGCGCGGCCATGGGAGTCCTCCCTCCTCGAGTCACGACATGCTAGCGCCCCCCGCCGCGGCGATGCGAGACTTCCCGCGATGACCCGCGCGCCGAGCCCGCTGCCCCCCGCCGCGTGGGCCCTTTTCGCCGTCGCAACCGCCTTCTCTCTCCTGATGGTGTCCCGGAGCCAGGTGGACGGCGACGCCGCGCAGCTTCTTCTCCGCGGCTGGGCCCTCGCCCACGACGGCACGCTCGTCCCTTACGGGAACCCGCTCTCCGCGGGGGCGGGGGGATACGAGCCGGGACCGATGACGAGTCTTCTCGTCGGGCTCCCGCTTCTCCTGTGGAGCGACTACCGCGCGCCGGCGCTGCTTGTCCTGGCATTCCACCTCGCCTCCTGGCTCCTCCTCGATCGGGTGATGCGCGAGGCGGCGTCGCGGAAGGAACGGCTCGCGTTCTTCGTCCTTTACGGACTGAGCCCCTGGAGGATGTTCTTCTCCGGGTTCACCTGGAATCCGAACTGGCTCTTCCTCGCGGGGGCCGTCCATCTCTGGGCCACGTGGCGGCAACGGGAGCGACCCGCGTTCTGGCCGTCCGCCGCGCTCGCCCTCGCGCTCGGCCTCGCCGTGCAGCTCCACCCATCGACCGTGATCCTGGGCTTCGCGACGATCCTCCTCCTCGTCCGGCGGCGTGTCCGCCTCCACTGGGGAGGGATCGCGGCCGGAACCGCCGTCGTTCTCGCGAGCCTCGTGCCGTGGGCGCTCGCCGCTGCAGCCGACCCCTCGATCCTCCCGGGGCACGGCGGGGGGGCTGGGCGAACCGTCGTGAAAACCCTCCACAACGTGCTTCGTGGGGTGGCCTACTGGTGCAGCCTGCCGTCGCTCGCCCTCCCGACGCGGGTCACGCTCTTCGATTTCGGGCCGGCGCTCGGGGAGACGGCCGACCGGATCCTCAGGCCGATCCACTGGGTCGTCTCCGAGATCCTGTTCCAGGCCACGGTCCTTCCCGCGGCGGTCGTGCTCGCCGGTGCGCTCCGGCGACGGAAGGGTAGGCCCTCGACGCCACGCCGCTGGCTCAAGGCGTACGCGGGAGCGGTGTTCGCCGGTGCGCTCTTCTCTTTCGCCATGATCCCGACGACGATCATGATGTGGCAGCTCTTGATCGTCGTTCACGCCGCGCTTCTCCTCTTCGTGCTACGCCTCGCCGAGTTGCGCGGCGGTCGGTGGGGCCGCCTGAGGCGAGGGGCGGTGGTGGTCCTGATCGTCGGGTTCGTCTGGATGGACGTCGCCGCCGCACTCGCGTCGCCGGCGTACCGGCGCGGAGGCTACGCGGCGATGGTGGCGCTCGTTCCCCCGGACCACCCGATGGTGCACGGGCTCGGCATCGACCGCCGCGCAACGCCCTTCGACCCGGAGAAACCGCCCACTCCGTTTCGCTTCAAGCCGACCTGGAAGGGGGGGACGCGTTGAACGGGATCGTTCAGCGGGTCAGCTTCCGATACTTGATCCGGTGAGGTCGGTCGGCCTCGGCGCCGAGCCGCCGCTTGCGGTCGGCCTCGTAGTCCTGGTAGTTCCCCTCGAACCAGACGACCCGGCTGTCCCCCTCGAACGCGAGCATGTGGGTCGCGATCCGGTCGAGGAACCACCGGTCGTGGCTGATCACGACCGCGCAGCCGGGAAACTCGAGCAGCGCTTCTTCGAGGGCGCGGAGGGTGTCGACGTCGAGGTCGTTCGTCGGCTCGTCGAGCAGGATGACGTTCGCGCCCGTCTTGAGGACGCGCGCGAGCTGGACCCGGTTTCTCTCCCCGCCGGAGAGGTCGCCGACGCGTTTCTGTTGGTCGGCCCCCTTGAAGTTGAACCAGGAGACGTAGGCGCGCGATGGGACCTCGCGCTTGCCGAGGACGATTTGATCGTTCCCCTCGGAGATGGCCTGCCAGACCGTGTCGTCGGGAACGAGGACGTCCCGACTCTGGTCGACGTACGCGAGCTTCACCGTCTCTCCGACGCGGAGCGTCCCCGCGTCGGGTGTTTCCTGGCCCACGATCATGCGGAAGAGCGTGGTCTTCCCCGCGCCGTTGGCGCCGATCACGCCGACGATCCCCCCGCGGGGAAGACGGAAGGAGAGACCTTCCATCAGGAGCCGGTCGCCGTACCCCTTGACGAGCCCCTCCGCCTCGATCACGACGTCGCCGAGCCGGGGGCCGGGGGGGATCCGGAGTTGATCGAGCACCTCGGCCTGGCGCTCGTACGCCTCCTCCTCGGCGACGAGGTTCTCGAAGGCGGTGACACGCGCCTTGCTCTTCGCCTGCCGCGCCCTCGGGGACATCCGCACCCACTCGAGCTCGCGCTCGAGGGTGCGTGCGCGGGCCGCGGAGGTCTTCTCCTCCTGCGCGAGGCGGTTTCTCTTCTGGTCGAGCCACGAGGAGTAGTTCCCCTCCCACGGGATCCCCGCGCCGCGGTCGAGTTCGAGGATCCACCCGGCGACGTTGTCGAGAAAGTAGCGGTCGTGGGTGATCGCGATGACCGTCCCCGGATACTCCTGGAGATGCCGTTCGAGCCACGCGACCGACTCGGCGTCCAAGTGGTTCGTCGGCTCGTCGAGGAGGAGCAGGTCGGGCTTCTGCAGCAAGAGGCGGCAAAGCGCGACCCGCCGCCTCTCGCCCCCGGAAATCTTCGAAACGTCGGCGTCCGGGGGCGGGCACCGGAGGGCGTCCATCGCGATCTCGAGCTGCGTGTCGAGGTCCCAGAGGTTCTCCGCGTCGATCCGGTCCTGGAGTTTCGCGGCCTCGTCGGCGGTCTCGTCGGAGTAATTCGCCATCAGCTCGTTGTACCGGTCGAGGATCGCCTTCTGTTCCGCGACTCCTTCCTCGACGTTCTCGAGCACGTTCTTTTCCGGGTCGAGCCAAGGCTCTTGGGGGAGGAATCCCACACGGGCGTTCTTCGCGGGGAAGGCCTCCCCGTCGAAGTTCGAATCGAGCCCGGCCATGATCCGGAGGAGCGACGACTTTCCGGCCCCGTTGTGGCCGATGACACCGATTTTCGCCCCCCAGAAGAACGAGAGCCAGATCCCCTTCAGGATCTCGCGCTTGGGCGGGACGATCTTCCGCACGTTCTTCATCGTGTAGATGATCTCGGGCATGGGGCTCCTCGGAAGACCCGGAGGGTAGCAGATCTTCCGCTCTCCTTGTCAGGGAGCGGGCCGGCGACTACTGTCTCTGCTCGGGGAGCCCATCGTGTCGAAAACCGCGGCGCCGCCGGGGGCGGGTTCCGAACCGGTCACGGACCTCGACGATCCCTCCCTCTACCTCAATCGGGAGCTCGGCCTCCTCGCGTTCCAGCGGCGTGTCCTCGACGAGGCCCGCGATCCATCGGTGCCGCTCCTCGAGCGCCTGAAGTTCCTGTCGATCGTCGGGTCGAACCTCGACGAGTTCTTCATGGTCCGCGTCGCGGGGCTCCGGCAACAGATCGAGGCCGGCGTCGTCGATCCGGCTCCGGACGGCATGACCCCTCTGGAGCAGCTCCGGGCCGTACGGCGCGAGTGCTTCCGCCTCATGACGGAGGCGCGTGACCTGCTCCGGAAAGTGCTGATCCCGGCCCTCGCCCGCGAGGGGATCCGGATCGTCGACCATGCGGAGTTGACCGACGGCCAGAAGGCCTGGGCGCGGCGCACCTTCGACACGAACCTCTTTCCGGTTCTCACGCCGCTCGCGGTCGACGTCGGGAGGCCGTTTCCCCACATCTCGAATCTCGCGCTCAACCTGGCGGTCACCGTCCGGGACGCCGAGGGGAAAACGCACTTCGCCCGGGTGAAGGTCCCGGGGACCCTCCCGCAAATGGTCTCGGTTCCGCCCGAGGGGGAATCCGCCCACGTCTTCGTCCCGCTCGAGCAGGTCGTCGCCGCGAATCTCGGCGAGCTGTTCCCGGGTCTCGAGGTTCTCGAGTCCCATCCGTTCCGCGTCACCCGGAACGCCGACGTCGTGATCCAGGAACTCGAGGCGGGCGACCTCCTCGAAACGATCGCGGAAGGGATCCGGCAGCGACAGTTCGGGTTCGTCAGCCGCCTTTCCGTGAACGCCGACATGCCGAGCGCCACGCTCGATCTCCTCGTCCGCCACCTCGACGTCGACGAGGAGGACATCTACCGAGTGGAGGGCCCGCTCGCGCTCGGCCACCTCGCGGTCGTGTGCGCCGTCGACCGTCCAGACCTCAAGGACGCTCCCTTCCAGCCCGCGCGTCCCGCGGCGCTCGGGCCTCCCGGCGCGCCGATCGAGGTCGCCGAGGCGATGCGGCGCGGGGACATCCTCCTCCATCATCCGTACGACTCCTTCGCCCCGGTCGTCGAGTTCCTGCGGTGGGCGGCGGCCGACCCCGACGTCCTCGCGATCAAGATGACCCTGTACCGGGTGGGGAAGAACGCGCCGGTCGTCCAGGCCCTGATGGACGCGCGCGAGAACGGGAAGCAAGTGTCCGTGCTCGTCGAACTCAAGGCGCGGTTCGACGAGGAGCGCAACATCGGGTGGGCGCGGGCCCTCGAGGACGTGGGTTGTCACGTCGTCTACGGGCTTCCCGGTCTCAAGACCCACTCGAAGGTGGCGATGGTGGTGCGGAGGGAGGGGGACCGCCTCCGGCGCTATCTCCACCTCTCGACCGGGAACTACAACGCCGTGACGGCGCAGCTCTACACGGACCTCGGCCTCCTCACTTGCGACGAGGACCTCGGCGCGGACGCCACCGATCTCTTCAACTTCCTGACCGGTTACTCCGCCAAGAGCGACTACCGCAGGATGCTGGTCGCCCCGGTGAACCTCCGCGAGCGCTTCGGGTCCCTCATCCGTCGCGAGATCGAGCACGCTCGCCGCGGCGAGGCGGGGCACCTCGTCTTCAAGATGAACGCGCTCGTCGATTCCCGGATGATCCGGCTCCTCTACGAGGCTTCCCGCGCCGGGGTGCGGGTCGATCTGATCGTGCGCGGCATCTGTTGCCTCCGGCCGGGCGTCCCCGGGGTGAGCGAGAACATCCGCGTGACGAGCGTCGTCGGCCGGTTCCTCGAGCACAGCCGCGTCTACTACTTCCGGAACGGTGGGGACGAGCAGGTGCTGCTCGGCAGCGCCGACCTGATGCCGCGAAACATCAACGGCCGGGTCGAGGTCCTCTTCCCCGTCCGCGATCCGCGACTCGTCGAGCTCCTCCGGTACGAGATCCTCGGCGCGTACTTGGCCGACAACGTGAAGGCGCGGGTCATGGGGCCGGACGGCGGATACGAGCGGGTCCGGGCGGAGGCGGGGGAGCGGGCGGTGTCGAGCCAGGAGTGGTTCCTGCGGCGGCGGGGAGGCCCGAGAACCGCGTGAGGGCGCCTTCCGTCTTCCGGCGCTACCTCCTGTTCCAGATCCCCGGATGGATCGTGGCCGCCGCCCTCGCCGCGGCCTCGACCGGCTGGCCCGGCCTCCACTGGGGCGCGGCGGCTCTCCTCTTCGCCGCGTGGGTGGCGAAGGACCTCCTCCTCTACCGATTCGTGCGTCACGGCTACGTTCCCGGAGATGGCGAGGCGGAACGCTCCCTCCTCGGGGCGCGGGGGATCGCGGAGCAGCCTCTGGCCCCGACCGGGTGGGTGCGGGTCCGGGGAGAGTTGTGGCGCGCGCATCTCCTCCCCGGCGCGACCCCCGTTGCGAAGGGAAGCCCGGTGCGTGTCGTCGCCCTCGAGGGAATGGAAACCGCCGTCGAAGAGTGGGGGAAAGCCGCCGGTCCCCAGAACGCGAAGACGCATCCGGACCCCGAACGAAGATCTCGTGTCGGGTGAGAGGTCTCGGTATGATCTCCCCATGTCCGCCCTCGTCTTCGAGAACGTCCGCAAGGCTTACGGCGCGAAGGTCGCGGTCGACGGGGTCGGCTTCGAGGTCCGCGAGGGGGAAGTGTTCGGCCTGCTCGGTCCGAACGGCGCGGGGAAGTCGACGCTGATCCGGATGGCGATGGACATCCTGCGCCCCGACGAGGGGACGATCCACATCCTCGGTCGCCCCTCGACCGCGGCGGACAGCGACCGGATCGGATACCTGCCGGAGGAGCGGGGACTCTACCGGAAACAGAAGGTGCTCGACGTGCTCGACTACTTCGGGCGCCTCAAGGGGATGAGAGGGCCGGACGTGCGCCGCGAGGCGAAGGCGTGGCTCGAGCGGCTCGACCTCGCCGAGTGGGGGAAGAAGAAGGTCCAGGAGCTTTCGAAGGGGATGCAGCAGAAGGTCCAGATCGCCGCGACCTTCATGCACCGTCCGGACATTCTCGTGCTCGACGAGCCGTTCTCCGGCCTCGATCCGGTCAACACCGTCCTGATCAAGGACCTGATCCGCGAGATCCACCGGGAGGGCAGGACCGTCGTCCTGTCCACCCATCAGATGGACCAAGTGGAGGAACTCTGCGATCGTATCGCCATGATCGACCGCGGGAGGCTCGTCCTCTACGGCGAGCTCGACGAGATCAAGCGGCGGTACGCCAAGGCCCTCCACCGGGATTCTCCGGAGGGCACCCTTCTCGTGCTGGACGGTCAGGCGGGGATCGAGCGTCTTCCCGGAATCCGCGCCGCGGAGCGCCACAACCGCGGCTGGTCCGTCCGTCTCGAGCCGGGCCTCGCCCCCGAGCGTTTTCTCGCCTCGGTCGTCGCGTCGGGTCTCACGCTCGATCGGTACGAGGTCGCGCCGGTCCCCCTCGAGGAGATCTTCGTCCACGTCGTGCGAGAAGGAGCGAAGAGCGCGGCATGAAGGGGAAGGCGGCCATCGTCGTGCGCCGGGAGTTTCTCTCGACCGTCAAGCGACCCTCATGGCTCGTCGTGACCTTCGGCATGCCGGTCTTCGTCGCGCTCTACGGAGTGATCGCCATGATCCCCGGCCTTCTGGTGGCCCGGGGGCAGGCGAAGCTCGCGGGGGAGATCGCGATCGTCGACCTCGCGGGAGTCTTGCCGGCGTCGCTCGACGACCCGGGGGCGGACCTCCCCCCGGAAGCGCAGAAGGTCCTCGAGATCGGGGAAAAGGCCGGCGGCTCGGCGATGGCCGTGGTGAAGGAGCTGACGAAGCCGGTCAGGTTCCGCCGGTTCGCCGATGAAGCGTCCGCCTTCGCCGCGCTCGACGCGAAGGAGGTCGCGGGCCTCTACGTGGTCGACCGGAATTTTCTCGAGAACGGCGTGGTCCGCTTCTACGTGGCGTCCGAGAACCCGCTCGACGAGAAACCGAGGGGGGAGCTCGCGCTCCGGCGGCTCGTCGCGCGCGGTCTCGCCGGGGACGTGCTGGACGAGCGCACGCTCGCGCGCGTGATGGATGGCCCCCGCGTCGAGCGCTGGTCGCGCCAGAAGGACGGAAGTTGGGTCCCCCGCGGGCTCGACACGGTCCTGAAGGCGTTCGCGATCCCGTTCGGGGCGATGCTCCTCCTCCTGTTCGCGATCATCGCGAACGCAGGCAATCTGCTCCAGGGTTTGAGCGAGGAGAAGGAAAACCGGGTCGTGGAAGTCCTCATGGCGTCGGTCGACGCGCGTTCCCTGATGGTCGGAAAGCTCATCGGGCTCGGCGCCGCGGGTCTCCTCCAACTCGGCGTGTGGCTCGCGATGGCGATCGGCCCCGCCCTCGCTCTCCTCGCCGGTTTCGCCCTCGATCCGGCGCTCGTGCTCCTCTGCCTCCTCTTCTTCGTCCTCGGATTCCTCCTCTACGGGACGCTCATGATGGCGACCGGTTCTCTCGGGACGAACGCCCAGGAATCGCAGCAGTACGGGATGTACTGGATCGTCGCGAGCGTCGTCACGCTCCTGTTCTTCCCCCTCTTGTTGACCGAGCCGAACGGGGTCGCGGCGCGGGTGCTCTCCTGGATCCCCCTCACGGCGCCGATGACGATGATGATGCGCCTCGGGGCGGGAGGGGTGCCGTGGTGGGACACGCTCCTCGCCGTGGTCCTCCTCGCGGGGAGCGTCGTCCTGGCGCTCCGGCTGACGGCGAGGATCTTCCGGGCCGCGATCCTCATGTACGGGAAGCGACCGACGATCCCCGAGCTGTGGCGGTGGGTGCGGGAAGCCTAGCCCGCGTCGCCTCGACCCCGAACGGCGCGGGCCGGAGCGAGCGTGCTCACCGACGACGAGCGCTTCCGGAGGATGGAGCGCGTGGGGACGATCCTCCTCTGAACGGAAGCGGGAAACGAAAACGGCCGCCCCCGAAGAGGCGGCCGTTCTCCCGCATCGTTGAAGCCTTGGATCAGGCCTTGCCGGCGGGCTCGATCGCCTTGATCACGATCGTGTCGCCGTCGACCATCCCGGTCACCTTCACTTCCTTGCCGGTGTGCTCCATGTACTTCTTGCCGTCGCCCTTGATCGTGTAGACCTTCTCGCCCACGACGAGCACGGCGGCGGCGCCGCCCTTGATGCACGACTTCGCGCAGCCCGCCCCCTCGGCGTTGGCGTTCTTGGCGCCGCAGTTGGCGTCGGAGATCCACCCGGTCATCGTCGCTTCCTTGCCGTGATCGTGGCCGGGGCCGGCGACGGCCGGGGCGGAGAGGACGAACGCGAGAGCGAGAACCGCGGTCCAGGCACCGAATCGCTTCATGTCTGCTGCCTCCTTCGAAAGAGAACCGAATTGGTCCCCTTAGAGTAGCCGGGAAGCAGCGAAGGCGCCAGCGCCTCTCCCTACGCCGCCGCCCCGGCCGACCCCTTGGCTTTCTGCCGGGGGCGGAGCGTCGACTTCCGGAGGTCGCGGTTCAGCCAGGCGATGAAATTCACCCCGATCTCCTTGGGACAGGCGTTCTGGCAGGCGCCGTGGTTCGTGCAGGAGCCGAACCCCTCCTGGTCCATCCGCGCGACCATGTTCTGGACCCGCTCGTGCCGCTCCGGCTGCCCCTGGGGGAGGAGCCCGAGGTGGGCGACCTTGGCCGACACGTAGAGCATCGCGGAGGCGTTCGGGCAGGCGGCGACGCACGCGCCGCAGCCGATGCACTGCGCGGCGTCCATCGCGAGGTTGGCGTCCTCCTTCGGAATCGGGATCGCGTTCGCGTCGGGGGCGCTCCCGGTGTTCACCGAGACGTACCCTCCCGCCTGCAGGATCCGCTCGAACGCGCTCCGGTCGACGACGAGGTCCTTGAGGACCGGGAAGGGCTTCGCCCGCCAGGGCTCGATCCAGATCTCGTCTCCGTCCCGGTAGTGCCGCATGTGGAGCTGGCAGGTCGTCGTCGCCTTGTGGGGGCCGTGGGGGGATCCGTCGATCACGACCCCGCACGAGCCGCAGATCCCCTCGCGGCAGTCGTGCTCGAAGGCGATCGGCTCCTCCCCTTTCTCCGTGAGACGCTCGTTGACGATGTCGAGCATCTCGAGGAAAGAGGCGTGGTCGCTGATGTCGTTCGCCTCGTAGCGGACGAAGCGGCCCGGCTGGTCCGGGCCCGGCTGGCGCCAGACGTGGAGGATGAGGTTCATTATTTGTAGCTCCGCTGGCTCGGCTTCACGTATTCGAAGTTCAGGGGCTCCCTGTGGAGGACCGGCTCCGCGCCGGGTCCCTTCCACTCCCACGCCGAAACGAACGCGAACCGCTCGTCGTCGCGCTTCGCCTCGCCGTCCTCGGTCTGGTGCTCCTCGCGGAAGTGCCCGCCGCAGGACTCGTCGCGGACGAGCGCGTCTTTGCACATGAGCTCGCCGAGTTCGAACAGGTCGGCGACGCGCAGCGCCTTCTCGAGGGTGCTGTTGAGATCGCCGGCCTGGCCGACGAGCTTGACGTTTTTCCCGTACTCCTCGCGGAGGGTCGCGATCTTGCCGATCGCGTCCCGGAGTCCGGCCTCGTTGCGCGCCATTCCGCAGTGGTCCCACATGAGGCGGCCGAGCTCGCGGTGGAACGAGTCGACCGTGCGTTTCCCGTTCGCGGCCATGAGGCGCTTGACCCGTTCTTCCGCCTCGGCTTCGACGCGCTTGAATTCGGGGTGGTCGGTCGAGAGTTTCGCGATCCCTCCCCGCGCCAGGTAGTCGCCGATCGTGTACGGGATGATGAAGTAGCCGTCGGCGAGGCCCTGCATGAGGGCGGAGGCTCCCAGCCGATTCGCCCCGTGGTCGGAGAAGTTCGCCTCCCCCAGCACGTGGAGTCCGGGGACGTTCGACATCAGGTTGTAGTCGACCCAAAGGCCCCCCATCGTGTAGTGGGGGGCGGGGTAGATGCGCATCGGGGTCTCGTAGGGGTTCTCCCCCGTGATGCGCTCGTACATCTCGAAGAGGTTCCCGTACCGCTCCCCGACGACAGCCTTCCCGAGGCGGCCGATCGCCTCGGCGAAGTCGAGGTAAACCCCGTTCTTCCGGGGGCCCACGCCGCGGCCGCTGTCGACCGCCTCCTTGGCGCGCCGAGAGGAAATGTCCCGCGGGCTCAGGTTCCCGAAGGAGGGGTAGAGGCGCTCGAGGTAGTAGTCGCGCTCGTCCTCGGGGATCGACCCCGGCGGCCGCGAGTCCCCCGGGTTCTTGGGGACCCAGATCCGGCCGTCGTTCCGGAGCGATTCCGACATGAGGGTGAGCTTCGACTGCCACTCCCCGGACTGCGGGATGCAGGTGGGGTGGATCTGCGTGAAGCACGGGTTCGCGAAGAGCGCCCCGCGGCGATGGGCGCGCCAGATCGCCGTCGCGTTGCACGCCTTCGCGTTCGTCGAGAGGAAATAGACGTTCGAGTAGCCGCCGGTCGCGAGGACGACGGCGTCGCCGAGCCACGACTCGATCTTCCCCGTCACGAGATCCCGGGTGACGATCCCCCGGGCGCGCCCGTCGACGACGACGAGGTCGAGCATCTCGCACCGGTTGTGCATGGCGACGGAGCCGAGGGCGATTTGCCGGCTCAAGGCCTGGTAGGCCCCGATCAGAAGTTGCTGACCGGTTTGACCGCGGGCGTAGAAGGTCCGCGAAACCTGCGCGCCGCCGAAGGAGCGATTCGCGAGCGTCCCTCCGTACTCGCGTGCGAAGGGGACGCCCTGCGCGACGCACTGGTCGATGATCGCTCCGCTCACCTGCGCGAGGCGGTAGACGTTCGCCTCGCGCGCGCGGAAGTCCCCGCCCTTCACCGTGTCGTAGAAGAGGCGCAGGATCGAGTCGCCGTCGTTCTGGTAGTTCTTCGCGGCGTTGATCCCTCCTTGCGCCGCGATCGAGTGGGCCCGGCGCGGGCTGTCGTGGTAGGTGAAGCAGTCGACCTTGTAGCCGAGCTCTCCGAGGCTCGCGGCCGCGGAGGCCCCGGCGAGCCCGGAGCCGACGACGAGGATCCGGTACTTCCGCTTGTTCGCGGGGTTGACGAGCTTCAGCTCGAAGCGGTGCCGGTCCCATTTCTGCTCGATCGGCCCGGAGGGGATCTTGGCGTCGAGTTCCATGGTCCCCTCCTACTTCACGATGCCGGCCAGCACGGCGATCGGCATGGAGATGTTCCCCGCGGCGAGGACGAGGGCGATGCCCGCGGCGACCGGGCGCCGCCACGGCTCCAGTCGGGGGTTGTCGAGGGCGAGCGTCTGGGTCGCGCTCCAAAGACCGTGGTAGACGTGGAGAGCGAGGGGAACCATCGCGGCGATGTAGGCGAGCGAGACGGGCCAGCGCTGGAAACCGGTCACGACGTTCCGGTAGACCGAGTCGCTGAAATCGTGGTGGGCCGTCCCGAAGGTCAGGTGCATGAGATGGTAGATCACGAAGGCCGCGAGGATCACCCCGCCCCAGCGCATCGTGCGCGAAGCGTAATCGAAGGAAAGATCCTTCTTCACCTTGTAGGGGATTCCCCTCGCCCTAAGGCTCCGGAGCGTGAGCTCCGCGGCGGCGAGGATGTGCACTCCCACCGCCGCGAGGAGCACGATCCGGAAGATCCACAGAGCCTGCCCCTCGCCGAGCGCGGGCTCCCCGACGGTCCGCAGGAAGCGAGCGTACGCGTCGTACTTTTCCGGGCCCTGAAAGATCTTGAGATTTCCGATCATGTGGAGGAAGACGAAGCCGAAGAGGACGATCCCCGTCACCGCCATCAAGATCTTCTTGCCGACCGAGGTGGAGTAGAGTCCGATCACGCTTCGCATCGGGTCTCCGAGGGTGGGCGGTCGTTTGAAGGAGCGGGATGGTAGCGCCGCGCCGGATCGTTTTTCAACCGCCTGGTACCTTGGCCCCATGGCTGAACCCCCCGCCCTCGAGTTCGAACGGGTCTCGAAGGTCTACGGTCGCGCGGGCGGTGGGTCCCACCACGCTCTCCGGGAGGTCACCGCCTCGATCCCTCGAGGGCGGGTCGTCTCGATCGTCGGCCGGAGCGGAAGCGGCAAGAGCACATTCCTCCACCTCGCGGCGGGGATCGATCGCCCGACCGAGGGAAGCGTCCGCCTCCGAGGAGTCGACCTCGCCCATCTCGGGGAACACGCGAGGGCGAGGGTCCGCAGGGACACGATCGGCCTCGTCTTCCAGTTCTTCCACCTGCTCCCGCATCTCGGCGTTCTCGAGAACGTCCTCCTCCCGAGCTGGATCGCGGGGGATCGAGGGACCGCCGCCAAAGAACGCGCGCTCGACCTCCTCGCCCGCGTCTCCCTCGCCGACCGCGCGGGCGACCCCGTGCAGAAGCTCTCCGGGGGGGAGATGCAGCGGGTCGCGCTGTGCCGGGCCCTCGTCCGAAAGCCCGCGATCGTCCTCGCCGACGAGCCGACGGGGAACTTGGACGACGCCAATGGGCTCGCGGTCATGGACCTCCTCCTCCGGATGGCCCGGGAGGAAGGGAGCACGCTCGTGTACGTCACGCACAGCGCGGACCTCGCCTCGCTCGCGGACGCGAAGTGGCGTCTTCACAGCGGGACACTCGAGGCGTCGTGATCCGCTACTTCCTCCGCTCACTCGCCGCCCACTTCCGGACGGGGAGAACCCTCTTCACGCTCACGGTCCTCGGGATCGCACTCGGCGTCGGGTCGGTCCTCTCGATCCAGATCCTGAACCGAAACGCTCTCGGCGCCTTCGAAGGAAGCTTGAAGGCCGTGAGCGGGGAGGCCGACCTCACCGTGCTTCCGCGAGGACCGTTCGTTCCCGAGCGCGTCTTCCCCGAGATCGCGAGGGTGGAGGGAGTCGAGCACGCCTTCCCCCTCCACGTCGTCGAGGTCGCCCTCGCCGGGAGGGGGGAGTTCTTCCTCGAGATCGTCGGGACCGACCTGTTCCGCCCGATCCGCATCCCGTGGTCGGAAGACGTCCCGCGGGGAGAGATCGGCGACGTCCTCGCCGTTCCCGGATGGACCGCCGTCACCCCCGAGCTCGCGCGGGAGATGGGCTGGGCCCCCGGGGACCGGTTCGAGGTGACGAGCGGAACGCGCCGGGTCGCGCTCCGGGTGGGGGCCCTCGTCGACTTCCGAAGGCTCACGCCCCTCGCGAGCCGGAGGCTCGTCGTCATGGACCTCGCGCAGAGCCAGCACCTCTTCGGCGCGGCGGGGGAGCTGACCCAGATCGACGTCGTCGCCGCCCCCTCGGCCGATCGGGAGGAGCTCGCCGCGCGGCTCGCTCGCGCCGCCGGAGACGGGGTCGATGTCGTCACGCCGGAGCAGCGAAGCGCCCGAGCCTCGGGACTGATGGCGGCTTTCCGCCTGAACCTCACCGCGCTCAGCCTGATCTCGCTCTTCGTCGGGGGGTTCCTCGTGTACGCGGCGACGCAGGCCGCCCTCGTTCGGCGGCGCGGCGAGTTCGGGGTTCTCCGCTCGGTCGGCGCGAGCCCGATCCAGGTCCTCACGATCATCCTCGCGGAGGTCGCGCTCCTCGGCGCTCTCGGCGTGGGCCTCGGAATCCCCCTCGGGTGGTGGGCGGCCGTGGCGAACGTCGAGACGGTCAGCGCGACGCTTTCGAACCTCTACATGCTCGAGGAGATCGAGACCCTCGTCCTCCCCCCGGGGATCTTCCTGCTCGCGGCGGCGATCGGGGCGGGCGGGGTCCTCGCGGGAGCGGCCGTCCCCGCGTTCGACATGGCGCGGAAGGACACCAAGGACCTCCTCGCCCCCTTCACGCTCCACGAGCGGATCGGCAGGGCCTCGCGCGCCCTCTCGCTCGCCGGCCTCGCGATCCTGGCGGCCGGGGGAGCCGCCGCCGCGTGGGGGGGGGAGGCGTGGCGACCCGGCGGGTTCGTCCTCGCGGTCGCTCTCCTCCTCGCGATGCCGCTTTGGGTTCCGACCCTGCTCCGGTACGGCGCCGCGCGGTTTCCCCCGCGCGGGTTCGGCCTCTCGTACGGGGCGCGAACGCTCGGCGTCCGGCTCGGCACGTCCGCCTTCGCGGTGGCCGCCCTCGCGGTCGCCGTTTCGATGCTCGTCGGGGTCACGCTCATGATCGGCTCGTTCCGCCGCACCGTGGACCTCTGGATCGGCGAGACCTTGCGCGCCGACGTTTACGTCACGACCGACTCCTGGCAGCGCGCCCGCCGCGAGTCGCGCCTCGACCCGGCCGTGGAGCGCGAACTCGCTGCGCTTCCCGGGGTGCGCTCGGTCGACCGCCTCCGCCAGGCCTTCGTCGAGTCGGGAGGTCGCCGGATCACGATCGGCGGGGCCGAGAGCGTGGGGAGCGAGGGCGCGGCGCGCTTCTCCCTCGTCGAGGGGGAGATCGCCGAGGCTTCCCGGGCCCTGCGGGAGGGGGATGCCGCCCTCGTCAGCGAGCCCTTCGCGCGGCGGGAGGGACTCTCGGTCGGCGATCGGCTCCGTTTCCACGGGCCCGAAGGGGAGGTCTCCCTCCCGATCGCCGGGATCTTCCATGACTACTCCTCCGAAACCGGCGGGGCGATCGTCGCGATGGCGACGTTCGAGCGGGTCTTCGGGCCCGGGAGCGCCAGCAACGTCGCCCTGACCCTGGAGGAGGGGATCGACGCCGAGGCGTTCGCCGACGGGATCCGGGCGCGCTTCGCGGGGCTGCCGCTCCGCGTGCGCTCGAACCGGACCCTCCGCGAGGAGGTCTTCGAGATCTTCGACCGGACCTTCGCCGTCACCCGGCTGCTTCAGGGGATGTGCCTTCTGGTCGCGGCGGCGGGAATCACGCTCACCCTCCTCGTGCTCGCCCGGGAACGGGTCTCGGAGCTCGCCCTCTACCGCGCGCTCGGGGCGGGACGGGGGCAGATCTTCCGCGTCTTCCTCGGGAAGGGGCTCGGAATGGCGGGATTCGGCATTCTCCTCGGCGCCGCGGGAGGGATCGCGCTCGCCCTCGTTCTCGTCTTCCTCGTCAACCGGAGCACCTTCGGTTGGACGATCGCGCTTCACTGGCCGTGGACGGAGCTCGCCGGGCAGGCCCTGACCATCCTCGCCGCAGCGATCGCGGCGAGCGTGTACCCGGCCGTTCGCGCGAGCCGCACGCCGGCGACGGAGCTCTCCCGTGACGATCTCTGACGGCCGCGTCCTCCTCGCGTCGGCGCTCGCAATCGCGGTCGCGACCGCCGCGGCGGCAGACGGCTGGAAACGCGCCGAGGCGGGATACGCGTGGTCGTTCCCCCGAGACCACTGGCCCCACGACGGCTATCGGACGGAGTGGTGGTATTTCACGGGAGAACTCGAATCCCGGGAGGACCCGGCGCGCCGCTTCGGTTACCAGTTCACGATCTTCAAGGTCGGACTCGTGCCGGGGCCGGTCGCGCTCGACTCGGGCTGGGCGGCGTCCGATCTCGTCATGGGGCACGCCGCGGTGACCGATCTCGCCACGGGCCGGCACCGCTTCGCGGAGACGCTCCACCGGGCGGCGCCGATCCTCGGCGGATTCCGCTCCTTTCCGGGACGCCCCATCGCGTCCGCGCAAGGCGCCCCGGGATCGGGGGGCTCGTGGACCCTCGACTGGACGGGGGAGGGGTTCGCGTTCTCGATGGACGACGATCGCGCGGGGATCGCGATCGATCTCGTGGCCGTGCCGGAAAAGCCGCTCGTCTTCCAGGGGCCGGGAGGGCTCAGCCGGAAGGGGAGCGGCCCCGGCGCCGCGAGCCTCTATTACTCGTTCCCGCGCCTGCGCACGGAAGGGACCGTCGCCCTCGGCGGCGAGCGCTTCCGCGTGCGCGGGACATCGTGGATGGACAAGGAGCTCGGCTCGTCGCAGCTCTCCGAGGGGCAGGTCGGCTGGGACTGGTTCGGCCTGAGGCTCGCCGACGGCCGAGACCTGATGGCGTACGTCCTCCGGCGCGCGGACGGAACCGCCGACCACCGGAGCGCCACTCTCGTCGCGCTCGACGGCTCTCCGCGATATCTCGCCGACGGCGCCTGGACGCTCCGCGCCACGGCGCGATGGCGCGCTCCCTCCGGAGCGGAGTACCCCGCCGCCTGGACCCTCTCGATCCCCGACGAGGGGCTCGCGCTCACGATCCGGCCGCGGGTCGCCGACCAGGAGAACCGGAGCCGCCTCACGGGAGGGGTCGATTACTATGAGGGAGCGGTCGCGGTGACCGATTCCGAGGGCCGCGAGGTCGGGAGCGGCTACGTCGAGCTGACCGGTTACCGCGAAGGCTCGCGACCTCCCGTGTGAGGTCCCCATGGAGCGATTCGTCGCCCGCGTCCGACTCCCGGTCTCCGCGGAAGAGGCCTTCGCGTGGCATGCGCGCCCCGGGGCGTTCGAGAGGCTCAGTCCGCCCTGGTCCCCCGCAAGGGTCATCCGGCGCACGGGCACGGGGATCGAAGAGGGGACGAGGCTCGAGATCGTGACCCGGATCGGTCCAGTTCCCGCGCGCTGGGTCGCGGTGCACGGTCCCGTCGAGCCGGGACGGTCCTTCGAGGACGTCCAGGTTTCGGGACCGTTCGCGCACTGGAGGCATCGCCACCGTTTTTTCCCGGAAGGGCCGGCCGCCTCGACCCTCGAAGACGATGTCGAGTACGCGCTTCCGCTCGGCGCCGTGGGCGGCCTCCTGGGGAAGGCGCTCGCGCGGCGGTCGATCGAGCGTCTGTTCGCGAGACGCCACGCGGTGACGCTCTCCGACCTCGAGCGACACCGCCTCGCGGGAGGCCGGGTGCTCGACGTGGCGATCACCGGGGCGACCGGGCTCGTCGGGCGCGCGCTCTCCGCGTTCCTGTCCTCGGGAGGTCACCGCGTGAGACGCTTCGTTCGCTCGGGGGCCGGACCGGAGGACGTCTTGTGGGACCCCGAACGAAGGGCGATCGGCGCGGCGGGTCTCGAGGGTGTGGACGCGGTCGTTCACCTCGCGGGGGAGAACATCGCGGCCGGCCGCTGGACCGAAGCCCGCAAGCGGTCGATCCGGGAAAGCCGCGTCGGCGGCACGCGCCTCCTCGCCGAGACGCTCGCGCGTCTCGCGCGTCCGCCGGCCGCGCTGATCTGCGCATCGGCGGTCGGGTTCTACGGGAACCGGGGAGACGAGACGGTCGACGAAGGGTCGCGCGCCGGGACGGGGTTCCTCGCGGAGACCTGCGTCGCGTGGGAGCGGGCGGCGATGCCCGCTACGGAGCGGGGGATCCGGGTCGCCCACGTCCGGCTCGGCACCGTGCTCTCGGCGGAGGGCGGCGCGCTCGCCAAGCTCCTTCGCCCGTTCCTTCTCGGGGCCGGCGGTCCGGTGGGAGGGGGACGGCAGGGGATGTCCTGGGTCGCGCTCGACGACGCGATCGGGATCTTCCACTTCCTCCTTCTCCGGGACGATCTTTCGGGAGCGTTCAACGCGACCGCTCCCGGCGCCGTGCCCCAGAGGGAGTTCGCCCGGACGCTCGGGAGGGTACTGCGCCGGCCGGCGATCGCGCCGCTCCCCGCTCCCGCCGTCCGGGCGATCTTCGGGGAGATGGGGGAGCGACTCCTCCTCGAAGGGGCGTTCGTCGCGCCCACGCGGCTCCTCGATGCGGGGTTCCGCTTCCGGCTGCCCGATCTCGAGGCGGCCCTCCGCTTCGAGTTGGGACGGGAGTCCGCGGCTCAGCCGGAGTAGCCGAGCGTCGGGGTGCGCACGAGACGGTCTCCGCGCCGCTCGAGAAACGGCGCTCGCGCGACCAGGGCGTCGAGGAAGCCCCCGGGATCGGCCGGGTAGAGATGCGCGACTTTGGGGTGGCCGTTCTTCCGGTAGACGACGGCGAGGTAGTCGAGCGATCGCGGGATCGTCTGGGTCCGCACGTGGGCCGGGAGGACCCCCTCGATGCATTCGAGCGGGATGCGGCGCCGCAAGGGCCCCATGCGGACCGTCAGATCGAACGGCCCGATCTCGTAGGACATCGAGCGGACGACAAAGAGCCCGAGGCTTCCGAGGACGAAGACGGCCGCGCCCGAAACCGTGAGCCCCGGGATCGCGGACTGGATCCCCCCGAGGGCCGCCATCGCGCCGCAAAGCGCCGCCGCGAGCCATCCGGTCGTCCGCCAGAAGGCGAGCCGCGCGTCGGGCCCCGAGCGGTGGATCACGGGGTCAGTATAAAGACCGCCGGCGGGGCGGGCTGCGATCCCTCCTTGAAATCGGATGGCCGCTCGCGGTACATGATCCCCGTTCGAGTCCATCCCGACCGGTCGGAGAGGGGGAAGCATGCGCGCCACGACGATTCTCGCCTCGGCGTTCGCCGTCTGTTCGGCGCTCTGCGGGGCGGCGGCTGCCGACGTCCTGAAGCCTGCGGAAGTCTCCGGCCTGCGGGTGGACCGATCGGGCGACGACGCCGTGTTGACGTGGAATGCGGTCATCGAGGACGCCGCGGGGAACCCCGAGACGGTGTCCGCCTACCGAGTCTACCGGGGGACGACTCCGAGCTTCGTTCCCGACCTCGCCTCGGGGAGCAACCGGATCGCGGAGGTCGCGGGGACGTCGTTTTCCGATGCCGGGGCGGGGCTCGTTCCGGATCCCCACTTCTATCTCGTGACGGCGGTCGACCTCGCCGGGAACGAGTCGGGGGCGAAACCGTCGGCGGTCGTCGTGCCGCCGGTCTTGAGCGGGAACTGGACCGAGACGACGATCGAGCTCCAGTGGACCGACGCCGCGCCGCTCGACGAGGTCTCGAACTATCGCGTGTATTACGGAACGTCGCCCGGGGGGTACACCCAGATCAAGGACGTCGGTCTCGCGACGAGCACCTCGATGACGGGCCTGCAACCGGAGACCGCCTACCACTTCGCCGTCGTCGCGGTCGACCAGGAGGGGAACGAGGGGGCCTTCTCGAACGAGCACGTGGATGCGGTCGCGGGGCGCGTCCGGCTCCGGGCGCACGACGAGGACTACCTGTGCTGGGGCGCCTCGCGGTGTCCGCCCCGGCCCGGGACCGTGCAGCGCGCCGACGGCTGGCAGCTCATGGTGCCGGTCGATTTCCCGGCCGGGAACTGGACCAAGGTCGAGCTCACGTTCACGATGGATTCGCGCCTGTGCGTCGTCGGGCAGAACGGGTGCACCAACAAGTGCGGCGAGGACGCCGCCCAGGGAGGGTACAACCCCTGCGGGGACCCGTGGGACCGGACGGCAGAGGTCTTTCTCGTCCTCGACGAGACCTGCATTCAGGCGGGAGGCTCCTGCGTCAACGGGAACAACCTCGAGCTCCTGCACGCCATCACCCCGTTCGGGACCGACGCGCCGCCACCGGCGGGAAGCGGCGTCGTCCCTCCGCGGGTCCTCTCGATGGACATCACTCCCTACGCGCCGCTTCTCCACGGAAGGAAGTACGTCGGGGCGCAGATCGGGCACTACGTCCAGGCGGGCTGGCACGTGACGACGGAGTTCGTCCTCTCCAAGCGTCCCGAGGAAGCCTCGCCGAAACCGCCTGCGGAGGGGATCGTCCTCGTCGGCTGGGGAGACGCGCCGCTTCCGACGAAATCGGTCTCGATCCCCGCGACGGCGAGCCAGGTGAAGATGCGGCTGTTCGTTTCGGGGCACGGAGGCACGCTCTACTGCGACGGCGGAAGCAACGACGGGGGGACGTGCACGTCGAACGCGAACTGCCCCGGGGGGACGTGCCAGAACTGCGACGAGTTCTGCCACCGGACGAACCGGATCCTCAAGAACGGCGCGCCGGTCTGGACGACCGTCCCGTGGCGGGAGTGCTGCGTGCCCCGCTATCCGGGGGATCCGTTCTGCCAGGGGTGCACCACCTGGAACGCGTGCGGGTACCCGTCCTGCACCTTCGATCGCGCGGGCTGGTGCCCCGGCTACGTCGCGTGCCACAAGGACCCGCCGTGCGACCAGGACCTCGACGTGACGGCGCACTTCCCGCCCGGCGGGACGTACGACATCGGGTACGACGTCCTCGTCAAGCGCGGCGCTTGGTCGATCAGCCTCGCGCTGTACTGGTACTAGGGGACAGTTTTTGGTAACGGGGACCCGG
>CAZVOE010000003.1:0-4851 GCA_964628935.1 uncultured Acidobacteriota bacterium
ATCGAAGAGCGTGCCGCCGAGGAACGGAGCGCGCGTGACGCCGCCCTCGCCCGGGAGCGCGCGGAACGGGAGCGCGTCGAGCAGGAGCGCCGCGTCCGCGCCGAGGCGGAACGGAAGGCGCTCGAGGAGCGCCAGGCGGAGGAGCGCCGCGTCCAGCGCGAACGTGCCGACGAGGAGCGCCGCGCCCTGGAGGAGCGCGCCCGCCGCCAGGCGGAGCGGGAGCGTCCCGCGAAGAAGGAGAAAACCGAGGAGCCGGAAGAGCCCGAGAAGAAAAAGGAGGAGCCGCCGCCGGCGCGGAGGTCAAGGACCCAGTAGCACCAGTGGAGTGTGGCGCGCCACGCCTTCGAAATCCCTGTCCGTCGACAACATCGAAAGTTCGTGACGGATGCAAAGCCTCGCGAGAAGAGCGTCGATCGTACCGACTTGGACGCCGTTTCTTCTGCAGTGATTCCGCAGCGCCGCCGCCTCGATGTGATCCTCGATTTCGGGGACGATCACGGGTAGCAGGGAGAACTCCGCGACGATGCGCCTCGCCTGGACGGGTCCCCGGAATCCCTGAAGCAGTTCCTGGAGGACGATTCCCGTCGTGACGACGGTATCTCCCCGCTCCAAGCAAGCCTCGAGGCGTCGGACCGAGGGTTCCTGGGCGGATGACGAGCGTCGAAGCGCCAGGGACCACACGCTCGTGTCCACGAAGACGTTCACGACCGGGAGCGCTCGACCTTGTAGTCGAAATCCGGATCCCAGCGGAACTTCCCGAAAAGCTCGCGAAGCCGCTTTTGCTCGCGGCGGGCGATGAACTCCGTGAGGGCCCGCGTGACGGCCGCCTTCTTGGTTTTTTCGCCGCTGACCGCGAGGGCCTTTTCGAGCAACCTCGGGTCGATCGAAAGATTGGTCGCCATGTGTGAGCCTCCGCACAAAAACATACACAACAAGAAGGAGCGCGGCAACGGGCCCTACCGCCTCCGCTCCGCCGACCGCGCGTGGGCTTCGAGCCCCTCGTGACGCGCGAGGGCGACCGCGTCCTCGACGAGCGTCCTCGCGGCCTCCGGGTCGTCGATCTCCATCCAGGTCCGCACGCGCAGGAAGTGGAGGACCGAGAGCCCCGCCGAGGAGCGGGCCGTCCCGCCGGTCGGGAGGGTGTGGTTCGGTCCCGCACCGTAGTCTCCGAGCACCTCTGCCGCGTGGACGCCGACGAAGAGCCCGCCGTAGTGTTTCATGCGAGGCGCAATCCTGGATGCGTCCCGGAGATCGAGCTCGAGATGCTCGGGGGCCAGCCGGTTGCAGATCTCGACGCCGGTCTCGAGATCGGGAACGACGACCGCGAAGCCGTTCGCGAGGGCGGCCGAAGCGGTCTCCGCGGTCGGTAGCTTCGCGAGCTGTCGTTCGAGCGCGTCGTTCACGGTCTCCGCGAGCACCCCGCTCGTCGTGACGAGCACGGGGAGGGCGTCGGGGTCGTGCTCCGCCTGCGCGAGGAGGTCGGCGGCGACGACCTCGGGGTCGGCCGAATCGTCCGCGAGGACGACGAGCTCCGACGGCCCCGCGAGCATGTCGATCGCGACGCGGCCGGCGACGAGTTGCTTCGCGGCGACGACCCAGCGGTTTCCCGGTCCCACGATCGCGTCGAAGGGAGGAATGTCCCCGAACCCACAGGCGAGCGCGGCGATCGCCTGCGCGCCGCCGGCGGCGAGAAGGGCGTCGGCCCCCGCGACGGCGGCGGCGGCGAGCGTGATCGGCCCCGGCTTGGGCGAGGCGACCCAGACCGTTTCGACCCCGGCCGCGCGAGCCGTGACGGCGGTCATGAGAACGGAGGAGGGGAGGGGGAAGCGTCCCCCGGGCGCGTAGCATCCCGCGCGCTCGATCGGAGCGACCGTGTGCCCCGCACGGCCGCCGGGGATCGGGACGGTCAGGTCGCCGAGGCATCGGCGCTGAGCCTCGGCGAAGCGCCGGATCCGCTCGGCTGTCCGCTCGAGGAGTGCACGGTCGCTCGAGGGAATCGAGGCGAGCGCCGCGTCGAGCTCCTCGCGCGTGCGGACGAGCGCCCCTCCTCGAGAAATGTCCCCGAACCGCTCCGCGTACTCCCGGAGCGCGGCTTCCCCCCGAGCGCGCACGTCCTCGACGATCGTCGCGGCGGCGGCGAGCGTCTCCGGATCGACCGGATCGCGGCGAATCGCGGGGACCCCCGCGGGGGAGAGGAGGCGGAGTCTCGTCGCGGTTCTCATCGATTCTCCTTGGCGTCGCCCGGACGGCGGAGGACCTTGAGCGACCGGGCGGCGAGCTCGCGCTCGACCGCCTCGAGCGGTACCCCGGATCGCGAGAGCGCGCAGAGGGTGAAGTAAAGGAGGTCGGCGGCCTCGGCCGCGATGTGCGCGGGCTCCTTCGCGTCGACGAGCTCGCGCGCTTCCTCCACGATCTTCGCGTCGAGGAGGCCCGGCTCGTCGAAGAGGCGTTTCGTGTAGGAGCCAGGAGGAGCCAGGCCGCGGCGCGCGTCGAGGAGGCGGGCGAGGGCGCCCAAGCCCGGGTCGTCCCCGAAGCAGGTGCGTGTGCCCCTGTGGCAGAATCCCGAGCCCGCCTGGCGCACCGTGAATCGGAGCGCGTCGCGATCGCAGTCGAGCGAGACGCGGAGGAGTTCCTGGGTCGCTCCCGACGAATCCCCCTTGACCCAGAGCCCGCGCCTGCGCGAGCGATAGATGCCGCGCCGGGCGCGAACCGCCTCGCGGAGGCTTTCGGGATCCGACCACGCGAGACCGAGGGCCACCCCCCGCTCGTCGCAGACGAGCGTCGGCCAGAGACCGTCCGGTCGATCGGAGGTCAAGGGAGCGACGATCGCGTCGGCGAGATCGAGCCTTCCGGTATAGAGGGCCATCCCGACCTGCGCGTCGGCGCCGAGGCGATCGAGCGCGGCGACCTCGTCCGCGGTCGTGACGCCGCCGGCGATCGTGACGCGCGCCCCCCCGGCGGCACGGACGATCTCCTCGACACGGTCGAGATCGGTGCCGCCGAGCCTCCCCTCGCGCTCGACGAAGGTGACCAGGAACCCCGACACGAGGGCCCTCAACTCCTCGATCCGTTCCACGATCCCGCGGCCGGTCCTTCTCGTCCATCCTTCGACCACGACGTCGCCGTCCTCGGCGTCGAGCGCGGCGACGACGCGGTCCTTCGGGAGCTTCGACAGGACCTCCGGCGTCGCCGCCGTTCCGAGCACGACCTTCGCGGCCCCGGCGTCGAGCCAGCGGAACGCGGCCTCGGCGCTCCGAATCCCGCCCCCCACGCGGCAGGGGGCTCGGCGGAGGAGGTCGCGGATCGCGTCCGCGTTCGAGCCGGTCCCGAGGGCGGCGTCGAGATCGACGACCGCGATCTCTCCCGCGACGGCGAAACGCTCGGCGATCGGACGGGGATCCCCCGCGTCGAGGACGAGTTCCTTGCCGCCGCGGAGTTGCACGGCCTGGCCGCCCCGCACGTCGATCGAGGGAACGATCACGGCCGCACCTCGATTCCCGAGGCGCGAAGCGCCCGCTTGACGTCCCCCACCGTGAAGACGCCGTCATGGAAGATCGAAGCCGCGAGGACCGCGTCGGCCCCCGCGCGAACCGCCTCGACAAGATGCGAGGGGGAGGCCGCTCCTCCCGACGCGATCACGGGCACCGGCACCGCGCTCGAAACGGCGGCGAGCAGCTCGAGGTCGTACCCGTGCCCGGTGCCGTCCCGGTCCCACGAGGTCAGGAGGATTTCCCCCGCGCCGCGCGAGGCCGCCTCGCGCGCCCACGCGACCGCGTCCTTCCCGGTGCGCACGGAACCGGAGCGGACCACGACCTCCCACCCTGGGCGTTCGCGGCGCCTCGCCGCGTCGAGCGCGAGGATCGCGCACTGGCTCCCGAATCGGAGAGCGAGCTCGCCGAGAAGGGAAGGACGCGCGACGGCCGCGGTGTTCACCGAGACCTTGTCGGCTCCCGCGTCGAGCAGAGCGCCGGCATCGGCGACCGTGCGCACCCCTCCCCCGACGGTCAAAGGGATCGAGAGCGCCCAGCGCACGGCCGCGACGGTCGCGACCGCGTGCCCCCGCCGCTCGGACGTCGCGGATACGTCGAGAAGGACCAGTTCGTCGGCGCCCTGGGCCTCGTAGGCCGCCGCGCGCTCGACCGGGTCTCCCGCGTCGCGAAGATCCTGGAACCGAACCCCCTTGACCACGCGGCCCGCGTCGACGTCGAGACACGGGAGGACGCGCACGGTCAACATGACGCCTCCAGCCACCGTGCGATCAGCCGGGCTCCCCAGGCGCCCGACAGCTCCGGATGGAACTGGCATGCGAGAACCTCGCCGCGCTCCGCCGCCGACACGAAGGGTCCCCCGTGCTCGCTCGCCGCGAACGTCCACCCGTCCCGCCCCGGCCGTTCCGGGAGGTCCCACCGGTAGGAGTTCGCGAAGTAGGCGTGCCCCGGCTCGACGAACCGCGACCCCGGGGGAGGTTCGACGACGTTCCATCCGAGCTGTGGGACACGGACGGAGCCCTCGAATCGATGGGCCACCGCAGGCAGGATCCCGAGTCCCACGACTCCGGGGCTCTCGTCGCTCGCCCGGCCGAGCAGCTGGAGCCCGAGGCAGATCCCGAGGGTCGCCCGCCCCTCCTGCACGCGCTCGACGAGCGCGGCGTCGAGCCCGGCCTCGCGGAGCGCCTCCATCGCCGTTTCGAAGGCGCCGACCCCGGGAAGCACGACGCGCCCGGCGCGCCGGACGGCGTCGGGGTCGGCGGTGACGCGCGGCTCGGCCCCGGCGCGCCGGAACGCGGCGAGGACCGAGGCGAGGTTCGCAATTCCGGTGCGGACGACGGCGACCGCGGGCGGGGCGGGCATA
>CAZVOE010000003.1:4861-62181 GCA_964628935.1 uncultured Acidobacteriota bacterium
CGCGCCCTTGGTGCGCGGGCCGTCGGCTAACATCGCGCGCCGGACGGCGCGGCGGAGGGCGAGCGCGGTCGCCTTGAACGCGGCCTCCGCGCGGTGGTGGTCGTTCTCGCCGCGCAGGACGTCGACGTGGAGCGCCATGCGGCCGGCGATCGCGAGGGAGCGCAGGACGTGGGAGACGTTCTCGCAAGCGAGGGTACCGAGCCACTCGCGCGTGAGCGAAAGGTCGATCGCGGCAGAGGGCCGTCCCGAGAGGTCGACGACCGCGCGGGCGAGCGCCTCGTCGAGCGGGGCGTGGGCGTCGCCGAACCGGGCGATCCCGCGCCGGTCGCCGAGGGCACGATCGAGGGCGCCGCCGAGCACGAGGGCGCAGTCCTCCGCAGTGTGGTGGTCGTCGACCCGCAAGTCCCCGACGCACGTGAGCGCCAAGTCGAAGCGCGCGTGCTTCGCGAGGGAGGAGAGGAGGTGGTCGAGGAATCCCACCCCCGTCGCGACCTCCGCCTCCCCGATTCCGTCGAGGACGAGGGTGCAGGCGACTTTCGTTTCGGCGGTCTCCCTCTCGACTACGGACTTCCTCGTTCCGCTCATCTCGACTCCTCCTCGGGAAGGATTTCCTCGAATGCCTGGACGACGCGCTCGAACGGGGCAGCGTCTCCGGGAAGGGTCAAACGGAGCGCGTCCTCGAGCCCGGGGAGTCCCGGGAAGACCCGCACCGCAATCCCCCGTCGCGCCAGCTCTGCCCGGACCCGGCCGACATCCCGGAACCGCGCGAACACGAAGTTGGCCTGGGAAGGCTGCACGACGGCGCCCCGCTCCGCCAGCAGGCGCTCGAGGTCCGACCTCTCCTTCCGCACTCGGGTGACGAAGGCGCGCATCGCCTCTTCCCCCCGTTCGAGCCACGCCGACGCGAGCGCGAGGGCGATGGACGAGACCGGATACGGTCCCCCGGCCGCCCGCATCCAGCCGGCGACGCGCGAGTCGGCGATCGCGTAGCCCACCCGCAGCCCCGGAAGCCCTCGTGCCTTCGAAAAGGTCCGGAAAACGATCGCCTGAGGAATCTCGAGTGCTTCCGCAGTCGGGTCGTCGTCGGCGAACTCCACGTAGGCGAGGTCGAGAAGGAGGGGCGTGCCCGGAAGCGCGGCGGCGAGGCGGCGGAGATCGTCCCGGGCGGCGACGGACCCGGTGGGGTTGTTGGGGCTGACGACGGCGACGGCATCGGCTCCTTCGCGGGCGCGATCCAGAACGAGGTCGAACGGCCAAGCCGCCCCGCGCCAGGGGATCTCGACGATCTCCGCACCGGCGAGCCGGGCGTAGCGCGGGATCATCTCGAAGGTCGGGACGGGAAGGACGAGGCGCTTTCCCGGAGCGAGGAGGGCGCGACAGGCCCGGTCGAGCGCCTCGTCGGCCCCCGCCGTCACGACGACGCGCGCGGGATCGACCTCGTGGCGCGCGGCGATCGCCGCCTCGAGAGGCGCGGGATCGGGATACCGGCTCCACACGCTGACGTCGAGCCTTCCCAGGCCCGCCGAGAGACCGCCGGCGATCTCCCCCCCTCGCGTTCCGTCGAGACGGAGGTCGGTCGGGAAGGGAGGGGGCGGAACACGGTACGCGGTCACGGCGGCAACCCCGGGGGAGGGGCGCGGCTCGAACCGGTTCGGACTCATCGTGGCCTCCTCACGGAACGATCTGAGAAGGGGAGAAGACGACGAGGTCGGTCGCGCCCCTTGCCTTGAGCTCGGGGATGACGCGGGGGAGATCGGCGCGAGGGACGGCCGCTTTGACGGCATACCCGGCCCCGCCGTGAAGCGTCGACACCGTCGGCTCCCGCATGCAGGGGAGGGCGGCGCAGACGGCTTCGAGCCGGTCGGCGGGAACGTTGACCTCGAGCATGACCCGCTTCCTCGCTTCGAGGACCCCGGCGACGAGGAGCGCGAACCGCTCGATTCCCTCGCGGCGCGCGGGGTCGGCGATCGCCGCGGCGCTCGCGTAAAGCCGCGTCGAGGAGCGGAGGAGCGTGTCGACGATCGCGAGACCGTTCGCCCGTAGGGTGGCGCCGGTTGCGGTGTTGTCGACGATGCAGTCGGCGTCGTCGGGGGGGAAGACTTCCGTGGCGCCGTGCGAGCGGACGAATTGGGCGTCGAGACCGGTCCGGGCGATCCACGCGCGGGTCAATCGTTCGTACTCCGACGCGACGACGATCGGGCGCTTTGGAAGACGCCCCCCCTCGAGGATCTCCTCGGGAGCGGCCGCGATCAGCCGCACCGGGTCGAGCGCGGTGTCGAGAACCTCGACGCACCCTCCGTCCAGCTCGGCCACCCAGTCGGCCCCCGCGAAGCCGAGATCGCGCGAACCCTGGTGGAGCATCTCGACGATCGTCTGGGGCTTCAGGATTTTCGCCTCGATCCCCTCGAGGGAGATCGTGGGGCGGTAGCTCCGCGAGCCTGCGGCGACCCGGATCCCCGCTTCCGCGAGCAGCTGAAAGACCCCCTCCTGCATCCTCCCTTTCGGAAGCGCCACGCGGAGGGTGGGTTCGGTTCGGTTCGTCGTCATCCGGGGTCTCCTTGCCTTCGGTCTCCGATCGACCGGCCCCGGATCGACTTTCCTGCCCCTGAAACAGGAACGCCGGCCCGGAGGCCGGCGTCCGTGTCGAGAGGAGTTAGAAGCGGCTACACGGTCGCGCGGCCCAAGCAGGGGTGGTGACGATGATGATGGATCGCGCGGCCGTGTTTCATGCCTGGGAAGGTACCGAGCCGGTTCGGGAGCGTCAAGATGCTCGGCCTTGATCAAAGTCAAGTCGGGCGCGGTTGGCGTACAGTGTCGTTCCGAACCAGGGGGGGAGGGGAAATGAACCACGGGAAGCCGAGACTGCTCGTCGTCGCGGGAATCGCGCTGATCGCGGGCGGGCTCGTCCGGGCCGATGGGGTCGTCAGGCAGCTGACCTTCGAGCCGACGACCGTCGCGGCGCCGGGCGCGCTCGACGACGCCGGGACACGGGTCTACGCCGGGTCGTCCGCCGACCTTCTCGGGACCAACTCGGGACACGCGTTTCAGGTTTGGCGCTTCGACGCGGCGACCGGGGCGCGGACCCAACTCAGCAACGACCCTCGGGGACTCGCCGCGGTCGTCTCGGTGAGCGACGACGGGCAGTGGCTCGCGTTTCCCTCGCCCGCGGATCCGCTGGGAACCAATTCCGACCGAAGTCTCGAACTCTTCGTCATGCGCTCCGACGGGACGGAGATCGCTCAGCTCACGAGCGACCCCGCTCCGAACGCCGGGAGCGTCGGCTCGGCCGTCATCTCGGGGGACGGGACCCGCGTCGTCTTCACCGCGAACACCGATCTCCTGGGGACGAATCCGGCGAACCGGACCGAGCTTTTCGTGATCGATCGGACGGGAACGAATCTCCGGCAGTTGACCGGGGCGACCTCGGGCTCGCCCGGGAGCTTCGGGATCAGCGATGACGGTGCACGCATCGTTTTCTCCCACTCCGGCGACCTCCTCGGGACGAACGCCGATCTCGGCGAGGAGATTTTCGCGATCCTCGCCGACGGGACGGGCCTCCGGCAGCTGACGAACACGCCGGACCCGTACGACGCGGGCTCCCCCTCTCTCGCGGGGAACGGGTCGCGGATCGCCTTCCAGTCGAACGCGGACCCGTTCGGGACCAACCCCAACCACTGGACGGAGATCTTCGCGGTCGATTGGGAGGGTTCGGGGCTGCGCCAGGTCACTCGCACGACGACCGTCCTCGGAATCACCGGGGATCCGACCTCGCAGGCCCCTTCGATCACAGACGACGGGATCACGATCGTCTATTTCTCGAATCAGAGCGCGATTTTCCCCCCCGTGAACATCGACGGGAATTTCGAGGTCTTCAAGATCCGGTTCGACGGGATGAACCGGGTCGCGTTGACGAGCTCGGCGCTCGACGCGGGGAGCGTTCTTCCGGTGGTCGCCGGCGGCGGTGGTCGGATCGCCTACTACGACGTGGGGACGACGATCGAGCTTCGGGTGATGGACGGGAGCGGCGGGAACAAGGGGACGCTCGTGCCGTTCGACCTGAAGTTCCTGTCGGAGCCGGACGTGACCCCCGACGGAGCGCGCGCGGTCTTCACCCGATCGACCGGCCTTTTCGGCGGGGCCCAGGTCTGGAAGGTGGAGACCGACGGCACCGGATACTCCCCTGTGACCGCCCTCGCTTCGGGAACGGCCGCGAGCCCGACCCTCACCGACGGCGGGCAGACGATCGTTTTCTCCGCGGACAGCGATCCCACCGGGGCGAACGGCGATCTCTCCTCCGAAATCTTCTCGATCGGCGCGGACGGGACCGGGATCGCTCAACTCACCTCGGCGCCGAGCGGGACGTCCGCGAATCCGGTCGCGGCGCAGGCGGGGACGAAGGTCGTCTTCGATTCGGACGCCGACCTGACCGGCGGAAATCCCGACGCGTCGCGGGAGGTCTACGTCGTCGACCGGAGCGGCCTCGCCACCGTGCAACTGACGAGCGGTCCCGCGGGGACGACGAGCCGCAACCCGCGGATCGACGACGCCGGGCTCTGGGTCGTCTTCGAGTCGAACGCGGATCTCGACGGCGGAAATCCCGACGGTTCGTATGAGATCTGGCGGGTGCGGACCGACGGGAACGGGTTGCAGAGGATCACCGGCGATCCGGTCCTCGGAGCGAGTTCCGCCGACATCTCGGGGGACGGTTCCCGGATCTCCTTCTCGACGAGCGCCGATCCCTTGGGAACGAACGCCGAGGGGAACGCGGAGGTCTTCGTGTTCGAGCCCGCGACCTCGGTCTTGCGCCAGTTGACGGCGTTCGCGACCGGATCGTCGGCGGGAGCGCGGCTGAGTCGCGACGGGGCCTGGGTCGTTTTTTCTTCGAACGCCCCCATCTTCGAAACCGACCCGGACGAACCCACCGACCTCTACCGGGTTCCGTCGGTGGGGGGGCCGGTCGAGCGGATCGGCGGGTTGCGCGTCGGCGCGCTCGGCGGCGTGAGCGCCATCCTCGGTGGGGGCGGGGGAGCGGCCGCCGCCGACGCGAGCGGTGCCGTTTCCCTCTTCTCCGGGATCGGCGATTTCACGCTCGAGAACCCGGACGGCCTCTCGGAAGTGTGGGCGATCGACCGTGAGGCGGTTGCGGAGTTCCGGGTGGGGAAGGAATCGCCGACGATCCTTCGCTGGAGCGTCGAGCCGGGCCCGGTCCGTTACGACGCGATTCGCGGGGATCTCGCGCGGCTGAGATTCCTCGGAGGCGAGGTCGATCTGGGGCCGGTCGTCTGCATCGAAGACGATTCTCCCGACACCGAGACGGTCGGGTTCGGGGACGCGGAGGAACCGCTTCCCGGTCAGGGGTTCTTTTTCCTCTACCGCGGCAGCCAGGGACTCGGGGCGGGACCCGGTTCGTACGGAACGTCGTGGGACGGACTCGAGCGCGTCGCGGAAGCCGGGGATTGTCAGGGCGGCGCGTCCGAGGGCACGGGCACCCCTTCGAGCGCCGCGTTCTGAACGGTGCCAGCCCCCGTCATCGCGTCCCTGCCACCTTTCCCCCCACGATCGTCCACACGACCTCCGTCCCCGGGATGTCGTCCTCGCCGACGCGGAGGATGTCCCGGCTCAGGACGACCACGTCCGCGAGCATCCCCGGCGCGAGACTCCCTTTGAGGTCCTCCTCGAAGGCGGCCGTCGCAGCGTCGACGGTGAGCGATCGGAGCGCCTCCTCGCGCGTCATCCGTTGCTCCGGAACGAACGCGCGGCCGTCCCGCAACTTGCGCGTGACGGAGGCATGGTAGTTCGCGATCGGGTCCACGTCCTCGATCGGCGTGTCGGTGCCGTTGCTCAGCAAGGCTCCCGAGTCGAGGAGCGCGCGCCAGAGGTACGACCGTTCGCGCGCGCGCTTCTCGCCGAGGCGCGAGGCGACCCACGGCCCGTCCGACGTGCAGTGGACCCCCTGCATCGAGGCGACGATTCCGAGCGCCGCGAAGCGCGGAACGTCGTCGGGGTGGATGTGCTGCGCGTGCTCGACCCGAAAGCGCCGGCCGTTCCCGTGGGACAGGACACGTCCGTAGAGATCGAGCGTCTCCCGCACCGCGCGGTCGCCGATCGCGTGGATCGCCATCTGGAGACCGAGGTCGGCTGCGAGCCGCGCCTTCTCCTCGAGAACCGGAATCGGCGTCGTGTTGAGCCCCGTCGAGTCGGGAAGGTCGGCGTACGGCTCGAGAAGCCACGCCCCGTGCGCGCCGAGCGCTCCGTCCATTTCCCCCTTGATGCCGCCGACCGTCAGCCGGGCGTTTCCGATCCGCCTCCAATCCGCGTACGCAGGGAGCTTTTCCAGCAGCCGTTCGTTCGGTTCGTCGACGAGCACCCACAGACGCACGCCGAGCCGGCCCGACTCCGCGAGCCTCCGATAGCGGTCGATTTCCTCGAAGCTCGACCCCGCGTCCTGGAACGAGGTCACCCCCTTCCGCAGGCACTCCGCGGTCGCGAGTTCGATCTCGCGGAGCGCGTCGGCCTCGCGCGCCTCGGCCGGCCGCCTCGCTCGATCGGCCTCCAGGGCGGCGACGGCGAGGGCATAGGCAGTCTCGCGCAGAACGCCCGTCGGCCGGGACCGCGCGTCGCGCACGATCTCCCCCCCTTCCGGGTTCGGCGTCCCGGGTCCGATCCCGGCGAGGCGCATCGCGGCGGCGTTCACGATCCCCATGTGCGCCCCGGCGGCGTGCTTCAGAAGGACCGGATGGTCGGGGACCGCGTTCGAGAGGGCGTCGTGGACGGGATACCCGTCGAGCGACGGCTCCGGCGGCGAGTCCCACTTTTCCTGGTGCCAGCCCCAGCCGAGGATCCAGGAGCCCGCGGGCCGCCGAGCCGCTTCCGCGGCGACGCGCTCGACGATTTCGTCCCAGGTCCGCGCATTTCGGAGGTCGAGGGTGTCGAGGGCGCGACCGAGCCCCGAGAAATGTCCATGCCCTTCGATGAAACCGGGGAGGGCGAGTCTCCCCTCGAGGTCGATCACCTCGGTCTCGGCCCCGACGAAGGGGGCGATCTCGGCGTCCGTGCCGACGGCGACGATCCGGTCGCCGCGGGACGCAAGCGCAGTCGCCTCGGGCCGCGACGGGTCGAGCGTGACGATCCGGCCGCCGCGGAGGACGAGGTCGGCCGGTTCAGGGGCGGGGGCGCACGCGACGAGCAGAGCGGCTCCGGCGACGAGGATTCGCATGCGCGGATTATCGTCGCGCCCGCCGTGCGGATGCAGCATCGGCTTCACGAGCCCGCCCCCGTGCGGGGAACCGCCGGTGTATCCGTCGGTCCAAGGAGGGGCGAGGAGGCGGCCATGTTCGACGACACCCGCACCGCGATCCTGAAGAGGTCCGAAAACGACCGGTGGAGCGCTCTGATCCTGGCCCTCGGGTTCCACGGAGCGTTGGGGGTGACCCTCCTCCTCGCCGCCGTGCTCGTGGTCCGGCCGGTCGAGATCGTCGCGCCGAACGAACCGCTCGTCGTCACGATTCCGATCGACCTGCCCGCCTCCGGCGGATCTCCTCCTCCCTCCGCTCCCGCGCCCCCGCGGGCGGCCTCCGCTCCCGCGCCGGTTCGTTTCCCGGACCCCGTCGCGCTCCCCCCTCCCGTTCCCGAAGCTTCCGTGCCGCCGACGGAGCCGTTGAACGAGGCCAGTCTCGGTCTCGACCTCGCGCCGGGGATCGTCCTTCGGGGGGGAATCGGGACCGGGACGGGGGGAATCGGCAGGAGCGGGGAAGGTCCCGGATTCGGTCCGGGGGATGAACCGGGAGCCGGCCTCGGCGGCGGCGGACCGGTCGAACTCTCCGGGGAGATCGAGCCGCCGCGGCTCGTCGTTCGCGTCGAGCCCTCCTACCCCGGGGTGGCCGGCGCGGGGGGGGGCCGCGGCCGCGTCGTGCTCCGCGCGGTGATCGGCCCGGACGGCTCGGTCGAACGGGTCGAGACGGTCTCGGCGTCGAGTCCCCTGCTCGCCGGCGCCGCGGAGGAAGCGGTCCTCTCGTGGCGCTACGAACCCGCGCGCTGGCGCGGGCAGCCGGTCCGGGTCTGGTTCACCGTTCGCGTCGACTTCGTCCTGCGGTAGAGGTCAGTTCCTCGCCCAGATCGCGACGTTGAGTGCGGCGGCGAAGGTCACCCAGAGGAGGTAGGGGAAGAAAAGGGCGCCGGCGAGGCGTGAGCGTCTCGCGAACGCGACGAGCGTCGCCGCGATCGCGATCCAGAGGATCCCGATCTCGACCGCGGCCAGGCCGGGCCTCCGCATCCCGAAGAAAAGCCACGACCAGAGAGCGTTCAAAACGAGCTGGAAGAGATGGAGCGAGAGCGCTCCCCGCGCATTCGAGAAGCGCCCCGCCTCCTTCCAGACGATCCACGCCGCGACCGCCATCGCGGCGTAAAGGACGGTCCAGACCGGACCGAAGAGCCACGGGGGCGGCGTCCAAGCGGGTTTCGCGAGGGTCGGATACCAGTCCGTGACCCCCATGGCGGTCGGGAGGGCCCCCAGCCCCGCGGCGGCGAACGACGCCGCGAGCCAGAGAACCATCCCGAGCGCCGACCGCCCCGCGCTCACTTCTCGAGATAGGCGCGCTCGATCGCGTCGAGGTTCGGGAAGTTCAGCTGCAGGAACTCGTTCCCCTTCGCGGCGATCTCCGACTGGAGCTTCGTCAGTTGCTCCCCGTACCCGCCGTGGAGAGCCTCGACGACCTTCATCCCTTCGATCACCGTGGCGAATGCGGCGAACCCCTGACCGTCGAGGAAGGAGTTGTCCTGGAGGTTGATGAAGAGCTGCACGGAGCGGCTGTTGGGTGCCCCGGACTTCGCGTAGGTGAGGGTCCCCTTCTTGTTCCCCTCGACGACCGGGTCGTCCGGAATGTTCGATCGCAGCCACTTCGAGGCGATCTTCGGGTCGCCGTGGATTCCGAACTGCGCGACGAAGTTCGGGACCACCCGGAAGAACTTCACCCCGTCGTAGTATCCGTTCTTCACGAGCGTGTAGAAGCGGTCGACCCCGTGCGGCGCCCAGGCCCGATGGGCCTCCACGACGAAGTCCCCTTTGGTCGTCTCGAATCGGACCTTGAAGACCTCCGGGGCCCTCTCCTTCAAAGCGGCGGGATCCTCGAGTACCGCCTTGGGTGGGGCCGGAGCGGCCTTCGACGCCTTCCTGGGCTCGAGGGAGAGGATCTTCTCCTTCGTGACGTCTTGGGCGAAGACGGCGCCGGAGGCGAGGACGGCGGCTGCGAGGGCCAGAGCGGTTCGCTTCATGATTGCGTTCTCCCGATTCCCGAGGCCCGGTCTCGGGCCCGTGACCCTCCGAGGGTACCAAGATCCCGCCCGGCCCGCTCACGACGGGAGGACGGCGATCCCGTGAAGCGCGCGGGCCGTTCCGACGGCGTCCTGCAGAGCGACACGTCGCGCCAACCGTCGTCCCGGATCGGTCCGCGGAACCGGAGCGACGTCGCCGCCACGAGCGAGGCTACACCGAGACGGGCGAGGCCTCCCGCGACCGTCAAGGAGTCGCAGTATGATCCGCCGGACGGAGGACGCGCATGTTCCGGGTCGAGCACCTTTCGAAGCGCTTCGGGGAGATCCACGCGGTCGCAGGAGTCTCGTTCGAGGTGGGGAAGGGAGAGCTGTACGGGCTCCTCGGCCCGAACGGCGCCGGGAAGACGACGACGATGTCGATGATGTCCGGCCTCCTCGCTCCGGACGAGGGGCGGATCGTCTTCGACGGGATCGACCTCGCGGCGGAGCCGATTCGCGTCAAGGCGCAGCTCGGGATCGTCCCCCAGGCGACCGCCCTCTACGAGACGCTCACGGCGCGCGAGAACCTCCGTTTCTGGGGAGGCTTCTATGGCCTCGCGGGACGGGACCTCGACAGAGCGGTCGATCGCGTTCTCGAGTTGACCGGCCTCGTCGGCCGAGCGAACGAGCCCGTGAAGAACTTCTCCGGCGGGATGAAGCGCCGGCTCAACCTCGGGATCGGGCTCGTGCACGGGCCCCGCGCCGTGCTCATGGACGAACCGACGGTGGGGATCGATCCCCAGGCACGTCTCAACATCCTCGAAGTCGTCCGCGACGTCGCGGCCTCGGGGACGACGATCGTCTACACGACGCACTACCTCGAGGAGGCGGAAACCCTCTGCGACCGGATCGGCATCATGGACCACGGCCGGCTCCTCGCGGAGGGGACCCTGGACGAGCTGAAGCGGCGGTCGGGGAACGGAGAGGTCGTGACGGTCCGCGGGACCTTCGGGGAATCCGAGGCGCACGCGGCCCTCTCCGCGCTGCCCGGGGCGAGACTCGTTTCCGCGGAGGCCGGGAAGGCGGTCTTCACCGTCGACGGCGCGGGGCGGAGCGCCCTGGATCTCGTCCAGCGGCTCCTCGGAGGGGCCCTCCCCGCCGAGGGGATCGAGATCGCGCCGCCGAGCCTGAACCGGCTCTTCCTCGACCTGACCGGTCGGGAGCTTCGCGATTGATGCGGACGGTCGTCCGTCTCGTCACGAAGGACCTCCTCCGTCGGGTCCGCGCTCCGCTCGCCATCGTCGTGACCCTCGCCTTCCCGGTTCTCTTCGCGGGAATGCTCGCGCTCGTCTTCGGAGGCGGGGAAGACCCGGTCCCCAAGGTCCGACTCTTGGTCGAAGACCGGGACGGCGGTCTGCTCGCGAACGCGCTCGAGTCGGCCTTCACGTCACGGCAATTGGGTCGCCTGTTCGAGCTGCGGAACGTGAAGGAGGGGGAAGGTCGAGGACTCATCGAACAGGGAGAAGCCTCCGCGCTCCTGGTCCTTCCGGAAGGGCTCACGCGCGATTTCCTCGACGGAAAGCCGGTGCGGTTCGAACTCGTGCGCAATCCGGCCGAGGGGATCCTCCCGGAGATCGCCGAGCAGGTGACCCTCGTCCTCGTCGACGTGCTCGACGGCGGGGCCCGCGTCCTTCGGGAACCTCTCGATCGCCTCCGCCCTCTTCTGGAGGAAGGCGGCGCGGCTCCCACGGACGAGGTCGTCGCCGCCCTCTCACTCGAATTCAAACGCGCGATCGAGACCGCGGGGGCGTTTGTCCTCCCCCCGGCGATCGCTCTCGAGGGGGCGTTCGGCTCCGGGGCGGGGGAGGAAGGGGCGGCGGAATCGGAGAGCCCCACCGGGACGATCTTCCTGTTCGTCCTTCCCGGGGTGGCGGTGTACGCGCTCTTCATGGTCGGCGACGGGGCCATGCGGGACATCGTGACCGAGGCGCAGGAGGGAACCCTGAGGCGGCAGCTGGCCGGACCGGTCGGAGCCGGGACGATCCTCTTCGCGAAGGTCGTCTTCACGAGCCTCGTCGCCCTTCTCGCCCTCCTGATCCTCTCCGGCGTGGGAGCGTTCTTCGTGTCCGGACCGGTCGACCTCGCGGCCTTCGCCCTCGTCTCGCTCGCCATCGTGCTCGCCGTCTCCGGAGCCTCCGCCGCGATCTACGGGTTCGCGCGGACCGAAAGGCTCGGGGCGACGCTCGCCTCCGTCCTCTACCTCGCCTTCGCTTTCACCGGCGGGAGCTTCGTTCCGCTCGGAAGCCTTCCTGCGGCCCTTCGCGCCGTCGCACCCGTCTCGCCGTTCTACTGGGGGACGACCGCTTTCCAACGCATCCTCTCGAGCGGAGCGGGGGTCCGCGACGTCCTCGGAAGCGTCGCGATCCTCGCCGGTCTCGGGACGGTCCTCCTCGCGGCGGGATCCTGGGCGCTCACGCGCGCAGTCCGGAAGGGCGGACTCGCGTGAGACGGGTGCTCCTCCTCGCGCTCCACGACCTGCGCCTCACGGCGAGAGACCGCGCCTCGTTCTTCTGGATGCTCGTCCTTCCCGTCGCGATGATGTGGTTCTTCGGGCAGATGGGGGGCGGGGGCGGGCCGTCGCGCGTTCGACTGACCGTCGTCGATCGGGACCACGGGTGGCTCGCGCGTGCGTTCGTCGAGCAACTCGCTTCTCCGAACGTCGAGGTGGTGGAGCGCTCTCCCGAGGAAGCGGCCTCCGAAGAAAGGAAGGTTCGGACGCTCGTGATCCCCGAGGGTTTCACCGCGAAGGTCCTCGCGGGAGAGCGCCAGACGCTCCGCTTCGAGCGCGACGCGAGGACCGACGCGGACTTCGACCGGGCCGCTGACGGGAACGTGGTCCGCGCGATCGCGAGGACGCTCTCCCTTCTCGTCGAGATGGCCCGAGCGGGTGCGCTCGAAGGGGACGACCCGGGCGCGCGCTTCCGGGAGCTCGCCGGCCGGGAGCGGCTCGTTTCGCTCGACGTCTCGAGCGCGGGGGAAGGGAAACCGGTCCCTTCGGGGCGGAAGCAGAGCGTGCCGGGGATCCTCACGATGACGGTGCTCATGATGACGGTCATCTACGGCGGCGTGTTCCTGACCCTCGAGAAGCGGGATGGGACTTTGACGCGGCAGGCCGCGGGTCCGATCGGCCCGAGTGGTCTCTTTGCCGCCAAGCTTTTGGGGCGCCTCCTCGTCGCCGGCATGCAGACCGGAGTGCTGATCGCCTGCGGCCGGTTTCTGTTCGGGGTCGAATTCGGCAATTCGACGGCCGGGCTTCTCCTCCTGCTCGCGACCTACGCCTTCTGTTCCGCGGCGCTCGCGACCCTCTGCGGCGCCGTCTTCCGGACTCCCGAACAGGCTTCGGGGATCGGTTGGCTGCTCGCGATCGTCATGTCGGCCCTGGGCGGCTGCTGGTGGCCGAGCGAGGTCGTGCCGCGATGGCTGTGGGCCGCGGCGCACGCCTTCCCGACTGCGTGGGCGATGGACGCCTTCCACGCGCTCGTCAGCTTCGGGCGCGGGATCGAGGCGGTCGTCATGCCCTCGGTCGCGCTTCTGGCGTTCGGCGTCGTTTTCTCCGCGATCGGGGCTCGGGCTCTCCGAACTTGAATCTTTCGAAGATCGGACCCCTTTTCGGGCCCGGTTCGTCCTGCGCGAACGCGGAATGGGTCTTCCCATCGACTCGAGTGCGCGTATTCTCACCGCATCGTTCGGAAGGCGGGAAGGGATGCCCATTCAGTACGAGATCGACAAGGGTCGTAGACTCCTCCGGGCCGTCTCGGTTGGACGGGTCGACGCGGAGGCCGTGCGCGATTACCTGCGTCGGATCGAGAGCGACCCGGACTACGATCCGGGCCTGGACGGGATCATCGACGTGCGTGGCGCGACCGCCCAGGTGTCCCCGGACGACATCCGGGAGATCGCGGAACTCGTGAAGCGGCGACCGCGGGAAGCGACCGGCCGTCGCGCCGTGCTCGTCTCGTCGGACGAGCATTTCGGGTTGATGCGGATGTTCGAGGCCTACGCTTCGAGCGGGCCGACGCGTTACCGCGTCTTCCGCGATCTCGACGAGGCGAAGGCTTGGCTCGAGTCAGGGAGCGAGACGTAGAAAGAGGTAGGGACCCTTCTCGGCCCCCCAAACCTGCTTTCCCTCCGCGTCGAACCCACGGTCCCAACTCCGCATCGAGTCCGCGGTGACGCGGACCTCCGAGGTGGCGTAGGCCGCGCCTCGAAGATCGCTCGGGCAGTCGCGCCCGGAGGTCGAACCGGTGAACGCTTCGGGGCCGTCGGGTCGCAAGAAGACCGTGCATCCGTTCCGAGCGAGGAGTCGTTCGGGGGATAGCGCCGCGAAGCGGGAGGGATCGGCTCCGGCCCCGACGAACGGCCCGGGCTCCGGGAGGAGGAATACCCGGCTCTCGAGCGTCCCGTTCTCGCCCCGGAGCAGCCGGTACACGCGTTGCCGGTACGGCCGATCGACGGAGGAGCCGAGGGCCTGCTCGACGTAGAGCCACTTCCCGTCGGAACGATCGCTCCAGATCGGCGTCACGGTGAGCCGGACGTCGCGGAAGTCGGGGTCGGCCTCCGCCTGCGCGGCGCTCGAGAATCGTCCCGACATCCACGCCGCCAGCCGGTCGAGGTCCGGATCCGCAGACCCCGCGAGCGCGAAGAGCAGCAAACCGGCGACCGTCATGCGATCCTCCTCAGAAGGTTTTCCCGAAAACCAGACGGACGGAATGGAACCCGTCGCCGAACCGCGTGCTCAACCCCAGGTCCGGAACGCGGATCTTCCACGCGTACGTTCGAGGACGCGTGGACAGGACGATCCCCACCTCCCCCTGAACGGAGTAGAGCCGGGGCTGAAAATCCGGATCGCCCACGAAACGCGCCCGCCCCCAATACAGAGTCCCCGCGGCGAACCCGCCGAGGACCAGCTGCGCACCTCCGATGCGGGCGGGAAGCGGGCTCCAAACCTCGAAGCCGGAGATCCACTCGCCGAACGTCTCCTCGAGGGCCTTGCCGTGCGGGTTCATCCCCGACCAGGCCATCTCGCCCCGCACGATCCACTCGACGGCCTCCTTCGGGATGCTCGCCTCGGCGGTCACGCCGATCGAATAGACCCAAGCCGTGCTGTCGGTCGAGAAGTCCCGGACCGGGCCGCCCTGCGCGAAGGGGGAGAGCGTCCAGACCGGACCCGCGGGCACGTCGAATCGTACGCCCGGGGTGAGCCCGACGGAGTCGAAGCGGTCCGGGAGGCCGCTCTCCAGGATGTCCTCCGGCTCGAAGTCGAGGATCCCGACCGTGACGGGGAGCAGCAGGTTCGCGCGGAACGTTCTCGACTCCGACGGCCGCAGCACGGTGACGGAAGCGGGGACCCGCAGGATCCAGAGGGTGCGGCCGGAGGTCTGGTAGATCCCCGACCCGAGGCGGGCGGCGAAGGCGAAGTTGATCAGGTCGGACGCCCGTTCCGCGCGCGCGGGAAGCGCGGGGACCGTCGCGAGCAGGGGCAGAAGAAAACGGAGGGTGCGCGCCACGGCGGCAACAGCGTACTCGCAACCGCCGCTCAATCCCGCAGGAGTTCCCGGAGTCGGGGGAGGAGCCGCCCCTTCGGCGAGAACGTCTCCTCGAGGGCGCGCGAGAACGGCACCGGCGTGTCGAGCGCGCCGAGCCGTTCGACCGGGGCGTCGAGGTCGTGGAAGCACGCGCGGCCGATCGACGCGGCGATCTCCGCCCCGAACCCACCCGTCAGGGGTGCCTCGTGGAGGACGAGCACCTTGCTCGTCTTCCGCACCGAGGCGTAGACCCGCTCCTCGTCCCAAGGGAGGAGCGAGCGCAGGTCGACCACCTCGACCGACCATCCGTCTTCCTCGAGTTTCGCCGCGGCCTCGAGGGCCCACCTCACGCCGACCGACCACGTGACGACGGTGGCGTCGAACCCTTCCCGGGCGACCCTCGCCTCTCCGAGGGGGAGGGTGTAGTGGCCCACCGGGACCGACCCCTTGGCGGAGCGGTAGAGGAACTTGTGCTCGAGGTACACGACCGGGTTCTCGTCCTCGAACGCGGCGAGCAAGAGCCCCTTCGCGTCGTATGGATTCGACGGGGCGACGACGCGGAGGCCCGGGACGTGCGTGAACCATGCCTCCGGGTTTTGCGAGTGGAACGGACCGGCGCCCGTCCCACCTCCGACCGGCATGCGGATCACGACGGGGACGCGGGCCCCCCAGCGCCAGTGCGTCTTCGCGACGTGATTCACGATCTGGTTGAAGCCACAGGTCGCGAAGTCGCCGAACTGCATCTCGAGCATCGGAACGAAGCCATCGAGCGCCAGCCCCATCGCGCAGCCGACCGCTCCCGACTCGATGATCGGAGTGTTCCGGACCCGCTCCTTGCCGAACTCTTCCACGAACCCCTCCGTCGCCTTGAAGACGCCGCCGTACTCGGCGATGTCCTGGCCGAGGAGGACGATCCGGCGGTCCCGTCGCATCGCGACCGCCATCGCGTCGCGGATCGCGTCGACATAACGCATCTCGGCAGCCGCGGCGTCGGGCGGAGGGGTAGAGGGAATCAACCGCGAGGGCGCGAGGACATCCGCGACCTCCTTCTCCGGGGTCGTCATCGGATCGGGACTCGCGTACGCCTCGTCGACGAGGAGGTCGACGATCCTCTTCCACTCGCCACGCACCTCGGCGCGGATCGCCTCGGTGAGGATTCCGCGCTCGAAGAGGGTGGACTCGAATCGGAGAATCGGGTCTTTCTGCGCCCACTCGTCGAAGAGCCGCTTCGGGACGTAGTCGGTTCCCGAAGCCTCCTCGTGCCCGCGCATGCGGAAGGTCTCGAACTCGAGGAGGGTCGGGCCCTCCCCGCGACGCGCGCGCTCCGCCGCGCGGGCGGTCGCATCGCGGACCGCCAGGAGATCGTTCCCGTCGACGACCTCCCCCGCCATGCCGTACCCCACCGCGCGATCGGCGAGGTGCGCACACGCGTATTGCTCCGAGACGGGGGTCGAAAGGCCGTACCGGTTGTTCTCCACGACGAAAAGGACCGGGAGTTTCCAAACCGCCGCGAGGTTGAGCGCCTCGTGAAAGTCCCCTTCGCTCGTCGAGCCGTCCCCCGTGAACGCGGCGGCGACGCGGTCCTCGCCCCGGAGTTTCGCCGCGAGGGCGAGGCCGTCCGCGACCGGGAGGTTGGCCCCGAGGTGGCTGATCATCCCCACGATGCGCCGTTCGAGGACGCCGAAGTGGAAGGAACGATCGCGACCTTTCGTGAATCCGCCGTCGCGTCCGAGGAGCTGCCGAAAGAGCCGGGTGAGGTCCAGATCGCGACCGGTGAACACTCCGAGGTTTCGATGCATCGGGAGGATCCAGTCGTCGGGACGGAGGGAGGAGGTCACCCCGACCGCGATCGCCTCCTGGCCGATCCCGGAGAACCACTTCGAGAGCCTCCCCTGCCGGAGGAGTTTGAGCATCTTCTCCTCGATGACGCGCGGGAGGACGAGGGCGCGGTAGAGCGCGAGAAGCTCTTCGGGGGAGAGGTTCAGGGCGGACATCCGGCAAATCAGAGCAGGAAGCGTGGGCCGCCGCAAGCGCGCGGACGGGAGGGCCAACGTTAGACTCTCCTCCGGATGAGCGCGGTACTTCCCAAGAGACGGGCGGCGGCTGCCGTGTTCCTCCTCGCGGCGCTCTTCGCGGCGTACTCCCCTGCCCTCCGGGGGGGGTTCCTGTGGGACGACGACTTCTACGTCTCGGCCAACCCGACCCTTCGAGACCGGGCGGGGCTCCTACGGATCTGGACCGATCCCGGGGCGAACCCCCAGTACTACCCGCTCACCTTCACGACCCTCTGGATCGACCACGCCATCTGGGGGCTCGACCCGTTCGGCTACCACGTCGGAAACGTCCTGTTGCACGGCGTGTCCGCGTTGCTCCTCTACCTCCTCCTGTCGCGACTTTCGGTTCCCGGGGCCTGGCTCGCCGCGGCGGCGTGGGCGCTCCATCCCCTCCAGGTCGAGTCGGTCGCCTGGATCACGGAGCGCAAGAACACCCTTTCGGGGGTCCTCGCGCTCGGCGCCGCCCTCGCCTTCGTCCGATTCGAGGGGATCGGACGAAAATCGCCCGCGGGAAGCCGTTGGGCCGTCGTCTCCGCGATCCTCTACGTGGGGGCGCTTTTGAGCAAGAGCGTGACCGCGAGCGTTCCCGCGGTCTTGGCCGTGCTGCTCGTGTGGAAGCTGGGCCGGGTACCGAGGCGGTCGATTCCGTGGCTCTCGGGCATGCTCGCCGCCGGGGCGGCGTACGGGGTCGCGACCGCCTGGCTCGAGGTTCATCAGGTCGGCGCGCAAGGGGAGGAATGGGGGCTCGGCCCGGCCGGGCGCCTCGTCCTCTCGGGGCAGATCTTCTGTTTTTACCTCGGAAAACTCGTCTGGCCCGGCCCCCTCTCGTTCTCCTACGGGCGGTGGCCCGTCGACCCGTCCTCGTGGGTGCAGTGGTTTCCCGTCGCGGCGGTCGCGGCGATCTCGGTTGCGGCCTGGGCGTTTCGAAAACGGGTCGGAGGCGGGCCGCTCGCCGCCCTCCTCGCGTACGGCATCACCCTCTTTCCCGCGCTCGGCTTTCTCAACGTGTACCCGATGCGATACGCGTGGGTCGCCGACCACTTCCAGTACCTCGCCGGGATCGCCCCGATCGCGCTGCTCGCGGCGCTTCTGAGCAGGATCCCGCGCCCCGCCGCCCTCGCCCTCCTCGCCCTGCTCGGATTTCGGAGCTGGAGCGAGGCGCACGAGTACCGCGATCTCGAAACCCTGTGGCGCTCGACGATCGCGACCGCTCCCCGCGCCTGGATCGCCCCGTACAACCTAGGGAAGATGCTCTCGAACCGGGGAGAGACCGAAGAAGCCCTGCGCCTCTTTCGAAAGACGCTCGAGCGGAAGCCCGACCACGCCGACGCGCACAACGAGATCGGGAACATTTTCCTGCAGCGCGGCGAGGTCCAAGCGGCGCTCGCCGAGTACGAGGCGGCGCGCAGCCTCGACCCGACCTGGCCGATCACCTGGTTCAACCTCGGTTCGGCCCGGGAGGCGGCGGGAGACCTTCGCGGGGCGGAGGAGGCCTTCCGCGAGGCGATCCGGAACGCCCCCGTCGTCGCGGGCCGGTACAAAGGAGGGATCCCCCCGATGCCCTGGAGGGCGCACGTCCGCCTCGGGAGGATTCTCGCGGGGAGCGGCCGCACCCGCGACGCCGAGGAGCAGTTCCGCCTCGCGGGGGAGGCGAATCCGACGTCCGCGGAGCCGATGGTGGCGCTCGGGAACCTCCTCGCCGACGGGGGGCGGCTCGACGAGGCGGAGCGCGCCTATCGGGAGGCGATCGCGCGCGAGCCGGGGTCGGGGCTGGGGCACTACAACCTCGGCCTTCTCCTCGACCAGCGGGGGAACGCCGCCGAGGCGATCGCCTCGTACCGGCGCGCCGTCGCCGCGGCTCCCTCGTTCGCTCCGGCCTGGAACAATCTCGCTGTCGCGTTGTACCGAGCGGGTGACGTCGCGGGAGCCCGCGAGGCCGCGGTCCGGGCCGCGCGGCTCGGGCAGGCGCCGCATCCCGAGTTCGCGACGGCACTCGGGCTCGGCTCCGTATACTGAGCTCCTTCCTGGAGGCACCGATGCTCAAGCTCTGGCATCTCGACCGCTCCCCCTTCGGCTGGAAGGTGCGGATGGTCCTCGCGGAGAAACGGATCCCGCACGAGCTCGCGGTCCCCGAGAACAAGAACGAGAGCGAGGCGTTCGGTCGGTTGAACCCCTTCCGACTGACGCCGGTCCTCGAGGTCGGCCCCGGCCGGGCGCTCTACGAGTCGACCGTGATCTGCGAGTACCTCGAGGAAGCGTATCCCGAGCCGCGCCTCCTCCCGGACGACCCGTGGGAACGGGCACGGGTGCGGCTCCTCGAGGACGTGACCGACCAGTACGTCTATCCCGCGATCCGCGCCTACCGCTCGGAGCTTTTCGAGTACGCCCCCCCGTTCCTCGTCCGGAAGGACGAGGGGTCGGTCGACCGCGCGAAAGCCGACGCCGCCCTCGCGAAGGTGCGCGAGCACCTCGTTCGCCTCGAGCGCGAGCTCGAGGGCCGGAGCTGGTTCGGCGGAGAGCGGTTCTCCCTCGCCGACGTCGCCCTCGCCCCTCCGCTGACCTCGACGCTCGAGGTGCTCGGCGTCCTTCCCGACCGGGACTTCCCGCGGCTCGAGGAGTGGGCAGGCCGGATCAAGGCGCGGGACTCCTACCGGGCCTCCGCCCCGAAGGAGCCGCTCCGGATCCGGCCGTGACCGAATCGTCCGAGTGGGTCGACGTGGGGGCGGAGGCCGCGTTCGCCAAGAACCGCGGCCGGCGCATCGCCGTCGACGGAACCTTCCTCGCCGTCTGGCGGACGAAGGACCGCTGGTTCGCCTTCGACGACGCCTGCCCCCACATGGGGGCGTCCCTCGCGGACGGCCTGGTCGTCGGCGACACCATCCAGTGCCCGTGGCACGAGTGGCGCTATCACGTGGAGACCGGGATCTGCCCGGTGCGGCCGTGGGCGAGGGTGCGCGTCCACGAGGTCCGCGTCGAAGACGGGCGCGTCCGTGTGCGGCGGCCGGAGCGGATCGAGAAGCCGGAGGCGGTCGCACCGGAAGGCGAGTCCGACGACTGGATGACCTGGGAGGTCGACCGGTACTTCAAGAAGAAGCCGGACGGCGGGCAGGAGCCGCGGTGAACCTGCGGATCGCCGGGATCGCGCTCTTCCTGTTCATCCCCCTCGTGCTGGTTCTCTATCTTCGGATGCCGCTCGGGCCGGGGCCGAGTCTCGCCCTCGGCGTCTTCCTGATGATCGGGCACGGATTCGTCGCGCGGCCGTGGTTCGCGCGGCATCTCGGCGAGCGCTGCTTCTGGTGCGGGAAGGCGGCGGGGAACGTCTCCGCTCCCTTCGCCGCGAAGGGAGGGACGATCTCGGCCGTCGCGTGCGGCGAGGAGCACGCGGGCAAGATCGCCGCATTCGGGAGGGTCGTCGCGAAGGCGAGGCTTCCGCTCGCCGCGCTGATCGTCGTTCCCGTCGTCCTCTATCTGCTGAACGGGTTCGCGTCGGTCGCGGGGCTCCCATCGGTTCCGCTCGATGCGGCGAGGTGGGGGTTCAAGATCCCGATCGCGGCGGCGGTCGTCGCACTTTCGTTCGCGTGGCCGCTCGGCCACCGCAAGGGGTCGGCGCCCGCGGTCGGTTTTCCGGTCCACAACCTCTTTCTTCTCGGGATCGGGAACACCCTTTGGGTCTTCCGGATCGTAGGGATCTGGTGGCTCGCGGAGGGGGTCGCCGCTCTCGCCCGCAATTGACCGGAATCATTGGCGATTCGCCCCTTCCCGTCGTAGGCTCCCCCATTCGGAGGTCCTCGTGAAGGAGCGGAACGTTCTCATCCTCGGCGCAGCCGGCCGCGATTTCCACAACTTCAACATCGCGTTCCGGAACGACGCGTCGGTGCGGGTGGTCGCGTTCACCGCCACCCAGATCCCGAACATCGACGGCCGGAAGTACCCCGCGGTCCTCGCCGGCCCGCGCTATCCCGAAGGGATTCCGATCCACCCGGAGGAGGAACTCGAAGACCTGATCCGCGACCTCTCCGTGGACGAGGCGGTGTTCTCCTACAGCGACGTTTCCCACGAGACGGTCATGCACCTCGCGTCGCGCGTCCTCGCGGCCGGCGCCGACTTCCGCCTGCTCGGCCCCGCGGCGACGATGATCCCGTCGAAGGTCCCGGTCGTTTCGGTCTGCGCCGTGCGCACCGGCTGCGGGAAGAGCCAGACGACCCGGAAAGTCGCGGAGATCTTGCGCTCCAAGGGGAAACGGGTCGTCTCGATCCGCCATCCGATGCCGTACGGGGACCTCGCGAAGCAGGCCGTGCAGCGGTTCGGAACGCTCGAGGACCTCGACCTCCACGACTGCACGATCGAGGAGCGGGAAGAGTACGAGCCGCACATCGTCGCGGGCGGGGTGATCTACGCCGGCGTCGACTACGGAGCGATCCTCGCCGAGGCCGAGAAGGAGGCCGACGTCATCCTCTGGGACGGCGGCAACAACGACCTTCCGTTCTACCGCGCGACGCTCGAGATCGTCGTCGTCGACCCGCACCGCCCCGGTCACGAGGTTTCGTACCACCCCGGCGAGGCGAACCTTCGCCGCGCGCACGTCGTGGTCATCAACAAGATCGACACGGCCGATCTCGCCGGAATCGAGAGGGTCCGCCGCTCGGTCCGGAAGTCGAACCCGAGAGCGATCGTCATCGACGCCGCCTCGCCGATCTTCGTCGACGACCCCGCGGCGATCCGCGGGAAGCGCGTCCTCGCCGTCGAGGACGGGCCGACCCTGACGCACGGCGAAATGAAGTACGGGGCGGGCGTCCTCGCCGCCATGAAGCATGGGGCCGCCGAGATCGTCGACCCGCGCGCGCACGCCGTCGGGACGATCGCCGAGACTTTCGCGAAGTACCCTGGCATCGGGACGCTGCTTCCCGCGATGGGGTACGGCGACGAGCAGGTGCGGGACCTCGGGGAGACGATCGCGAGGACCCCGTGCGACACGGTGATCGTGGCGACGCCGATCGATCTGAGGCGTGTGGTCGCGATCGAGAAGCCGGCGGTCCGGGTCCGCTACGAGCTCGAGGAGATCGGGAAGCCCGACCTCGCGGAGGTCCTGGCCGGGATCTGACTTCCCCAACAAAAGGCGCGTTTTCGCTCTTGAAGGGGAGTAGTGTTCCTCGAAGAGGGGTGGACGTTGGGGGACGAGGGGTCCGTCGGCGGATTGGCCGGGTCGACCGTCAGCCACTACCGCATCGAATCGCTGATCGGGAAGGGGGGGATGGGGGAGGTTTACCTCGCCTCCGACCTGAAGCTCCGCCGGAAGGTCGCGATCAAGGCCCTTCCCGAGTCGCTCGCGGAGGAGGCGAGCGCCCGGGCGCGCTTTCTCCGGGAATGCCGCCTCGCCTGCAAGGTGGTCCACCCCTACGTGGCGACCGTTTTCGACGTGATCGAGCACGCCGAGCGTCCCCTGATCGTCATGGAACGGATCGAGGGGAGTCGGCTCGACCAGTGGGTGCGGGCCGCCTCCCCGAAACCCGAGTCGCTCGCGGCGCTCGGCCTCGAGATCGCGGAAGCGCTCGCGGCGATCCACCGGGCGGGGATCGTCCACCGCGACCTCAAGCCCGGGAACGTGATGGTCACACCCGACGGGCACGTGAAGGTGACCGACTTCGGGGTGAGCCTTCCCGTGCCGGGGCTTCCGGACGATCTCAGCACGGTGGCGGCGGAGGAGGCGGAGCCGGTCACCCGGACGGGGATGGGGGTCGGGACGGTTGCGTACATGTCCCCCGAGCAGATCCGCGGGGAGCGGCTCGACGGACGGAGCGACCTTTTCTCGCTGGGGATCGTTTTGTACGAGGCGGTGACGGGGGAGCACCCGTTTCGGCGCGAGTCGCTTCTGGGGACGGCGTCGGCGATCCTGCACGATCCACCGAGCGGGGGTCGGGAGCACCCGACGCTGACCGGGTCGGGGCCGTTCCGGGACGTGATCCTGAGGCTCCTGCAGAAGAACCCGGCGCTGCGGTACGGGAGCGCCGAAGACCTCGCGACCGATCTCCGGGCGGTGCTGCGAGGGGAGGGGATCTCCCCGGCCCCGCGCCCCCCGGTCCCGTGGAAGCGGGTTGCGGCGGCCGGGGCGGGGCTGGTCGTTCTCGCCGCCGCCGCCGCGTACGTTGTCTCGAAGGTCGTGTCCCCAGGAGGCGACGGCGGGTCGCCATTCCGGGCGGACCGGCCGGGCGTCCTCGTCATGCCCTTCGAGCCCACGACCGACGAGGCCGCCGCCGAACGACGAGGCGCGATGCTCGCGAGCTTGCTCCGGGCGGAGCTCACGGGTTGCCCCGGGGTCCGGGTGATCGGGTCGTCCAGAACCGAGGACTTCTTGGAGCAGTGGGAGGGAGGTTCGCAAGACGAGCGGCAGCGAAAAGAACTCGCACAGATCGCCGCCGTTCGCTACCTCGTGTCCGGGTGGTATGACTCGACGCAGGGAGGATTCCGCCTCTCCGTCGACGTGTACGATCAGGCACGGCCCGACCGACCGATCGCCTTCGTCATCGACGCCGGCTCTCTCGACACACTGGTCGATCGAGTGCTGGCGTCGCTCCGAGCGGAAGTGTCCGCGGAGCATTTCGCCCCGGATGGCGCCGCTTCGAGGCTCGGTTCGACTTCCGAGGCGGCCCTTCTGGCGGCCGAGCGCGCCCGCGTCGCGTTCGACCGGGGAGACTACGCGACCGCCACCCGAGAGTACCAAGCGGCCGTCGACGACGACCCGACCTTCATCGTCGCCAAGATCCAGCTCGCGACCGTTCTCTACGGTTCCGGATTCGTCGCGCGGGCGGTCGAGGCGATCGAGGACGCGAACGCCCTCGTGGCACGGCGGGGGAGTCCCCTGCCCGACCGAGTTTCGTTGTCGCTCGCCGCGGTTCGGGCGCAGGTGCGGGAAGAGAGGGAACGGGAGATCGACGCGCGCCGGCGGCTCGTCGAAGCCTATCCGGACGACCCGGAAGAGCGGGGAAACCTGGCGGCCGCGCTCCATCGCGCAAACCGCAACGAGGAGGCGCTCGCGTCCATCGACGAGGCGATCGCACGAAGACCCTCGGACCGGAGATTCCGGTTGCTTCGATCGACCCTCCTTGTCCGCCTGGGAAGAGGCGCGGAGGCACGGGCCGAGCTCGAACGAGTTCGCGCGATCGCACCGGACTCCGCGAGTCGGCGCATCGCCGCCGAGACCGCCTTCGCCTACGGGCGCGTGGAACGTGAAGAGAGGAACTGGGCGGCGGCGCGGGCCAGCTTCGAGCAGGCCCGTACCGCGGCGGCGGAGTCCGGCGAGGTGGGGATCGCGGCCCTCGCGCTACAGGACGTCGGGGAGGTCCTTCTCCGCGAAGGTCGCCACACCGAGGCCGTGCCGTTTCTCGAACGGGCCTCGCGTGAACTGGAGTCGTTGGGAAACCTGCGCGCCGACGCGGTCGTGCTCGACACTCTCGGTGCGACCCTGTTCCAGATCGGACGGTACGCGGAAGCCGAGCGATATCTCCGGCAGGCCATGACGCAATCGGAGGCGACCGAGGGACTGGCGCCGAGGCCGAACGTCTACCTGAACCTCGCCAGCCTCCTCTCGTACACGGGACGTTTCGAAGAGTCCCTGGATCTCGCGGCTCGCGCGGAGGGGTTCGCGAAACGACTCGAGGACACGAAGCGAGTCGCGGGAGCGCGTCTCCAACAAGGGGTTTCGCTCGCAGCGCTCGGACGGTTTCGCGAATCGGTGAAGGCGTATCGCGCCGTGCTCGACGCCCTGGGTCCCGAAGGCGTCGACGAGCGGGTCGGATGGGCGTGGGGCGGGGTGTCGGAGGGGGAGCGGATCCTCGGATCGCTCGGAAGCGCGATCGTCGCGGCGGATCGAGCCATCGAGATTCATGAGGCCACCAAGCAGCCCCTCAACCTCGCGTACGCCTACTACGGTCGAGCGCGGCTTCGGGTGTCGATCGGAGATTACGAAGGCGCCGAATCCGACCTGTCCGCGGTGCGAAAGCGGATCGGGCCGCGGGGGACGTATCCCGATCTGGACGCCCGCATCGATCTGGAGTCCGGGAATCGAGCGCTCGCGCGTGGGGACCGGCGAACGGCGATCGCACACTTGACGGCGGCCTCGAACGCCCCGGCGAGTTTGGATCTCACCGGATTCGCGCTCGCGAGTCTCGCCACGGCCCTCTGCGAAGACGGTCGTTCGGTCGAGGGACTCCGCGCGGCCGAGAAGGTCGCCGGACCGGGCTTCGGCTTCGCCGAGCGGATGTCGGCCCGACTCGCCGCCGCGCGGTGTTCGCTCGCAGCCGGCAAGACCGAGGAGACCGTGACGAACGCGGGATCGGTCGCGGCGGAGGCCGCGCGCACGGAGATGGCATGGGAACAGGTCGAATCCGTCGGCCTCCTCCTGGCGGCGGGTGTAGCGCCCGCGGCCGTTCCCGCGGAGGTCGAGAGGGCTGCCAGGATCCTCGCGGGCATGCGCTCGTCCCTCGACGGCGCCGGCGCGAGGGAGGCGTTCGACAAGAAGGTGCGAGCCGACGGCGCCGCGAAGTGGGTCGTGGCCCTCGAGGCTTCGAGGAGCGAGCGATGAGGCGATCATTCAGAAACCGGTTTCGGGTGTCCGCGACGATCTTGGGCCTGGCGGCGCTGTCTCTGCTCGTCGGCTGTCCGTGTCCGGAGTGCCTCGAATGCGAGAAATGCCCCGGCGGCATCCATCCGGTGCTCGACGTGCCCGTTCCCGGTCCGATCATCGACACGACGGGCAGCGGGGGAGCCCTGACGCATCGATACGACGAGGTGGCCGTGACGGGAAGTTCGGGGGACACGAATCAGATCGACAATCGCTTCATCACGGAGGTCAGCGGAGCTCTCCTGGTGAACGCGGCCACCTCGTCCGTATACGGGCTCGCGAAGAACGATGTCGTGAAGGTCACGTTCAACGACGGCAGCTGGTACACGGTGAAGATCGGCGATTCCGCCACGGACGTCGAGTGGATCTGTTCGAGCGCCGGGGGATCCGCGAACGTCACGCTCGTGGCGGGTAGTGCCGGAGCCCTTCCGGACTGCGTGCGGAGCACTGACTCGAAGACCGTCACCTCGATTCAAAAGTCTACGGGCGAATCGGGAAGCATCCTGGTGCTCCAAACGCTCGACTGACCGACGCGGCCGCTCCGCGAGAGAGGAGGGAAGACACCATGGCCGTTGCAAGAGCGGTGGTGATACGTTTCCGCGTCGGGTCCGCGCCCCCGTACGACGACGACGCGGAGTCGTCGCTCGGGTCGTTGTGGACCGATCTCGCCGGGAATCACCCGGGGATCGACATGAGGAGGCGCATTCGGGCGGTCACCCGCCTCGTCTTGGAGGGCCTCGCCGGCGCCAACCTGGGATCGGCCGCTCCGGGGGCCGCGCGTCTGCTCCGGACGTTCGAGATCCGATGCCCCCCGAGTGTCGATCCTTTCTCCGTGCTCTCCGACGTCGAAGGATGGGCCCAAATCGAGTCGGCGTACGTCCAGCCGAGGTTACGGGGCGCGCTCGCGGCCGTTGACTACTCGGACGACCCCGATTTCCGCGACCAGGGATATCTGCTTCCCGCGCCGACCGGCCTGAACGCCCTCTGCGCATGGCAACTCTCGGACGGCTCGGGACAGAACGTCGCGATGGTCGACGTCGAAGCGGGTTGGAACCCCGACCACCAGGATCTGCCCGCGTCCGTCGATTTCGTCCCGCTCTACGGCGTGAACTCCACGGATGCGGAGGATCAGGAGCACGGTTTGATGACGCTCGGCGTCCTAGCCGCCGCCGACAACGACAAGAACTGCGTCGGCTTCGCGCCGAACGTGTCCGCCCTGCGAGTGGCCTCGTACGACGGCCCTCGGGGCGGCGACGTGGACGACCTCGAGAACGCGATCCTCGCCGCCCACGCGTACCTCGAGGACAAGCCGCCCGGTCTCATCCTTCTCGAATGCGAGTTGGCGGAGGACTCGTTCGCGCCGGGCGGTCCCGTGGATCTTCTTCCGGCGGTTCGGGATACGATCCTGACGGCCGTTTCCGCGGGCATCGTGGTGGTCGAGGCCGCGGGCAATGGGGCGTCGGATCTTGCCGAGTTGCTGGACGCGGACGGCAAGCGCGCTCTCGATCCTGGGTCGAGCGACTACGAGGACTCGGGCGCCATCCTCGTCGGCGCGGCCACCCCGGACGTTCCGCACGAACCGGTCTCGACCAGTTGGCGAGGCAACAACGGGGATCGTGTGGACTGCTACGCCTGGGGGCAAACCGTCCGAACGCTTTGGGACAAGACCGGCACGACGCTGTACGAAGGCACCTCGTCGGCGGCGGCGATCGTGGCGGGCGCTGCGGCCGTCCTTCAGGGGATCGCCCGCGCCCACCTCGGGGCGGCGTTCTCGCCCGCCGACCTGCGGCGGTTCCTCAGGGATCCCGCGAACGGAACCGAATCCGCGGACCCGAAGAACGACCGGATCGGAGCGATGCCCGACCTCTCCAAGCTCATTCGCAACTGCATTCCCGTCGCGGTCCCCGACGTCTACGCGAGGGATTTCGTCGGCGACGACGGGACGACCCTTCCGACGACCTCTCCGCTCTACATGAGTCCGGACATCATCGTCCGGCGATCCCCCGAGGCCGACCCCCAGACGGCGTTCGGCGAGGGGAGCGGAACGGAGAACGAGGCCGCGCTCAGCGATTCCGTTCTGTCGGGAACGGACCACTGGGTTTATCTGCGTGTTCGCAACCGGGGCGGCGTCGACGCCACGAACATCGAGGCGCGGATCTACTGGACCGAGCCGAGCACGTTGATGCTTCCGGAAACGTGGAACGAGATCGGGACGGTCCTGATTCCATCCGTTCCGGCCGGGGACGTCCTCACGGTCTCTCCGGGCCTCCTCTGGAACGCTGCGGACGTTCCTCTCACCGGACACTACTGCTTCCTCGCCGAGATCGTCGACCCCTTCTATCCGACCCCCATGAAGACCGCGATGGCCGATTGGGGCGCGTTCGTCCACTTCGTGCGAAGCGAAAACAACGTGGTCTGGCGGAACTTCCACGTGATCGAATGCACGCCGGCGACGCTTCGCTCGATCGCTCTGACGGCGACGATCGGGGCGCCACGGAGATCGCGCCCTACACTGGCGCTGGACCTCAAGGTCGACCTTCCGCCCGAAAGCAGTGTCGAACTCGACATCGCGAATGACTGGCTCGGCCGGGTCGAGACGTCCCTCCCGATGGCCGGTGCCCCCTTCGCCGGTCGCCGGATCGCCCGGGTCGGCAAGACCCGCATCATCGAGGGACGTTTCCCCGAAGGAGAGTGGGCTCCCGTGCGTATCCGAGTCTCTCTCCCCGAGCGGACGCCGTCGAGGGGGGGAACGGTGGTCCTGATCCAGTCCGACGCGCGCGGGGAACTCGGAAGGGTGACGTGGAATCTGGTTCCGAAGCGAGAGGGGAGGGGGTGGCCGATCCAACCGGCCTCCCGCCCGCGCGGGCCATCGGGACGATCCCCGAGAGGTGGTGCGAATCGCGGGGATTGAGCGACTTCCGCTAGGGGCCGAAGCGGCGGTGGGTCGTTGAGTTCCAGCGTGAGGCCCGTGCCTCGCCCGCCGCAACTTCGGCCCGCAGACGCGCTCTCGCCATCCCCACGGTTCGCGTCACGTTGCGGTCCCGGACCTACCCCAACCTCCCCCTCACCAAGAGGAAGTAGAGGAGCACGAGCAGCCCGAGGACGTGGAAGATCCAACCGGCCTCCCGCCCGCGCCCCGCGAGGATCTTGACCGCGGGGTAGGCGAGGAAGCCGAGGGCGAGTCCGTCCGCGATCGAGTAGGTGAGCGGGATTCCCACGAGGGTCACGAACGCCGGAAGGGCCTCCGTCGGATCGTCCCACGCGATCTCCTTGAGCGTCCCGGCCATGAGGGCCCCGACGAGGACGAGCGCGGGGGCGGTGATCGGGGCGTAGGATCCCACCATCTCGACGACCGGCGTGAAGAAGAGCGCGACGAGGAAAAGCGCCGCGGTCGTCACGGCGGTGAGCCCCGTTCTCCCTCCTTGCTCGACCCCCGCCGCGCTTTCGATGTACGAGGTCACCGTGCTCGTCCCGAGGATCGCGCCGAGCGTCGTTCCCGAGGCGTCGGACGCGAGCGCCTGGGTCGCACGTTCGAGCTTCCCGTTTTTCACGAGACCCGCGCGCGAGCCGACCGCCACGAGCGTCCCCACCGTGTCGAAGAGCACCATGAAGAGAAAGACCGTCACGAGGGGGAGCATCGCCGGCGCGAGCGCCCCCGCCACGTCCATCTTCAAGAACGTCGGTGCGAGGGAGGGCGGCGTCGAGACGACGCCATGCGCGATCTGGAATCGCTTCACGAGCGCCGCGTCGGCGAACGCCGCGGCGGCCCCGGGGAGAGCCGCCGCGACGCCGCGGAGGACGAGCGCCGTCCCGAGCGCGGCGCCGATCCCCCAGAGGAACGCCCCGCGCATCCCGCGGGCGAGGAGGCCCCCGCCCACGAGGAGCCCCGTCGCGAAGACGAGGAGGTCGGGGGAGGCGAGATCCCGAGTCAGGCGGACCGCCGTCCCGGGGTCCTTCGCGACGAGCCCCGCGTTCTGCAGTCCGACGAAAGCGATGAAGAGGCCGATCCCCCCCGCGATCGCCGCGCGCTGGGACGGGGAGAGGGCGTCGAGGATGCGCTCCCGCACGCCGAAGAACGAAAGCACGAGGAAGAGGACGCCGGAGAGGAAGACCATTCCGAGCGCGACCCGCCAGGGCTCGGGCGCCCCGGCGGCGGCGGCGGCCGGAATCGCCGTGAGGACGAAGAAGACGTTCTCCCCCATTCCCGGCGCTTGCGCGACGGGGTAGCGCGCCCAGAGCCCCATCAAGGCGGTCGCGAGCGCGGCGGAAAGGCAGGTCGCCGTGGTCACCGCGCCGAAGTCGATGCCGGTCTCGATTCCGAACATCGCTCCGGAGAGAACCGCAGGCTGGACGAAAATGATGTAGGCCATCGCGAGGAACGTCGTGGCGCCCGCGAGGACCTCGGTGCGGACGTCGGTTCCCCGGTCGCGCAGGCCGAACGCGCGATCGAGCCAACCGCTCATGGCCCCTCCAGTCTACTCCCGGCCCTTGACGGACGGAAGCAATGCGCGTAGGTAGGGCACCCCGATGCGCGACCTCGTGCAGCACCTGGCGAAGAGTCCCGCTCGCGCGGCGCAGGTCGTCGCCCTCGCCGCGTTTCTCGTCTCTCTCGTGATCCTCGGGCGCCTCGAGGCCCGTGGAGTGACCCACGCCGACCTCGAGCTCGACGACGGAACCCCGGCGACCCTCTACCTCCCCGGGCGCGCGATCGAGCACTGGCTCCTGCCGAACCCCCCGCCGCAGGAACGCCGTCCTCCCGGCGTGGTGGTCACCCACGCCTTCGGGGCCGACCGTCTCTTGATGAGCACGCTCGCGCGGCGCCTCGCGGCGAACGGATACGCGGTGCTCGCGATCGACCTCCCCGGGCACGGGACGAACCCGAATCCGATGCCGATCGGGCGCGGGCGGACCGACGTCCTGCGCCCGACGCTCGACGGCGCGGTCGCGTTTCTCGCCGATTCGGGGTACGCCGACCGGGAGCGGATCGCCCTGATCGGCCACTCGATCGGCGCCATCGGCGTGCTCGACTTCGCGGAAGCCCGGGAGAACGTGGCGGCGACGGTGCTCGTCTCGGTCGGGGTCGCCCAGCCGGAGGCGCTACGCGTCCGGAACCTCCTTCTGCTCCACGCGGGATTCGATTCGGCGTGGATGGCGAAGAGCGCCGAACGGCTCGCCGCCCGCATCGCCGGCCGCGAGGTCGTCGAGCGCGGGACGACCTACGGGAGCCACGCCGAGGGGACCGCCGTCCGCTTCGACCGCATCCCGTGGACCGATCACTTCGGGGTCGTGCTTTCCCGGACGACGGCGGCCGAGGTCCTCTCGTGGCTCGACGCGTCGCTCGCGGTCGAGCGCGCCGCGCCGGCGAGTTTCGGCGACCCGCGCTGGATCCCGTTTCTCTTCGCCGCAGCCGCCGGTGTCGTCCTGCTCGTCGGTCTCGGTGACCTCCTCGGGTCGCTCGCTCCTCGGTGGGACGAGTCGCCTTCCGGAGGACGCGGGGCCTTCCTCCTCCTCGCCGCGGTCTTCACGGGAACGCTCCCGATCCTCGCGACGGGAGAGCGTCTCGCGTGGTTCGTGGGCCTCGAGGCGCTCGACACCCTCCTCCCGCACCTCGCGCTCATCGGCGGGATCCTCCTCGCCGTGGCCGGCATCCGGCCGGGGGCGCTCGCCCCGATCCCGCGCGAGGGGCGGTGGGCGTCGTTCGCGGTGGCGGCGTTCGGCGCGGCGCTCCTTTACGCGGCCCTCGCCCCGTTGTCGGTGGTCCTTCGCCGGTTGACGCCGACCCCGGAACGTCTTCTGGCGTTCGTCCTCGCCCTGCCGCTCCTCGCCGTCCTCTTCCTCGCGCTCGATCGGCTCCTGCGCCGCGGGACGCCTCGGCAGGCCGCCCTTTGGTCGCTCGCCGGCCGCGCGATGATGGTCGCTCTCTGGATCGCCGGCGTGGAACTGAGGATCGTCCCTCCGATGACCGTCGTGATCGGGCCCCTCTTTCTGATCGTGCTCCTCCCCCTCGAGGTCGTCGCGTGGCGCGTGCACGCCCGTTCGCGGAACCTCCTCGTGACCGCCGTGTTCGAGAGCCTCGCGTTCGGGTGGATCGCCACGATGTTGCTGCCGCTCCGGTTCTGACGCCGTACCTTTCGCGGAATGGGGGGACACGTTTGAGCGCCGGCCTGGGGGAGGAGAAACGGCCGGAACGGAGGCACAGGATCCGCGAGGCATGGAGCCTCCGCCGGAACCTCCAGATCCTCTTCGTCCCGCCCGCCTCGAACTTCCAACACATCGACGGGCTTCGCGGGTTCGCGAGCCAGTGGATGATCGCGTACCACGTCGTCTTCTATATCGGCCTCTTCCTCCCGGCCCGCTTCCTCGACTCGTACGGCGAACTCGTACAGTCGCCCTGGCTCCGCTTCGTCGAGCACGGGCAGGTCGGGCTCGACATCTTCTTCGCGATCAGCGGGTTCCTGATCGCGCACCTCCTGCTCGTCGAGCACGCGCAGGAAGGCCGGATCCGTTTCCGTCGTTTTTACATCCGCCGCGCGTTCCGGCTCCTGCCCGCCTACTACGTCGCGCTCGTCTTCTACTGCCTGACGATCCGGGTGAACTGCGACACCGCGTGGGCGAACCTCCTCTACGTGAACAATTTCGTCACCGTGACGCGGCAGTGCATGACCTGGGCGTGGTCGCTCGCGATCGAGGAGCAGTTCTACATCGTCTTCCCGCTCTTCCTGACCGGTCTTCTTTGGATGAAGCGGTTCCGGATCGTGGTCTTCTTCGCCCTCTTCGCGCTGTCGCTCGTGATCACGACCGCGATCGTTCTCCGCGAGGGGTTCACTCTCCCGATGCACTTCCATCCGAGGTTCCACGAGGACCCGAACCTCTACGTCCGCTACTTCGACACCCTCTACGACAAGCCCCACACGCGCTACGGCGGGATCCTCATGGGGGTGTTCGTCGCGTACCTCTACAACCGGACCGGCTTTTTCGCCTGGTTCTCCCGCCAGCGCCTGGCTTCCTGGATCGGCGGGCTCACGATCGCGGTCCTGTTCGTGCTCCTGATCGTGCCGGATCTCTACTTCTCGCCGTGGCGCCCGTTCACGAGCCTCGCGTACCTGTCGGCCGGCCGGCTCTTCTTCGCGGTGATGACCTGCGGGTTCATCGTGATGAGTCTCTCCGCGACCGGACTCGGGCGGTTCCTGAACCGGATTCTATCGTGGCGCCTGTGGTACCCCCTCGCGCAGCTGTCGTACTCGGTCTATCTCCTGCACCCGACGGTCGTCATCATCTGCTACGTCGTCTGGCTCAAGCCGCGCGAGACCGACTTCGCCGACCTGTTCGTCTATTTCGCGATCATCTGGACGATCAGCCACGCGCTCGCGCTCGTCCTCTACCTCGGGCTCGAACGCCCGATGATGAACCTCAGGCGGCATCCGACGGTGCTGCGGTGGGAGGGGGAACGGGCGAGGGCGAGCTAGGTGAGAATCGGCGCCAACCAGCGCTCCGTCTCCTCGACCGGCATCCCCTTCCGCCGGGCGTAATCGGCGGCCTGGTCGCGGCCGATGCGGCCGACGACGAAGTAGCGCGCTTCGGGATGGGCGAGGAAGAGACCGCTCACCGAGGCGGCGGGGGACATCGCGCAGGTCTCGGTCAGGTGGATCCCGGCGGCGTGCTCGACGTCGAGGAGTTTCCAGAGGGTCCGCTTCTCCGAGTGATCGGGCTGCGCGGGGTAGCCGGGGGCGGGGCGGATCCCACGATAGCGCTCTCGGATCAGGTCCTCGAGAGGGAGGTTCTCGTTCCGGCCGTAGCCGAGATCCGCGCGCGCCCGTTTGTGGAGAAGTTCCGCGAACGCCTCCGCCAGCCGGTCTGCGATCGCCTTGACCAGGATCGCCGCGTAGTCGTCGTTCTCCCTCTCGAATCGGGCGACGAGCTCCGCCGCCCCGTGCCCCGCGGTGACGGCGAAGGCGCCGATCCAGTCGGCGACTCCGCTCGCACGCGGCGCGACGAAGTCGGCGAGGGCATAGAGGGGCTTCCCGTCGGCCTTCGCCCGTTGCTGGCGAAGCGTGTGGAGCCGGCACAGTTCGCGGTTCCGTTCCTCGTCGGCGTAGATCGCGATGTCGTCGCCGACCGCGTTCGCCGGAAAGAAGCCGTAGACCCCGGCGGCGCGCAGGCTCCGGTCCCGCACGATGGCGTCGAGAAGCCGGCGCGCGTGGTCGAAGAGGTCGCGCGCGGCGGGGCCGCGCTCGGGATCGTCGAGGATCCTGGGGTAGACGCCCTTCATCTCCCAGGCGTGGAAGAACGGCGTCCAGTCGATGAACGGGACGATCTCCTCGAGAGGGACGTCGGCGAGGGCGCGGGTGCCGGTGAACGCGGGCTTCGCGACCGACTCCGGCCCGAACGAGATCGAGGGGCGCATCCGGAGGGCGTCGACGTAGGGGAGGATCGGCTCCTTCTCGCGCCCCTCGTAGGCGGAGCGCACCGCCTCCTGCTCCATCCGGGTCGCCTCGAAGAAGGTTCTCCGCTGAGAGGCCGAGAGGACGCTCCCCGCGACGTCGACCGCCCGGGACGCGTCGAGGACGTGCACGACGGGACCGCGGTACTCGGGAGCGATCTTGACCGCCGTGTGCTTCTTGCTCGTGGTCGCCCCGCCGATCAGGAGGGGAAGTGCGAAGCCGCGACGCTCCATCTCGCGCGCGACGTGGACCATCTCGTCGAGGGAGGGGGTGATGAGCCCGGAAAGGCCGATCGCGTCGACGCCGCGGGCCTCGGCCTCGTCGAGAATCCGGTCGGCGGGGACCATCACGCCGAGATCCACGACCTCGTAATGGTTGCAGGCGAGGACGACCCCGACGATGTTCTTGCCGATGTCGTGCACGTCCCCCTTCACGGTGGCGAGGAGAACGCGCCCGCGGGTCGAGGCGGCCCCTCCCGCACGGCGCTTCTCCTCCTCGAGGAACGGCGTGAGATAGGCGACCGCCTTTTTCATGACGCGGGCGCTCTTGACGACCTGCGGGAGAAACATCTTCCCCGCGCCGAAGAGGTCCCCGACGACGTTCATCCCCGCCATGAGCGGCCCCTCGATGACGGCGAGCGGGGAGCCGAGGGCGATGCGCGCCTCCTCCGCGTCGTCCTCGATCCAGGCGTCGATCCCGTGGACGAGGGCGTGCTTCAGGCGTTCTCCGACTCCGGCGTGGCGCCACGCCTCTTCGCGCACCGTCTCCTGCGTCTTGCCGGCGACGGTCCCGGCGAAGGCGACGAGCCGCTCGGTCGCGTCCTTGCGCCGGTTCAGAAGCACGTCCTCGACCCGCTCCAGGAGTTCCTTGGGGATCTCGTCATAGACGGCGAGCTGCCCCGCGTTCACGATCCCCATGTCCATCCCGGCCCGGATCGCGTGGTAGAGGAACGCCGCGTGCATCGCCTCGCGCACGACGTCGTTTCCGCGGAAAGAGAAGGAGACGTTGCTCACTCCCCCCGAGACGTGGACTTCCGGGAACCTCTCCTTGATTCGGCGCGTCGCCTCGAAGAACTCGAGGGCGTAGGTGTCGTGCTCCTCGATCCCGGTCGCGACGGTCAAGATGTTCGGGTCGAAGATCAGGTCGCGCGGGGGGAAGCCGACCTCCTCGGTCAGGATGCGGTAGGCGCGCTCGGCGATCGCGACCTTGCGGTCGGCGGTGACCGCCTGGCCTTCCTCGTCGAACGCCATCACGACGACGGCGGCGCCGTACTTCCGGATCGTCCGCGCGCGGGCCCGGAAGGCCTCTTCGCCCTCCTTGAGAGAGATCGAGTTGACGATCCCCTTCCCCTGGAGGCAGGCGAGACCGGCTTCGATCACCTCCCACTTCGACGAGTCGATCATGATCGGGAGGCGGGCGATCTCGGGCTCCGAGGCGAGCAGGCGCAGGAACTCGGTCATCGCCTTCGCGGCGTCGAGGAGCCCCTCGTCCATGTTGACGTCGAGGATGTTCGCCCCTCCCTCGACCTGCTGTCGCGCGACCTCGAGGGCTTCCGCGTAGTTCCCCTCGCGGACGAGGCGCGCGAACCGCTTCGATCCCGAGACGTTCGTCCGCTCGCCGACCACCAGGAAGTTCGAGTCGGGGCGGAAGGTCAGGGGTTCGAGCCCGGAGAGCTGCGTGAACGGATTCGGCTCGGACTTCTCGTGGGGCGGAAGCCCCTCGACCGCCTCCGCGATCGCCTTCGTGAACTCGGGGGTCGTCCCGCAGCAGGACCCGATGAGGTTGACCCAGCCGGCCTCGGCGAACGAGCGCAGGACGAGGGCCATCTGTTCGGGGGTTTCGTCGTAGCCGCCGAAGGCGTTTGGGAGCCCCGCGTTCGGGTAGCAAGCGATGAAGTGCGGGGCGATCCGCTGCAGCTCCTCGAGATAGGGGCGCATCTCCTCCGCCCCGAGGGCGCAGTTGAGGCCGACGCCGAGGAGGCGGGCGTGGGAGATCGAGATCCATGCGGCCTCGAGCGTCTGCCCCGAGAGGGTGCGCCCGCTCCGGTCGGTGATCGTGAGGGAGGCGATCACCGGGACGCGCGACCCCCGCGCCTCGAACTCGGTTTCGATCGCGAAGAGGGCCGCCTTGAGGTTCAGGGTGTCGAACGTCGTCTCCGGCATGAGGAGGTCGACCCCGCCGTCGAGGAGGCCGCGCGCTTCCTCCCGGTAGGCTTCGACCAACTCGTGGAAGGTGACCGCCCGGAACGCGGGGTTCTCGACGTCGGGGGAGAGCGATGCCGTGCGGTTCGTGGGCCCCATCGACCCGGCGACGAAGCGTGGCTTGCCGGGAGTCCTCCTCGTGAAATCGCGCGCCGCACGGACCGCGATCTCGGCGGCCGCCCGGTTGATCTCGTAGACGTGAGGCTCCATCGCGTAGTCGGCGGCCGAGATTCGTGTCCCGCTGAAGGTGTTCGTCTCGACGATGTCGGCACCCGCCTCGAAGTAGGCGCGGTGGCAAGCCTCGACGACGTCGGGGCGGGTGAGGCACAGGACGTCGTGGAAGCCCTTGAGGTCTTTCCGGTGATCGCCGAAGCGGGTGCCGCGGTAGTCCGCTTCCGAGAGTCCGTATCGCTGGAGAAGCGTGCCCATCGCGCCGTCGAGGACGAGGATGCGCTGTTCAAGAAGGCGGGAGAGGGATGAGCCGGTCACGACGGACAGTGTAGCCCGGAGTCGAGCTTGTCCACGACTCTGGCATCCTAGCCTACCGAGTGACCGTCACTCGAATGCGTTGACCCTGACCATGACATGTCGTAGGCTCTCCGAAGAGGCTCCGACGATGCGCAAGGCGTATTCGGCGATGAGTCGCCTCCAGACAAAGTCGAGGAGGGTCGAACATGTCAAATGTGGTGTCTCGTAAGATTCAGTGGATGTCGATCATTGCGGGGACCTTCGCACTGGCGACGAGTTGGGGCATGGCACAAACGCCCCAACTCGAGGTGTGTCGCCGGGAAGGACCCCCGGGCTGCTCGATCGAGGCCGATCCTCCCGTTCGGATCACGCCTTCGTGTTTCGTCGACGCCGTCCCCGACCTTCCTTGCCCGAACCCGAACTGAACACGACGCTTCCGCTTCCAAAACGAACGACTCTGACCGTCCGCGACGTTTGCAGGGAGCGCATACGGGATACCTGAATACAAGAGCCCGTGAGCAATCGACACGCTCTCGCGTTGTGGACGGAATGGGGCGAATTGACGGGCTCGCCGCTTGGATCCTCTGCGCCATTCCGCTCGTGGCGGGGTTGGCGACGGAGACGACCGTCGTCGATCGAATTCTGCGCTACGCGTACGCGACGGATCCGCCCGGTGCGGTGCTTCACTTCGACTACTACTTTCACAAGTTCTATGCGGCGATGGCGAGGCCGGTCTTGTTCGCTTCGGGGGCGACTCTCCTCGCGCTGTTGGTCGTCCTGCGGGCGATCCGATCGCCCCGCGGGGCGTCGGGCAAACCACACGTTTCCGCACCCGCTCCGGACTCACAGTGGACCTGCGGAAGGTCTGATCTCGCTGGCGGAAGCCTCGCGCTCCTGGCATTCGCGGCCGCCGCGCTCGTCGGCCAGTTCGTGCTCGCGGGCTTTCCGAACTCCGCGGACGAGTGGGCGTTCCGCTTCCAGGCCCAGACGTTTGCCCAAGGCGAGGCTTTCCGGGATGCGAATGCGCACCCCCTGATTCCGGAGTTGGGTACCAGTTATTACGTCACCGTCAAAGAAGGAAAGTGGTTCGCCATCATCTTCCCCGGATGGCCCGCGCTCCTGTCGGTGGCGATCCGGATCGGGTTGGACGCATACCTCAATCCGTTCCTCGGGGCGCTCGCGATCTGGTTCACCTATCTGGCGGGGCGGACCTTGTTCGGCGCTCGCGAGGGCTTGATCGCGGCGCTGTTGTGCGGCGCGACTCCGTTCTTCTTGCTGAATTCCGCTTCGTACTTTTCTCAGCCGGCGTCCCTCGCGTGCGTGTCGATCGCGTTGTACTCGACGTCGAGGTCAATCGCCGGGGGGTCGGTGACCGCTGCGATCGCTGCGGGCGCCGCGATGGGCGCCTGTTTCAATGCCAGGCCGCTCACGGCGCTCGCGATCGGCGCGACTCTCACGATCGCCCTGCTCTTCGCGGGGGGGCGGCGCCGGGAATCGCGGCGAGTCGCGATGCGGAGTGTCGGGTTCGTGGGGGCGTTCCTCATCCTGGTCATCCCTTTCCTCGTGTACAACCACGCGATCACGGCGGACTTCCTGACCACCCCCTACGCTTGGTCGGGGAACCGGGATGTTCCGGGTTTCTTCCGGAACGGCTACACCGTCCATACGCCCACCGACGGATTCGTGCTGACGGCGGGGCACCTCCTCGACCTATGGGCATGGATGCCGTTCGGGACGCTTCCGATCGCGTGCCTCGCGTTCGTCGGCCGCCGGGAATGGAGGGTACTGCTGCTCGGTGGGCTCACGGTCGCCCTGATCGGTGCGTATTGGGCGTTCGTCAGCTACGGCGGCAACCAGTACGGGCCGCGGTACTACTACGAAGCGCTCCCCGCGCTGGGTCTCTTGATCGCCCGGGGCATGATCGTGGCCGTCTCGGAACTCCGCGCAAGGCTCGATTCGATCCAGTTTCGGAGATACCTGGTGGCGGCGGCGGGAGCGATGCTCGTCGGACACGTGGCTGCGACAGGGTGGTTCCTGGTGACCCACGCTCGGATGGTCGCGCATCGGATCGTGCCGTTCGTCCTCGCGGACGAGAATCGTCTCGAGAACGCCGTTGTTCTCCTCGATACGGGTTCGGGCACGATGGAACTCCTGGATCTCGTCCGAAACGACCCGTGTTGTTCGGAAGGAGTCGTGTGGGCTCCGTCACCGCGTGCCGTCGCCGATCTCGCGGGCCCTCGGGCCGCGCACGCGTACGCGGAGCGGCTGCGGGCCGCCTATCCCGACAGGAACTTCTGGTCGTTTCGCTACGAAGACCCGCTTGTCCGCGGGCCGGAGTGGGCGTGCGTGCGATGGCCGCTCCGAGCGGGGAGTCCGGAGCTGGCCCGTGTTCCGGCACCGTAGCGGAGCGTCCGTAGCCCGTGCGCCGACCCGTCAGACCTCGACGATCTGGAACGGCGCCTGCCGGCGACCGTGCGCCACCCGGTAGGTCGCGAAGCGCCTCCGGTCGAGGGTGAGAATGCGGCGCGTTCCCGACCCCTCGGCGGCGATGACGAGGGAAGCGTCCGCGAGGTCCATCGGCGCGTCGGCGTACCTCTCCATGAGGGCGAGGGCGCGGACCAAGCCCGGCGCATCCAGAAACCACGGCTCTACGGCCCCGGACGCGAGGAAGGTCCGAAGCGCGGCGGATCCGCGACTCCGCGGGGAGAGGAAATGAAAGGCCTCCGTGAGGACCGGGACCGTCACGAGCAACGGCCCGCGGAGCCGCTCGAGGGCCCGCCGGCACGCGGCGTGAGAGGGATCCCGCGGGTCGAAAAGCCCCACGAGGGGGCCGGTGTCGAGGAGGGTCAACGACGGAGTTTCCTTCGGATCGCCTCCCGGACCACCTTCTTCACGTCCCGGGCGGGAGCCGCGGCGTACCCCCCCGGACCGAGGTCGAGACGCTCGTAGACCTCCCAGGCGCTCTTTGCGGACCGCGCACGGACGCTGTCGCGAAGGAGCAGGAGCCCCTGCTTCAAGGCCTGCGACATGTTCATCCCGGTCGCTCCCTGGATCTCGAGGAGGGCGGCTTCCGATTCTTCGTCGAGCCTCACGGTGCGCGTGGCCACGAGACCTCTCCTGGCGCAATACGGAATGTATGACAGGCGTTCGGGACGCGCAACCCGTCAGGGTTTCCCCTTCGCCGCCGGCGCCACGTCGAGGTCGAAGCCGAGCCGCAGGTTCTTCGTTCCGACGACGGCGTCGACCAGCTTCGGCTCGACCCGCACCGGGCCGCGCGCCGAATCGACGCGGAAGACGGTGTCGGCGACGAGCGGCAGGACGGGGAGGAGGGGGGCGACGTTGAGGTTCCCGGTCACGGCGAGAGGGACGTTGACCTCTTCGAACTTGAGGTAGGCGACCTTCTTCCCGTCCCCTTCGCGGAACTGGAGCGAGAGGCGCGGGGTCACGGGGACGTCGAGCCCCAGCTCGGGGACGCGCAGGTTGAGGGCGGCGAGGATGTGACCGCGGCTCCCGCTCCCTCCCGCGGGGTCGAAGCCGGTCACCCGCAGGTTGTCGAGGTGGAGGTTGACCTTGGTCCCCGCCGGGAGGGGGACCGCGACCTTCGCGGGGGCGAGGTTCGTGATCAGGTCGTTGAGCGTCCCCTGGTCGAGGGTGACGTCGACGCGGGCCGCGGCCGGAAGGGCGGCGAGAGCGGCGAGAGCGAGAGCGGCGGCTGCGAGGCGCATCGGGTTCCTCCTGCGGCGATCCCCCTCGGACCTCCGGAGTCTAGCCCGGCCCCGCCGGCCGCGCTTGCGGGGCGCGGGGACGTCGGGCAGCATCTCCGGATCATGAAGGCACTTCTCCTCGCCGGGGCTCTCGCCCTCGTTCCCGCCGATTCGGCCCGCGTCCTCGAAGAGGTGCGCAAGCCCGGGGCGGAGGCGGTGCTCGTCAACGTCTGGGCGACCTGGTGCACCCCCTGCCGCGAGGAGATGCCCGACCTCGTCCGGATCCACCGGGACTGGAAGGACCGCGGCTTCCGCCTCGTGCTCGTCTCCGGCGACTTCGAGGAGGACGAGGCGGCCGCGCGGGAGTTTCTCGCCTCTCTCGGGGTCGACTTCCCGACCTTTCTCAAGAACGAGTCCGACATGGCGTTCATCGACGCCCTGGACGCGAGGTGGAGCGGGGCGCTGCCGGCGCCCTTCCTCTACGACGGTCGGGGGAACTTGAAGGAGTACTGGGAGGGAAAGGCCGACGAGGCGACCCTCCGTTCGAAGATCGCGCGGGTGCTCGATGCGGCGCCCGCGCCGGAAGGAGAGGAATGACGATGCGGAACCTGTTCTGTGCCTTGATGCTCGCGGCGGCCCCGGCCGCCTTCGCGGGGGAGCCCCTCGCGCTCGGCGCCTCGGCGCCGATGGCCGACGTGAAGATGAAGAACGTCGACGGGTCGATGCTCTCGATCGCCGACGCGAAGGGGGAGAAGGGGACGCTCGTCCTCTTTACGTGCAACCACTGCCCCTACGTGAAGGGCTGGGAGTCGCGGCTGGACGAGCTGGGAAATGCTTACCTCGCGAAGGGGATCGGCGTGATCGCGATCAATGCGAACGATCCCGCGGTGCAGGCGGAGGATTCCTTCGAGGCGATGCAGGCCCGCGCGAAGGAGAGGGGGAGGAAGTACCCGTACGTCGTCGACGAGACCTCGGACGTCGCGCGCGCGTTCGGGGCGACGAAGACCCCGGAGATTTTCCTCTTCGACGCGGAAGGGAAGCTCGTCTACCACGGAGCCCCCGACGACAACGTGAAGGACGCGACGCAGGTGAAGGAGAGATGGCTCGCCGACGCGCTCGCTGCGGTCGCGGAAGGGAAGACTCCGGCGACGCAGCGAACGAAGGCGCTCGGTTGCTCGATCAAGTTCCGGAACAAGTCCTGAACGGCGTGATCGTCCCAGGCGATCACCCTTGAAACGCCGCGCGGGGGCTGTCTATTATCCCCCGCACGCATGAATCAGGACCAGTCGAGTACCTTTTACTTCCCGAGGTGGGTGGACCGTCTCCGGGACGTCGCGGGAGCGATCCTGCTCGGCGTCGTGCCCGTCTACCTCGTGCTCCTCGTCTGGTACGGCTTCTCGCCGAAGACGACCGACGTGGGCTATCAGCCCGTGCAGCCCGTTCCGTTCAGCCACAAGCTGCACGCGGGGGACCTCGGCATGGATTGCAGGTACTGCCACACCACGGTGGAGAAGGCCGCCTTCGCTGCGATTCCGCCGACACAGACCTGCATGAACTGCCACTCGAAGATCCGCGCGGAGAGTCCGAAGCTCGTCACCGTGCGCGAGAGCTACGCGACGGGAATGCCGGTCCCGTGGGTGAAGGTCCACGATCTCCCCGACTACGCCTACTTCAACCACAGCGCCCACGTGGCGCGAGGGGTCGGGTGCGTGGAGTGCCACGGCCGCGTCGACAAGATGGAAGTCGTGCACCAGTTCGCCCCGCTCAATATGGGCTGGTGCCTCGACTGCCACAGGAACCCGGAGCCGCGTCTCCGGCCGGTGCAATTCGTGACGAAGATGGACTGGCAACCCACGGAGGACCGTCTCACGCTCGGGCGGCGCCTGCGGGAGGCCCACAACATCAACCCCTCGCAGGACTGCAGCACATGTCATCGATAGAGTTCGATTCCCGGGGCAAGGCCTACTGGCGGAGCCTCGACGATCTCGCGGACCGTCCCGAATTCCGAGAGCGGGTCCGCCGGGAATTCCCGGCCTACGCCGACGAGATGCTCGCCCCCTCGCGGCGCGACTTCCTCAAGGTGATGGGGGCCTCCGTCGCGCTCGCGGGGGCGACGGCCTGCCGCCGCTGGCCCGAGGAACTGATCGTCCCGTTCGCGCACCGTCCCGACGGTTTCAATCCCGGCGTTCCGTCGCACTACGCGACCGCCGTCGAGCACGAGGGGGCTGCGCTCGGTCTCCTCGTCACCTGCTACGACGGCCGGCCGGTGAAGGTGGAGGGGAACCCTCTCCACCCGGCGAGCCTCGGCGGGACCGACGTGCTCGCGCAAGCGTCGGTCCTCGACCTCTACGACCCCGACCGCGAGGTGCGCGTCGTTCGGAACGACCGGACCCAGGCGGTGGGCCGGACCTGGGACGAATTCTTCGCCGAGGCGCTTCCGCTCGTGCGCGCCCACCGCGCGAATCGGGGGCGCGGGCTCCGCGTCCTCGCCGCGCCCTCGTCGTCTCCGACCCTCGCGGCCGTGCGCGCCCGCTTTCTCGAGGCGTTTCCCGAAGCGGTGTGGCACGAGTGGGCTCCGCTCGATCGCTCGACCGAGCGGGCGAGCGCGGAAAGGGCGTTCGGTCGCCCCGTCCGGCCGGTCTACCGGCTCGACCGGGCCCGCGTGATCGTCTCCCTCGACGCCGACCTCCTGATCCACCACCCGTGGGGGGTGCGCCACGCGCGCGATTTCGCCGAGGGGCGACGGACCGACGGCGCCACGATGAACCGGCTCTACGCGGTCGAGACCGCCTACGGGCTCACCGGAGGGGTTGCCGACCATCGCTTGGCCGTGGCGCCGACGCTCGTGCCCATCGTCGCCGCGAAGCTCGCCGCGGCCCTCCTCCGCAAGGGGCTCCCGCTGCGGCCGGATCTCGAGGGGCTCCGGGAGGCCCTCGGGTCGGTCGAGCGGCACCCGTTCGACCACCCCGCCATCGACGCGATGGCCTCCGATCTCCTCGCCCACCGCGGCCGCGGGATCGTCGCCGCAGGCCCGCGCCATCCCGCGGTCGTCCACTCTCTCGCCCACTGGATGAACGAGGCGCTCGGCAACACGGGGGAGACGGTCGTTCTCGCGCCCGATCGGGAGTTCGACCCGGATCCGCACAAGACGGCCGCGACCGCCCTCGCGACGGATCTCGAGGAGGGGCGGGTCGAGACGTTGCTCGTTCTCGGCGGAAACCCCGCCTACGACGGCCTCGCGGACCACGCGTTCGCGGAGCGCATCGGGAAGGCGAAGAACGTCTGGCGCCTCGGAGCGCGGTACGACGAAACCTCGGCGGTCGCCGGCTGGCACCTCCCGATGGCCCACCCCTTCGAGGCGTGGAGCGACGCGAGGGCCTGGGACGGGACGCTCGGCGTGGTCCAGCCCCTGATCCTGCCGCTCTACGACGGCAAGACCCCGGCGGAGTTTCTCGCTGCCCTCCTCGAGGAGCGCGTCACGAAAGGGTACGACCTCGTCCGAGAGACCTGGAAGCGCTGGATCGACGGATCCGACTTCGAGGCGCGCTGGCGCAAGGTCCTCCACGACGGGATCCTCGAGGGAAGCGCCTCGGCGCGCGAGGCGGTTTCCGTCGGTTCCGCGTGGTACGGCGACCTTTCGATCCTCGCCCGCGAGGCGTCGGGGGAGGGGATCGAGGTCGCCTTCGACCGCGACCTCAAGGTGCTCGACGGCCGGTTCGCGAACCTGGGCTGGCTCCAGGAACTTCCCGACCCGATCACGCGGCTGACCTGGGACAACGCGGCGCTCATCGCCCCCTCGACCGCCGAGCGGCTCGGGGTCGGCAACGGAGACGTCGTCGAGATCGCCGCGCCCTCGGGCTCGATCTCGATTCCCGTCTTCGTCGCGCCAGGGCACGCGGCCGGTGCCGTCACGCTTTCCTTCGGCTACGGGCGTACGCGGGCGGGGCGGGTCGCCGACGGGGTCGGGGTCGACGTCTTCCCGCTCCGGACGGCGGCCTCGCCGTGGAGCGTACGCGCCGAGGTCCGGCCGACCTTCCGCCGTCATCTCCTCGCGACGACCCAGGACCACCACGTGGTCGACACCCTCGGGAAGACCGAGCGGGCGGTCCGCGCGGAGACGCTGATCCGCGAGGCCGAGCGGTCCCACTACGACCAGCATCCCGACTTCGCGCAGCGCGTCGTGCACGTGCCGGAGGACGTCCACCTCTGGAAACCGCACGCATACGACGGCTACAAGTGGGGTCTTTCGATCGATCTGAACGCCTGCGTGGGGTGCGGCGCCTGCACGATCGCCTGCCAGGCCGAGAACAACATTCCGGTCGTCGGGAAAGACGAGGTCCTGAAGGGAAGGGAGATGCACTGGATCCGGGTCGACCGCTACTTCTCGGGCGACCCCGAGGAGCCCGCCGTCGCCTACCAGCCGATGGCGTGCCAGCACTGCGAGAACGCGCCGTGCGAGCAGGTCTGCCCCGTGGCGGCGACGGTGCACGACCACGAAGGCCTGAACGTCATGGTCTACAACCGGTGCATCGGGACCCGGTACTGCTCGAACAACTGCCCGTACAAGGTCCGCCGCTTCAATTGGTTCAACAACCACAAGAGCCGGTCGGCGGTCGAGATGCTGGTGTTCAATCCCGAGGTGACCGTCCGGAGCCGCGGCGTGATGGAGAAGTGCACCTTCTGCATCCAGCGGATCGAGACGGCGAAGATCGCGGCGAAGAACGAGGGGCGGAAAGTCCGGGACGGGGAGATCGTCCCGGCGTGCGCGCAGGCCTGTCCGACCCAGGCGATCGTCTTCGGCGACCTCAACGACGGGTCGAGCCGCATCCGGAAGATTCACGACGATCCGCGGAGCTACGGCATCCTCGAGGAGATCAACACGAAGCCGAGGCTCCGCTACCAGGCGCGGCTCCGCAACCGTTCCGAGGCCCTCGGCGGGGGGGGGGGGGGGCGTCCCGCGCCGAGGCCGAGCGGCATCACGGGGAGTCCTGATCCATGGGCGTGATGACGATCGATCGACCGACCGCTCTCGACAACACGGGAGACGATCCGACGCGACGCGCGCCCCTCGTTCTCGGAGCCGCCGACTACGGGACCGTCACCGAGAAGGTCTGCCGGATCGTCGAGGCGCCGCGTCCGCCGAGGGCGTGGTACGTGGCGTTCGGCATCGCGTCCAGCTTCACGGGGATCCTCGGGGCGATGATCCTCTACCTCATCACGACCGGCGTCGGGGTGTGGGGCCTCAACAAGCCGATCTCGTGGGGCTTCGACATCACGAACTTCGTGTTCTGGGTCGGGATCGGCCACGCGGGGACCCTGATCTCGGCGATCCTTTTCCTCTTCCGCCAGCCGTGGCGTACGGGGATCAACCGGTTCGCCGAGGCGATGACGATCTTCGCGGTCGTCTGCGCCGGGATGTTCCCGGGGATCCACGTCGGCCGAATCTGGTTCGAGTACTGGCTCGCCCCGCTTCCGAATCAGATGTCGATGTGGCCGAACTTCCGGAGCCCGCTCCTGTGGGACGTCTTCGCGGTCAGCACGTACATGACCGTGTCGCTCGTCTTCTGGTACATGGGAATGATCCCCGACCTCGCGACGATCCGCGACCGCGCGAAGGGGAAGGTTCGTCAATTCGCCTACGGGCTCGCGAGCCTCGGGTGGAGGGGCTCGAACCGGCACTGGCACCGCTACGAGAGGGCGTACTTGCTCCTCGCCGCACTCGCCACCCCGCTCGTCCTCTCCGTGCACTCGGTCGTGAGTTTCGATTTCGCCACGTCGGTGATCCCCGGTTGGCACACCACGATCTTTCCCCCCTACTTCGTCGCGGGAGCGATCTTCGGGGGGTTCGCCATGGTGCTCGTCCTCGCGATCCCCTGCCGGAAGTGGTTCGGAATGGAAGATCTCATCACGCTCCGCCACGTGGACAACATGTGCAAGATCCTCCTCGCGACCGGCATGATGGTCGGTTACGCCTACGGGATCGAGTTCTTCGTCGCGTGGTACAGCGGCAACCCCTACGAACGATTCGTCTTCGTCAACAGGGCGCTCGGGCCGTACGCGTGGGCGTACTGGACGATGGTCTTCTGCAACGTGCTGGTGCCGCAGCTGTTCTGGTCGAAGCGGATGCGGAGCCACATGGGCGTCGTCTTCGCCGTCGGCGTGCTCGTCAACGTCGGGATGTGGTTCGAGCGTTTCGTCATCATCGTCACGTCGCTCCACCGCGATTACATCCCCTCGAACTGGAGCGCCTACGCCCCCTCCTGGGTCGAGGTGCTGACGCTCCTCGGCTCGTTCGGCCTGTTCTTCACGCTCTTCCTCCTGTTCCTGAGGTTCCTCCCCATGGTCGCCATGGCGGAGGTGAAGACCGTGATGCCCCATCGCGGGCACCGGGCGGAGCCGCACCGATGAGCGCCGCGAAGGGGAACCTCTGGGGGGTGGTCGCGGAGTTCGCGACCCCCGAGGAGTTGATCGAGGCGGCCGCCCGGGTTCGGGACGCGGGCTACCGAAAGTGGGACTGTCACACGCCGTTCCCGGTTCACGGTCTGGACGCAGCGATGGGAATCCGTCCGACGAAGCTCCCGTGGTTCGTCCTCGCCGCCGGGCTCGTGGGGTGCGTCGGAGGCATCCTGATGCAGTGGTGGATGAACGCGGTCGACTACCCGATCATCATCAGCGGGAAGCCGCACTGGAGCTTCCCGGCGAACGTCCCCGTCGCGTTCGAGCTGACGATCCTCCTCTCGGCGCTCACCGCCTTCGGCCTGATGATGGTGTTCAACGGGCTCCCGCAGTGGAGCCACCCGCTGTTCCGGAACGAACGGTTCCGTCGCGCGACGAACGACCGATTCTTCCTCAGCATCGAAGCGGCGGACCCGCGCTTCGACATCGAGAGAACCGACGCGCTTCTGCGGGAGGCGGGGAGCCTCGACGTCGAATGGGTCCGGGACCTCGAGGACTGAACCGATGCTGCCCCGCTGGATCACCTACTCCCTGACGGTCCTCGCGACCCTCGCCCTCCTCCCGTTCGCCTGCGCCTACAGGGCCCGGCAGACGACCTCGCCGCTCCCGCGGATCCATCTGCTCCAGGACATGGACAAGCAGCCCAAGGCGAAGGCGCAGTCGACGAGCGCGCTGTTCGCGGACGGACGCGCCGCGCGGCAGCCCGTGCCGGGGACGGTGGCGCGGGGACGGCTCGCGCAGGACGACTGGTTCCACCGCGGGCTCTCCGGCGGGGGTTGGGCGACCTCCCTCCCCGTCGAGACGACCCCCCGTCTCCTCGCGAGGGGCCAGGAGCGATACGGCATCTACTGCTCCCCCTGCCATGGTTTGAGCGGCTACGGCGACGGGATCGTCGCCAAGCGCGCCGACCGGTTGCAGGAGGGCACGTGGGTGCCTCCCACGAACCTCCACGACGAGACGGTCCGCGCCCGTCCGGACGGACACCTTTTCAACACGATCACGAACGGGATCCGGACGATGCCCGCGTACGGGAGCCAGATCCCGGAGGACGATCGCTGGGCGATCGTCGCGTACGTGCGGGCGCTCCAGTTGAGCCAGCGGGCGACGATGGCGGCGGTGCCGCCCGACATGCAGCCGAAGCTGCGCTGAGGACGGAACGGTGAGCGAGCGCAGGACCGTCGATCTTTCTTCCGAGCGGCTGACGCTCGATGAGCTCGGACCTCGCTGGTTCCGCATCTCCGCGGGGCTCGGAGTGGCGGGACTCGCCGTCGCGGTGGGTGCGGGCGCGGCGGCGGGGGACGGCTGGCGAGGGTTCTACCACTCGTGGCTCGCCAACTTCGCCTTCTACACGAGCATCGCGCTCGGGGCCCTCTTCTTCGTGCTCGTGCAGCACCTGACGCGCGCGGGGTGGAGCGTGACGATCCGCCGCTGCGCCGAGTCGGTCGCCGCGAACCTCCTGCTCCCGCTCCCGCTCCTCGCGATCCCGGTTCTCTTGGGGATGGGCCAGCTCTTCCCGTGGGCCGACCCCGCCAAGGTCCACGGGGACCACCTCCTCGAGGCGAAGGCGGCGTGGCTCAACACGCCCTTCTTCGTGATCCGGACGGTCGTCTACTTCGCGATCTGGGCGCTCCTCGCCCGCTGGTTCCACGCGCGGTCGCTCGCGCAGGACCGGACCGGCGACCCTGCGCTCACCGTAAGGATGGAGCGCGCGAGCGCCCCCGCCATGCTGGTCTTCGCCCTGACGACGACCTTCTTCGCCTTCGACTACTTGATGTCGCTCAAGCCCCACTGGTACAGCACGATCTTCGGGGTCTACTACTTCGCAGGATGCCTCTTGGGGATCTTCGCCGTCTTGCCGATCCTCACTCGAACGCTCCAGAGGGCGGGGCGACTCTCGGGGATCATCAGCATCGAGCACTACCACGATCTCGGGAAGCTCGTGTTCGCCTTCCTCGTGTTCTGGGCGTACATCGGTTTCTCGCAGTACATGCTGATCTGGTACGCGAACATCCCCGAGGAGACGATCTGGTACAGGTATCGATCCGAAGGGCCGTGGGCGGGGGTGAGCATCCTGTTGATCGTGGGCCACTTCGTGGCGCCGTTCTTCTTCCTACTGTCCAAGCACATGAAGCGTCGGACGGGCGTTCTCCTGATCGGCGCCTCGTGGATCCTTCTCATGCACTGGCTCGATGTGAACTGGCTGGTGTGGCCCCAGGCGAGTCCCGACCGCCTCCCTTGGGGGCTCGTCGATCTGGGGCTCCTCCTGGGGATGGGTGGCGTTTTCTTCGCGTCTGTGTTCCAACGGTTGTCCCGGCACGCGCTGATTCCGGTGGGCGACCCGAGGCTTCCCGAGTCGCTCCAGTTCGAGAACGTCTGATCCGGGCGAGGGGATGGTGAGCGAACACGACCTGGGGCCGGGGGGGAACGGAGGGGCGTACGAGGACGACCCCGACTCGTCGGCGACCGTGGCGATCGGGATCGCGGGGGCGATCTTGCTCGTCGTGATCGTCGTTGCCCTGCAGGGGCTCTTCGGTCAGGCGGCGCGCAGCGAATTCCGAAGAAAAATCGAGGCCGAAAAACCGGTCGAGCTCGAGTCGCTCCGCGCTCGCCAACTCGAGCAGATCGGCACCTACCGTTTCGTCGACCCCAAGGCAGGCGTGGTCGCGATCCCGATCGATCGCGCCATGGAGCTCTTGGTGGACGAGCGCCGGACTTCTCCCGGCACGCCGTGATCTTCCGGCCTCGCCTCGCGATCCCTGCGGCCGCGCTCGCGGCCCTGTGGGCTCCGGCGTGGGCCCAGGACCGAGCGGAACGCCTCCCCGCGGACCTCGAGGGGGTCGAGATCGAAGAGGCTCTCGATGCGGCGATCCCCCTCGATCTCCCGTTCGCGGACGAACGGGGGGGGCGCGTCCTGCTCCGGGATTACTTCCGTCCCGAACGCCCCGTCGTGATCACGCTCAACTACTACGAGTGTCCGATGCTCTGCACCCTCGTCCTCAACGGGCTCGTGGAGGCGATGCGCGAGCTCGAGTTCGTGCCGGGGCGGCAGTTCGACGTGGTCACCGTCAGCATCGACCCGCGGGAAACGCCGGCCCTCGCCGCCTCGAAGAAGCGTGTCTACGTGGAGGAGCTGGGGAATCCGGCCGCCGCTTCGGGTTGGCACTTCTTGACCGGGAGCAACGAGAGCATCCGAGGGCTCGCGGACGCCCTCGGCTTCCGTTACCGCTACCTCGAGGAGCAGGACGAGTTCGCGCACGGCGCGGCCATCTACGTGGCGACCCCGGACGGCCGGATCTCGCGGATCCTCTACGGCGTCCAGTACGACCCGAAGACCCTCCGCCTTTCGCTCGTCGAGGCGGCCGGGGGCAAGATCGGTACGCCCTTGGATCGGGTTCTCCTCTACTGTTACCATTACGACTCCAGCACGGGGACGTACGCGCCGGCGGCGGTCAAGATCATGCGTCTCGGCGGCGCGTTGACGGCGGCGATTCTTCTGGCTTTCCTCGCCACGTGGTGGATGCGGGAGATGCGCGCCCGTCGAACGGCGTGAGGAGGAGCGGGGACCGGGCATGATCAGGGTTCTCTTCGAGCGCTTTGCCGTCCAGGCGTCGCGGGACGCGACGTTCTTCCTCCCCGAGCAAGCATCGTCGACGGCGGGCCCCGTCGACTGGCTCTTCAACGTCGTCACCTGGATCGCGATCTTCTTCTTCGCTCTGATCACCCTCCTCCTGGGCTATTTCGTGCTCCGGTACCGCGAACGGCCCGGTCACACGGAGCAGAAGACCGCCACCCACAATCAGCCGCTCGAGATCACTTGGACGGTGATCCCGCTGCTGATCGTGATCTGGATCTTCTGGCAGGGGTTCACCGGGTACCTGAACCTAGCGACGCCCCCCCAAAACGCTTACGAGATCCAGGTGACCGGCCAGAAGTGGAATTGGCTCTTCACGTACCCGAACGGCGTCGTCGACGGGCAGCTGCACGTGCCGGTCGACACCGACGTGCGGCTCGTGATGTCCTCGCAGGACGTCCTCCATTCCTTCTACGTTCCGGCCTTTCGCGTGAAGAAGGACGTCGTCCCGGGCCGCTACACCGACCTTTGGTTCCACGCCTACAAGGAAGGCGAGTTCGACGTCTTCTGTACCGAGTATTGCGGCACGAACCACTCCACGATGCTGTCCAAGGTGGTTGTCCACCCGCCCGGGCAGTTCGAGAAGTGGCTCGAGGACGCGGGGAACTTTCTCGCCAAGCTCCCGCCGGCCGAGGCCGGGGAGAAACTCTACTTGCAGCGCGGTTGCAAGCAGTGCCACTCGGTGGACGGCAAGTCGGGGATCGGACCGACCTTCAAGAACCTGTTCGGCGAGCCGCAGCCGCTCCGGTCCGGGGAGACGGTGATCGCGGACGAGAACTACTTGAGAACCTCGATGCTCGACCCCCAGTCCCAGGTCGTGGCAGGGTACGAGCCCGTGATGCCCACCTACCAGGGCAGGCTCAAGGACGCGGAGATCTCCGCGATCATCGAGTACATCAAGACCCTCGACTCGCGGGAGGAGTGACCATGGGCAGCGCCGAAGGAACCGTCGCCGCCGCGGGGGTGCGGCCCGCGCCCGAGACGGGGGCGAACTACCTCACCCATTCCCGGGGGTTCCTCTCCTGGGCTCTCACGCTCGATCACAAGCGGATCGGAATCATGTATCTGGTTTCGATCCTGGCTTCGTTCGCTCTCGGCGGCTTCGCGGCGCTCCTCATGCGCCTCGAGCTCTTCGCCCCGGGCGAGCAGGTGATGTCGAACGACTTCTACAACAAGACGTTCACCCTCCACGGCGCCGCGATGATCTTCCTGTTCATCATCCCCGGAATCCCGGCGGCGATCGGGAATTTCGTGCTCCCCCTGATGCTCGGCGCGAAGGATGTCGCCTTCCCGCGCCTCAACCTCGGCTCCTACTGGCTTTGGGTGCTCGGCGCCTTCTTCACGATCGTGGCGGTGCTGACCGGCGGGGTCGACACGGGCTGGACCTTCTACACTCCCTACAGCACGACGACGAACACGAACGTCATCAACACGACCTTCGGCGTCTTCATCCTCGGCTTCAGCTCGATCTTCACCGGGCTCAACTTCATCGTCACGATCCACAAGCTCCGGCCGAAGGGGATGACCTGGTTCAAGATGCCGCTGTTCCTCTGGGGCCTGTACGGTACGGCCCTGATCCAGGTGCTCGCGACGCCGGTGCTCGGGATCACGCTCCTCCTCCTGATCGCGGAGCGAGCGCTCGGGGTCGGGATCTTCGACCCGGCGCTCGGGGGCGATCCGGTCCTGTACCAGCACTTTTTCTGGTTCTATTCCCACCCCGCGGTGTACATCATGATCCTTCCGGCGATGGGGGTGATCAGCGAGCTCGTCTCGATCCACAGCCGGAAACACATCTTCGGCTACCGATTCATCGCCCTCTCTTCGATCGCGATCGCGGCCTTCGGGTTCCTCGTGTGGGGCCACCACATGTTCACGTCGGGCCAGTCGCAGCTCGGCAACATGATCTTCAGCGCCCTCACCTTCAGCGTCGCGATCCCGTCGGCGATCAAGGTCTTCAACTGGCTCGCGACGCTTTACAAGGGGTCGATCCGCCTGAACACCCCGATGCTCTACGCGTTGTCGTTCATCGTCCTGTTCGGGATCGGCGGCTTGACGGGCCTCCACCTCGGCGCCCTGGCGACGGACATTCACCTCCACGACACCTACTTCGTCGTCGCCCATTTCCACTACGTGATGTTCGGCGGGACGGTGATCGCGTTCCTCGGCGCCCTCCACCACTGGTGGCCGAAGATGACGGGCCGCATGTACAGCGAGACGTGGGGCCGGATCGCGTGCGCCCTGATCTTCGTGGGGTTCAACACGACCTTCTTCACGCAGTTCGTGATGGGGTCGCAGGGGATGCCCCGCCGCTACGCGACCTACACCGAGCCGTTCACCCCCTACCACCAGCTTTCGACGATCGGATCGTTCCTGATGGGGGTCGGTTTCGTCGTCTGCGCGATCTACCTGCTCCATTCGCTCTTCCGGGGGGCGAAGGCTCCGGCCAATCCGTGGGGCGGCAATTCTCTGGAGTGGCACACCCCGTCTCCGCCGCCGTACGACAACTTCCCCTCGACGCCTCGCGGCGAGGATCCGTACGATTTCGGCTCGCTCGCGTACGACCCCGCATCGAAAGAATGGGTGCGCCGGCCCGACGCGCCGCCCCTTTTCCCGGCCCGTTCGGCGGCGCATTGAGAGGGCGGTCCCGATGAGCGAGACCACGATCGATCCGCGCGGCGAGGGGCAGCACGGACATCCGCCTTACCTCGCCCACCACTTCGACACGCCGCTCCAGCAGTTCGACTCCGGCAAGCTCGGGATGTGGCTCTTCCTCGCCACCGAGATCCTGCTGTTCGGCGGCCTCTTCGTCGCGTACTCGGTCTATCGGGCCAACCATCCCGAGATCTTCATCTACGCCCACCGTTACCTCGACAAGAATCTCGGCGCGGTGAACACGATCATCCTCCTCTGCAGCTCGTTCACGATGGCGTGGGGAGTCCGCGCCGCGCAGCTCGGGAAGCGCAAGGCGCTCGTCTGGCTCCTGTCCCTCACCCTCCTCGGAGGCTTCGGTTTCCTCGGGATCAAGTACGTCGAATACAGCCACAAGTGGCACGAAGGTCTTCTGTGGGGAGTTCGGTTCAACCCGCTGGCGCACGGGGAGGCAGGCCACGAGGTGCCCGCTCCGGCGACGGAGTCCGCGCCGGCCGCCGCGGCCGCTTCGACGGCCGCTGCGGGAGCGCTCCCGCCTCCGCCCCCGGAATCCGTCGCCCCCTTGGGCCCCGTATCGGCCGACGTGAAGCTCGAGCGGTCGACCCTCGCCCCCGCGGCGGTCGGCCCTCAGGGGACCCTTCCCACGGATCCGCCGGGCGCAGAGCACGACGCGCACGGCGTCCCGGTGCGCCCCGCGAACGTGCAGGTGTTCTTCGGGATCTACTTCCTGATGACCGGTCTCCACGGACTGCACGTGATCGCCGGCATGGCTTGCATCGCGTGGGTGCTCGCGAGGTCCGTCCGAGGGGAGTTCGGGCCGCAGTACTTCACGCCGGTCGATTTCGTCGGGCTCTACTGGCACCTCGTCGACTTGATCTGGATCTTCTTGTTCCCCCTCTTGTACTTGATTCACTGAGTCGGAGGAGCGCGTCGATGTCGGATTCCCATCCCGAAGTCGGTCACGTCGTCCCGCTCCCGGTGCTCGCGGGCGTCCTGGGCCTCCTCCTCTTCCTGACGGTCGTCACGGTGGGAGCGACCTGGGTCGATCTCGGCCGTTTCAACATCTGGCTCGCGCTCGCGATCGCCACCGTCAAGGCCGCGTTCGTCGTCCTCTACTTCATGCACTTGCGCTACGACCGGCCCTTCAACGGCGTCATTCTGATCACGTCGCTCGCCCTCGTGATGCTCTTCATCGGGATCGCACTGACCGACACGCGGGAGTACCTGCCGGAGATGATCCCGGGATACGCGCCCGGGATCACGAACGCTCCGAAGTGACGGAGACGGGAGACCTCCGAGCAGGCAAGGACTCCGAACTCCCGGAGGGGACCGGCATCATCGGGATGCGGGTCTTCCTCGGCTCTCTCACGGTCCTCTTCCTCGCGAGCATCCTCGGCTACGTGTGGACGCGGTCGCGGGCGGAGGTGTGGCCTCCCCCCGGCGTGCCCGATCTGCCGTCCGGGCTCTGGTTCTCGACCGCCGTGATCGTCGCGTGCAGCGGAACGATCCACCTCGCGCTCCGGTCCATCCGAATGGGCGAGCGCTCGGCTTGCTCGCGCTGGCTCGCGGCGACCCTGGGCCTCGGGCTTCTCTTCCTCGGGGCCCAGGCGGTCAACTGGTTCGGACTCGTGGCGGCCGAATTCACGCCGAGGACCAACCTCTACGCTTTCCTCTTCTACATGCTGACCGCGCTCCACGCGGCGCACGTCGTCGGCGGGCTCGTCCCGCTCGCGATCGTGACGGGGAAATCTCTCGCGGGCCGTTACGGAAGCGGGTGGCACCCCGGGGTGACCTACATGGCGATGTACTGGCACTTCCTGGACGTGGTGTGGCTGGTGCTCTTCGTGGTGCTGTAGGGGACATTCCGCTTTTTCCTCCAAACAACTGTATGGAACGGACAGCGGACAGGTGACCGGTTCTTTCCTTCAGTTGTGGGAAGAGACAGCGGAATGTCCCCCGTACCAAGCGAACCAGAATGCGAACACGCCGCGTCTCGCGGTCGTGCCCCAAGGGGCGACCTCGTCGAGGGTCCGCGCGTCCCGAGCGCCCGCGAGCGGCGTGACGATCGGCTCCGGTCCCTCCAGGTCCACGAACACCCGCGTCTTGGGGGGGAGGGAACCTTCGGGAGGCATCGGGGAGACCGGGTACTTGATCTCCTCCGAGATCCAGTACTTCCCGTAGAGGTCCCGCTTGTAGAACTCGAGTTCCTCGCGGATCGGGGCAAGGACGGTCGTTTCGGGGTGGTCGCGAACCCACTTGTCCCACCGCGCGAGCGCGACCGGGAGGATCTCGAGCCGCGCACGGGCGGCCGCCGCGGGCCCGGCGATCGCCCGGGCCTGGAGCTGACTCCAGAGGCTCTCGCCGGAAGCACCGGCGCGCCGGTCGAACATCAGCAGGTTCGAATCGTGCAGGAGCCCGGAAACGCCGAACTCGAGGACCTCGTCGCCGACGCGCCGGTCGAAGACCGCGATCGCCTCGCTCAGGGGATGGTAGGTCACGGCGATCGGGACACCGCCGACCACGTCGTTCGCGACTTCGTGCCAGTTCATCACCCGCAAGGGGTAGGCTCGCGCCTCGCCGCCGAGGACGACGCCGATCACCCGATCGCTCGAGACCAGGTATTTCCCGCGCTCCCGCTCGTTGAAGGCGGAGACCTCGGCCGGCGTGGTGACCTCCGGATTCACGAGCGCGCGCAACCCGTCGACCACCATCCCGCTCGAAACGATCTCCTCCGGCGGGACCAGGGCGCCGTCGAGGGAGAAGCCGTACGAGGAGGCGTTCCGTCCGTCCCCCCGCGGGGGCACCCGACCGGGATCCCAGAGGGCGCGCAAGTTCCACCAGACGCCCGCCCCGGCGAAGGCGAACCCCGCGAGCAGGACCCAGCCGCCGCTTCGAAAGGTGAACAGCCGGGAGGGGAGCGACTCCCTCCGCCCGCGGCGCCCGCTCGTCCCGCTCACGCGGGTCATGCTAGCAAGGAGCGGGACCTCCGGTTTTCTCTCGGCAATTGGATCGCGCGGTCCCTGGCCGCGCGGGGAGGTCGCCCCGTAGAATGAGCCGCCCGGAGGTCCCCATGACGGCGGTCGTGCTCGTGGTCGGCTTCGGCATCGCCGTGGCGATGTGGGGGATCGGCTACCTCGCCCGTCTTCCGATGGTGCAGGCCCCGGCCGCGGTGGTCCTCCCGTTCCTGCTCCTCGCCGGGATCGCAGGGGGTTGGGTCGCGGGACGGTTCGAGACGCGCGGACTCCGGGCCGGCACCCTCGCGGGGGGGCTCGCGGGATTACTCAACCTCCTGGTGCTCGGCTCTTTTCTGACCCGCGGGGAGGGGATGGCGGTCCACCCCTCCGCCGTCGTCTGGGTCCCCGGCTCGATCTTCCTGACGGCGGCGCTCGGCGCCGCAGGCGCCGCGCTCGGCTTGCGCTCGCGCGGAGGGCGCCCCGCCCCCGAGGTCGACTGGACCGCCTCCTTCGCCCGCGTCGCCCTCGCCGCGACCTTCCTCCTCCTCGCCGCGGGAGGGATCGTCACGAGCGCGAACGCGGGACTCGCGGTCGTCGACTGGCCGAACTCCTTTGGCTCGAACATGTTCCTCTTCCCGTTCTCCCGGATGACGGGGGGGATCTACTACGAGCACGCCCACCGCCTGCTCGGATCGCTCGTCGGGCTCACCACTCTGGTGCTCACGGTCCATCTCCTCTTCGCCGAGTCGCGCGTCTGGGTCAAGACGCTCGCGGTCGTGGCGTTCGTCCTCGTCTGCGTCCAGGGGATCCTCGGCGGTCTCCGGGTCACCGGCGCCTTCACCCTCAGTCAGAACCCCGACGACGTGCGGCCGAACCTCATCCTCGCCGTCGCCCACGGGATCCTCGGCCAGCTCTTCTTCTCGACGATGGCGGCGCTGACCGTCTTCCTCTCGCCGTCGTGGAAAGGAGGGAAGCGACCGCAGCCCTCCATTCGGGCCGCGACCGATCGCGCGCTCGGAGGGATGCTCCTCGCGGCGCTCGTCGTCCAGCTGATCCTCGGAGCGGTCCAGCGGCACCTCGCGGCGGGGCTCGTGATCCACATCACCCTCGCCTTCGTCGTCGCCGGTCTCGCGATCGCCGCCGGGGCTCGCGCGTGGGGGTTCCACGCCGACCTCGAGCCGCTCCGGCGCTCGGGGCTCTTCCTCGCGGTCGCGACGGCGGTCCAGTTCGGCCTGGGGTTCACCGCCTTCGTCGTGACCGCCGCGACGCCGAGCGGGTCGGGGTGGGACGTCGTCGTCTCGACCGCCCATC
>CAZVOE010000004.1:0-61470 GCA_964628935.1 uncultured Acidobacteriota bacterium
ACGATCTTCAAGCTGACCGGGCTCGCCGTCGCAATCGTCGAGGAGACTTTCTTCCGCGGCCTCATGTTCCGCGCAGTCTTCCGCGAATCCGGACTCGCCGCCGCGCTCTGGAGCACCGCACTCCTCTACTCGGCGATCCATTTCCTGGCGCGCGCCCGCCTCCCGCACGCACAGATCGGCTGGGACAGCGGCATCGCGCTGCTCGGCTCGGCGTTCTCGCGCTTCGCCGCGCCGTCGGCATTCGTGGATTCATTCGTCACGCTCGTGCTCGTCGGCCTGATGCTCGGGCTCGTGCGCCAGCGCACCGGCGGCATCGCGGCCGGCATCGGCCTGCACATGGGCTGGGTCTGGGTGATCAAGTCGACGACGTCCGTGACCGACCTCGAGGCGGGCGCGCGGTGCCGAATCGTCGAGGCGAGCCTCGCCTGGCGGCTCGGCGAGGATGCGTACGACGCCTCCGAACGCGCGATCGACGCGATCGAGTCGCTCCGCGACCTCCAGTTCGACGACGGAGTGCGAGCGGGGGTCTATTCGCGTTGGATCTTCTTCTACGACCGGCTCATCGGGTACCTTCTCGGGGCGTCGGGCCGGACCCCCTCGCGCAGGGACGTCGAAACGGCGTTCGAAGTGGCGGAGCGGATGCGGGCGCGGGTGCTCCTCGAGCGACTCGACCAGTCGGGGGTTCCGCTCGCGGAGCCGGCCCACGCGGACCTCCTGGCAGCGAGGCATCGCACGATCGAGGAATCGGCGCGGATTCGTGTCGAGCTCGCGAGTCCGTTTCTCGACGATGCCGGGCGCGCGAAGCGCCTCGAGACGCTGGACGCCCTGGCCGCCGAGGAGGCGTCGCTCCGCACGAGACTCTCGGAGGCCGATCGACGTTTCGCGAACCTGCGAACTCCCGAAAGCCCTTCCCTCTCCGAAGTGGAGCGCGCGATCCCTCCCGACACCGCGATCCTCGCGTTCACCACCGGGTCCGGGATTTCCAAGGGAGGCTACATCGGCGGCGGCTCCTGGCTCCTCGTCCACACCTCCGGCGGCACCCGGTTCTACGCGATTCCTCCCGACGAAGATCTCGCCGTCGAGACGGCGCTTTACGCAGGGCTCTTCGAGAGCGACGACCCTTCCGAAGGTCGGGCTGCCGGACGCCTCCACGATCGTCTGCTTCGGGACGCGCTCGACGGGCTTCCCCCGTCGGTTTCCTCGCTCGTTCTCGTCCCCGACGGGCCGCTCCACCGGCTTCCCTTCGCCGCGCTCAGACCGCGTCCGGACGATCCGCCCCTCGCGGAGCGGTTCGCGCTGTCGACCGCGCCCTCGGTCACGGCGTGGCATCGGTGGGCGCGGGAAACGCCGAGTCCGATCCCTCCGGGGGCCGTGATCGTCGCGGACCCGTGGACGGGAGGGCGAGAGGCCGCAAAGGCGCGCGACGAATCGGGCGGCCTTCCGTTCGCGCGGCGCGAGGCTCGCGGGGCTGCGGCGCTGCTTCCCGGGCGGTCGCGGATCCTGGAGGGGGGCGAGGCGACGGAGTCCGCTCTCAAGCGCGCCGCGTTCGACCAGTTCGGCATCCTCCACATCGCCGCCCATGCCTGCCTCGATCGGGAGCGGGACGAAGAGGCGTTCCTCGTGCTCGCTCCGGGCGTTGACGAAGAGGACGGACGACTCACCGTCGCGGAGGCATCGACGCTCCCGCTCCGCGACCGCGTCGTCGTGCTCGCCGCATGCCGAACCGCGGGGGGCCCCTTCGTCGAGGGCGAAGGGGTCGAAAGTCTCGCGCGCGGCTTCCTCGTGGCGGGAGCGCGAGCGGTGATCGGGAGCCTCTGGCCGCTCCGTGACGAGGAAACGGCCCGGTTCTTCGACGCCTTCTACCGGCGGCTCTCCGAGGGGTCCTCGGTGGCCGACGCGTTCGCGGGGGCGCAGCGGGACCGGATCACCGCCGGGGCCGAAGCCTCGGAGTGGGCCGGGCTCGTCCTCGTCGGAGACGGTACCGTGCGGCTCGCCGAGCCGGGGGCGCCCGGCCACACCCCGCTCGCCCTACTCGCCCTCGCGATCGCGGGGGCCGTCGCCGGCTGGCACCTCTACCGTCGAAGGCCCTGATCCACGCGTCAGAGCAACCCGCGCCCCTTCGCCCAACGCTCGAATTCCTCGGCCAGTTGCTCGAACGAGTCGATCACGAACAGGAGCGGCTGCATGTGCCAGACGTCGTAGTCCTGTTCGGTGATCCGGTCCGGGTCGAAGGGGAGCCGGGTGACCGCGTCGGTGAGGCTGTGCTTCGTCTCACCGTTCGAGGAGAGGATCCCGTTTCCGTAGATCCGCAGCCCCTCCGGGGTGTCGATCAGGCCGAACTCGACGGTGAACCAGTAGAACCGCTCGAGGCGGCGTCGGTCGTCGCCCGTCGCGCGGAGCGCGGCGCGTCCCATCAGCTGGTAGAAGTCGGCGAACGCGGGATGCGTGACCATCGGCGTGTGCCCGAAGACGTCGTGGAAGAGGTCGGGGGCGGGGGTGTAGTCCATCTCGTGTCGCGGGCGGATCGCGTCCGTCGACGGAAACACTCGGCGCGCGAGGAAGGCGAAGAAGTCCTGCTCGTGGAGGAGCCCCGGGATCCGGGCGACTCCCCAGTTCGTGGTCTTCCTCAGGACTGCGTCGGCGTCGCGGAGCGCGGGGATGCGATCCTGCGGGAAGCCCATGCGTTCGAGCCCGTCCAGGAACTCCTTGCAAGCCCTGCCCGGGAGGAGTTCCCTCTGGCGACGGTAGAGGATCGCCCACGTTTCATGGTCGAAGTCGGGATAGTCGGGGTACGGGATCGCCGCCCCTTCGGGGACGGGACCGTCGAGACTGATGGGGACGCATCGCGGATCGGCGCCGGTCGCGGCGGCGCGCTCGTAGGCCGATTGATCGTGCATGAGTGCCTCCTCGAAAAGCGAGAAACGCGGGTTCGGTTTCGTGATCGGGGCGGAAACGTGCTCAGCGACGGTAGCGAGCGATCCCGCCGCACGACGCTCGATGGAGGCGAAGCGTCTCGCGCATGCGGACCTAGATACGGCGAAGGGCGAGAAGAGGCAAGGGCGGTGAGTCAAACGGCGGCACGTGGCGTCTTTTCGTTCCAGGGGACGTCTCGCGCGTCCCGGCGAGGGTGCCATGAAGATGCCGCGGGTCCTACAACGCATCCTTCCCTTTCTGATCGTCGCCCCGGCGGCGTTTGGGGCGGAGTCGACGGATTGGTTGTCCGAGATCCGGCGGAACATCGCCGCCTCGGAGTACGAGATCTCCCATCCGGAGAACTGGCAGGCCCCCAATCGGGCTCACGGCTTCAGAACGTTCTTCGACGAGAGGGGCATCCGCGTCGTGAGCCGGGAGGAACCGGAACCGACCTGGGAGTGGCGTCTTTCGTGGGTCGCATACGGCCGAGGGGGGGCGAGTTGGCCGGTCGACGCCGCGGTTCTCGACGCGAAAGGGGCGCACATCGACTACCACCGGGGATCCCTGCGGGAGTGGTACGACAACTCGCCGCGTGGGCTGAAGCAGGGTTTCTTCCTCGCCGCGCCGCCCGAGGAGGTCGGGCGAAGGACCGGAATGAAGGCCGAGCGCGCCGGCACCGTCTCGCCGGGTCGCGCAAGAAAGGTCGACCCGGACCGGCTCGTCCACGTTGACTTGGCGCTCGGCGGCTCGCTGCGTCCGCTGTTCTCCGAGGACGGTCTGGCGATCGACTTTGAGGCTCCCGGCGGGGGACGGGTGATCCGTTACGCGGGGCTTCGCGTCATCGACGCCCGAGGGCAGACGCTCGCTGCGTGGATGGAGGGGTACGCGGGCACGGGCGGTGGGGGGATCCGCATCGTGATCGACGACACGGGTGCGATCTACCCGATCACGATCGATCCACTGGCGACGTTTCCGGCGTGGACGGCGGGAGGCGGACAAGACTGGGCGTGCTTCGGCGAGTCGGTCGCGACCGCCGGGGACGTGAATGGTGACGGTTTCAGCGATGTCGTCGTCGGAGCGCCGTGCTACGACGCGGGCCAGTACGACGAAGGGCGTGCGTTCGTGTACTACGGCACGGCCTCCGGACCTTCCGCGACGGCGAGTTGGACGGCGGAGAGCGACCAAGACGGCGCATTCTTCGGCTACTCCGTGTCGACCGCGGGAGACGTCAACGCAGACGGGTTCTCCGATGTCCTCGTGGGGGCGAGTCTTCGCGACAACGGCCTGTACGACCGAGGGCGTGTCTACCTCTTCCTCGGCTCCGCGGCCGGTCTCAACGCCGCCCCGGCGTGGACGCAAGACGGCGAGGAGCAGGGAGCGGAACTCGGTACGTCGGTCGCTGCGGCGGGGGACGTCAACGGGGGCGGATTCGGCGACGTAATCGTCGGCGCCCCGAAGGTGGACGGCGGAGGGTGGGATCTGGGACGCGCGTACCTCTATCTCGGAAGTGCCCTGGGTCCCGACACGAACCCGGCTTGGATCGCCACGGGAACGACCGATCTCGCGTTCTTCGGAAAGTCCGTAGCGACCGCGGGGGACGTCAACGGCGATGGCTTCGCCGACGTGATCGTTGGGGCCCCGTCGGAGGACACGGGGATGTACGGTCCGGGCAGCATCTTCGCGTACCACGGCTCCGCTTCGGGCCTATCTCCCGTGGCAAACTGGTCGCAGACGGACTCCCAGGATGCCGCGCAATTCGGCTTCTCCGTCGGGACGGCGGGCGACGTCAACGGCGACGGGTATGCGGACGTGATCGTCGGGGCCCCGCAGGAGACGACCGGCGGGGTGACGGGAGGGAGCGTGTACGTGTACCACGGCTCCGCCTCCGGCCTGTCCTCGAGCGGGCGATGGTCCCGTCACTTCCCGCAGCAGGGTGCGATGGCGGGTGTGAGCGTGGCGACGGCGGGCGATGTGAACGGGGACGGTTATGCCGACATCATCTTCGGCGCGGAGCGCTACTACAACCCCGAGCCGAACGAAGGGGCGGCATTCGTTCACCTCGGCTCAGCCAGCGGGGTGAACGCGAACGTGTACTGGAGCACGGAGGGGAATGGGGAGTCGGCTCTCCTCGGCCGGTCCGTCGGGACGGCCGGGGACGTCAACGGCGATGGCGTGAGCGACGTCGTCGTCGGGGCACCCTACCTCAGCTTGACGTTTCTATCGGAAGGGCAGGCGAGCGTCTACCTCGGCTCGCCTGCCGGTCTCGCCGAAAGCGCTGGATGGACCGCGGAGGGTGACTCGAACGCCTCGGGCTACGGCTCCTCGGTCGGGACGGCCGGGGACGTGAACGGCGACGGATACGCGGACGTGATCGTCGGCGTCCCATACTACGACGGTGGCGTGATGGAAGGGGGGCGCGTACTCGTCTACCTCGGCTCGGCCTTCGGACTTGCAACGAGTCCGTCGTGGATCGCGGATGGCGATCAAACCGAAGGCTGGTTCGGATTTGCGGTCGGGACCGGCGGGGACGTGAATGGTGACGGGTTCAGCGACGTCGTCGTCGGAGCGCCGCGCCACGACGCGGGCAAGTACGACGAGGGGCGAGCCTTCGTTTACCTCGGCTCGGCCTCGGGGCTCGCTACAACTCCGGCCTGGAGCGCGAAAGGGGATCAGGAAGTTGCCGTATTCGGGTGGGCCGTCGGAAGCGCCGGAGACGTGAACGGGGACGGATATGCGGACGTGATCGTCGGCGCTCCGTACTTCGATGACGGCCCGTTGGAGGATGCCGGGCGCGCGTTCGTGTACCACGGTTCGGCCGCGGGACTCGCGCCGCTCGCCGGGTGGACGAGCGCTGCGTGGTGGGGATACGGGGCGCAATTCGGTTGCAGCGTCGGAACCGCGGGCGACGTCAACGGGGATGGCTACGCGGACATCGTCGTGGGGAGTGAATTGGACATGGCCTTCGTCTACCAGGGGTCGGCCTCGGGCCTCGCCGCGGTTGCGGAATGGAGCGGCTACGGCGAAGTAAACGAGTACTTCGGTCACGCGGTCGGGACCGCGGGCGACGTGAACGGGGACGGCTACGCGGATGTCATCATCGGCGCACCGCGCTACCCCTACCCTCTCCAACAGGGGCGCGCGGTGGTGTTTTTGGGCTCGGCTTCGGGGCTCGCGCAGAATGCGGCGTGGAGTTTCGAGGACGATCAGGCGGGCGCCCATCTCGGGGAGGCGGTCGGAACCGCAGGCGACCTCAACGGGGATGGGTACGCCGACATCGTTGTCGGCGCTCCGGATCGCGACGCTCAGTACGTCGACCACGGACGCGTGCTCGTCTTCCACGGTTCGGCTTCTGGACTCCCTGCGAGCCCGGTCTGGAGCGTGGACGGGGCCAGCGCGAGGAACTTGGGAGAGTCGGTCGGGACCGCAGGAGACGTCAACGGGGACGGATACGCGGAGCTAATCGTCGGTGCTCCGGCATTGACCGGGGCCGATCGCGGCCACGCCTACCTTCACTACGGGAACGGTGGTCCAGGTCTCGCGCTGCTCCCGCGTCAGCTTCGCGACGATCTCGCGACACCCATCGCCCCGCTCGGCGAGTCCGACCGAACCGACGGCTTCCGCCTCTCTCTGATCGGCCGTTCCCCCTTCGGGCGTGGAAAGATCGGGGTCGACTGGGAGGTGAAGACTCTCGGAGTTCTCTTCGACGGGGAGGGGCTCGAGAGCGTGCCCCCCGAGCACGACACGGGCACCGACGGTAGGACGCTCGAGGGGGTGCTCTCGGGCCTCGCGGCGGGACGGCCGTTTCATTGGCGCGCGCGGCTCGTGCACGATCCCGTCACCTACCCGTTCCAGCGTCGCGGCCGCTGGATCGCGATGCCGTGGAACGGTTGGCAAGAAGCCGACCTTCGCACCGACTCGCAGGCCGATCTTTCGGTCTCGCAAACCGACTCCCCCGATCCACAGTTCGAGGGGCAGCCGGTCGACTACACCGTCGCCGTGTCGAATGAGGGACCCGCTGCAGCGACGGCAACCCTGACCGACACTTTTCCCGAGGGCTCCACGTTCGTCTCTGCGTCGCCCGCTCAAGGAACGTGTTCTCACACCTCGGGGATCGTGACCTGCGATCTCGGCGAGATCGGCGTCGGAGCGACGGCAGAGGTTGTCATCCAGGTCTCGGCGCCCGACGGATGGGGGACCGCGACCAACGTCGCGACGGTGGCCGTCGGGGCTCCCGCGACGGATCCAGAAGCGTCGAACGACACTTCCTCCGAATCCACCCAGATCCGAGCCCTGAACATCGGGGACCGCGTCTGGCGCGACCTGGACCGCGACGGCGTGCAGGACGAGGGAGAACCGGGGCTCGCGGGGGTCGTCGTCCTGCTCTACGACGGTGCGGGCGGGCTGCTCGATGCCGTTGCCACGAACCACAACGGCTACTACACCTTCTTCGAGGGACTTTCCTACGGAACGCTGTACAACCTCCGCTTCGACCTTCCCGTCGGCTTCGACTTCTCGCCTCGGGATCAGGGAGCCGACGACTCGCTCGACAGCGACGCGGATCCTGTGACCGGCGACACGGCGATCTTCTCCCTGACCGAGTTCACCGACGCGACCGGATGGGACGCCGGCATGCACGACTGCTGGGCTCCGGACGAGGCGGTCTGGCTCTACGAGGTCGGCGTGACGAACGATGGGAACGACTACCCGGTCCTGAACTTCCAGGACCCCAACCAGCCCGATCAGGTGACCGGCTACAACATCTACCGGTCCGACGACGCGGGCCTGCCTCCGGCCGAATGGCCCCTCGTCGCCTCGGACGTCGTCGACATGGACGAGGCGACGCCGAACAAGCAGTGGGTCGACACGTCGGGCGACGTGCCGCCTTCGGGAATCTGGTACTACCAGGTCACCGCCGCCAACCATCGCTGCCCGGCCGAGGGGCCGCGCTGAGATCCGTGGAGAACCCCATGAAACGCCCGTACCACGTCATCGCGCTCGTTCTCGCGACAATTGCGCTCGGCGCAGGCCGCGCTCCCGACCGTCTGATCGTGAAGTTCCGGGACGACGCCCAGGTGCGGCTGCGGTCCGGAGACCTCGTCTCCCTCGCCGGCCGGGATCTTTCCGAGGTCGCGCGGGCTCTCCGCGACCATGGGCCCGTGACGATCGATCCGCTCTTCGGGAGAGACGAAGCCGACATCGAGCGGACCCGGCGAGCGGCGACGGCGCGCTCGGGAAGGCATCTTGCGGACCTCAACGGCTACATCGAGATCGCCGTGCCTCGGGAAGAGTGCGAGGAACTTCTCGCGCGTCTCCTCTCCGTCCCCGTCGTCGAGACCGCTTACCGCCCGGCGCTTCCCCCTCCGCCCCCCGGGGACATTCCTCCCACGACGCCCGACGGGGAGCCCGATCAGGGTTACCTCTACGCCGCTCCCGAAGGGATCGAGGCGGCGTACGCGTGGACCGTCGCGGGCGGCAAGGGCCAGGGGGTGAAGGTCGTCGACATCGAGTACTCGTGGCGGGAGGCCCACGAGGACCTCGATGCGGCGGTCGGAGCGGCGGCGTGCTTCCCGCCGACCGCCGAGTACATCGAGCACGGCACGGCGAGCATGGGGCTCCTGATCGCGGGACGGAACGGGTACGGGGTGACCGGAGTCTCCCACATGGCCACGCCCGTGTTCGTCACGGATTATCCCCAAGGGATGTCCTACAGCGTCGCGCGCGCGATCGACTGTGCGATGACCCTTCTCGATCCTGGCGACGTGATGCTGATCGAGGCCCAGACCTACGGGCCGAACGGCACCTTCGTCCCCGTCGAGTGGGACCCGGCGGAGTTCGACGCGATCTCGATCGCGACCGCGGCGGGGATCGTCGTGGTCGAGCCCGCGGGAAACGGGGGCGAGAACCTGGACGCTCCGGAGTATGGTGGCCGCTTCGACTGGACCGTCCGAGATTCCGGGGCGATCATCGTCGGCGCCGGCGCGCCCCCCGACTACGAGACGCAGCCCGACCGCTCGCGACTCGAGTTCTCCTCGTATGGAGGGAGGCTGACCTCGCAGGGATGGGGCGACGACGTGGTGACGACCGGGTACGGCGACGCGTTCGACGGCGGAGGAGATCCGAACCAGTACTACACCGCGGTTTACAGCGGGACCTCGTCGGCCTCTGCGATGGTGGCGGGAGCGGTCGCGTCCCTCCAAGGCGCGAAGCTCGCCTGCGGCCCCGAGCCACTCGAACCGATTCTCCTCAGGAATCACCTGTCGTGGACCGGCTCTCCGCAGGGGAGCGGGCCGTACCCGGGGAACATCGGCTCTCGGCCGAACCTCCGCGCCGCGATCGACGCTCTCTCGGACGACGGGGACGGCGACGGCTGGAGCGAGTGCGACGGCGACTGCGACGACGTCGACTGGAGCCGCGCTCCGGGTTGGGAGGAGTGGTGCGACGGCGTCGACAACGACTGCAACCGGATCGTGGACGACCGGGACGCGGACGGCGACGGACGCTACGCCTGCGAGACCTCGCCCGAGCCGCACGATTGCAGCGACGACCACGCCGGAATCTGGTCCGTTCCCACGGAAGCGCGGAACCTGCGCTTCGCCGACAAGACGACCCTCGTGTGGGATCCCCCGTCCGAGCCCGGGATGCGGATGCCCGGCCATTACGAGGTCGCGAAGGGATACGACGTGTTCTTCAGTTGGACGTCCTGTCTCGTCCCGGCGGACTACCCCGGAGCGTCGGCCGTGGATTCGGAGGAACCCGCCCCGGATTCCCTGTTCTTCTACCTCGTGCACGACCAGAACCTCTGCGGCCCCGGATCGTGGGGGCGGGACTCCGCCGGGAACGAGCGAGGACCCTGGGTCGATTGCCCGTACGACGTGGATGGCGACGGGCTGGTCGACGTGTCGGAGGACAACTGCGCCCGCGACTACAACCCCGGCCAGGAGGACGGGGACGGCGACTGGATGGGGGACATCTGTGATAACTGCTCCGCCGTGTTCAACCCGGAGCAGGTCGATTCCGACGGAGACGGGGTGGGCGACGCCTGCGAGTAGCGGCCCGGGCGCCTACCAGGAGGCTTCGAGCGGCCCCACCTCCGCGCTCACCGCGTCGAGGATGTCGCAGCGTTCGACGAGCGCCGCCATCGCGTTGTGGTCTGCAAAGAGCGGCCGGTCCTCGTCCAAGTGCTCGACGGTCCTACGGATCGCCCGTCGCGCGGCCTCGACGCCCTTGCCCTTCCCGTGATCGCGGAAGTCGAGCGCTTGGGCCGCGGCCATGAACTCGATCCCGAGCACGGCTCTCGCGTTTTCCAGGATCTGGAGGGTCTTGAGCGCCCCGTTCATCCCCATGCTGACGAAGTCCTCCTGGTCGGCCGCGGCGGGGATCGACTGCACGCACGAAGGGTTCGAGAGGATCCGCTGCTCGACGATCAGCGTGTCGGCGGTGTACTGGCTGAGCATCATTCCCGAGAACATCCCGGCCCCCTTCGTGAGGAACGCGGGGAGTCCGACCGAGAGGGCGGGGTTGAGCAATCGGTTCGTCCGCCGCTCGGAGAGGACGCTCACCATCGTGATCGCCGCCGCCACCATGTCGAGCGGCAAGCTGACGGGGGTCCCCTGGAAGTTGGCGCCGGTGTACACCTTCTCCTCGACCGCGTCGAAGATCGGGTTGTCGGCGACCCCGTTCAGCTCGATCTCGACCTGCTTCCGAGCGTACGCGAGGGCGTCGCGGAGTGAGCCGATCACCTGCGGGGTCGATCGCATCGAATAGGCGTCCTGGACCTTCACCCTGAGCTTCCCGGTCGCGAGGTCGGATCCGTCGAGGACGCGCCGCAAGTTCGCGGCCGAGGTCTGGGCGCCCCGGAAGCCGCGCAGCGTGTGGAGTTTCGCCTCGTACGGTCTCAGGTTCGCGAGGAGGGCCTCGAGGCTCATCGCCGCCGCGATCTCGGTCTGCTGCACCCAACGCTCGGCGTCGTGGAGGATCAGGGCGGCGATTCCGGTGATGAGATTCGACCCGTTGATCGCTGCGAGGCCGTCCCGCGCCTGGAGCCCCGGCACGGGAACCCCGGCCCGCTCCATCGCCTCCCGAGCGGGAAGGCGCTCGCCTCTGAAGAAGCACTCCCCCTCGCCGAGCAGGACGAGCGCGATCTGGCTCATCGGCGCGAGATCGCCGCAGGCCCCCACGCTTCCCTTGTTGCACACGACCGGGGTGACGCCGGCGTTGAGGAGCGCGACGTAGGTGAGCGGGATCTCGGGGCGGCACCCCGAATATCCCTGCGCGTGGACGTTCACGCGGCTCAGCATCGCCGCGCGGACGTGCTCGACGGGGCAGGGGACGCCGATTCCCGCCGCGTGGTTGTAGATCAGATAGCGCTGGAACTGGCGGACCTGCTCGTCGGTCAGGACGATTCCCGCGAGCTCGCCGATCCCGGTGTTGACCCCGTACATGATCTCGCGCGCCTGGATCTTCCGCTCGAGAAGGGCGCGGCATCGCCGGATCCGTTCCAGCGCCTCGGGCGCCAGTTCGACCGGCTCCCCATGTCTGGCGACCTGGACGACGTCCTCGACGGTCAACCCGGATCCGGAGAGTTTGAGCGGCATCGTGTGAACCTCGCGGAGTCCGCCACGGGAAGGAACCGTTCCCTCCGCCGAGACGGGCTTTGGAGGCGCACTATCCCTCCGACGCGCCGGGTGTGCAACACCGGGACGCATTCGCGCGTAAGATCCCCCGGTGTTCGCCCTCCTCGAGCGCGTACTCCGGGTCGAGAGGCGGGAGCTCCGGCCCGTTCTCCTCGCCTTCTCGTGCTTCTTCTGCGTCTTGTCGTCCTTCTACATCCTCCGGCCGATCCGTGAGGAGATGGGGATCTTCGGGGGGCGGAAGAACCTCCCGTGGCTCTTCACGGCGACGTTCGTCGTCATGGTCCTGGCCGCCGCGGCCTACGGATGGCTCGCCACGAGGGTCCCCCGGGGGCGGATCCTCTCCTGGGCCTACCGGTTCTTCTCGCTCAACCTCTTCGTCTTCTTCGCGATCTGGGAATGGGGGGAGGGGCGGGTCGTGCTCGCCCGCGTGTACTTCATTTGGGTGAGCGTCTTCAACCTCCTCGTCGTTTCGATCTTCTGGAGCGTCATGGCCGACGCCTTCCGGAGCGCGGAGGGGAAGCGCCTGTTCGGCATCGTCGCGGCCGGAGGCAGCGGGGGTGCGATCGCCGGTCCGCTCGTGACCGCGCTTCTCGTGGAACGGATCGGGATCGCGCCCCTCTTCCTGATCTCGATCGCGCTTCTCGAGGCAGCGGTCTTCCTTGCCGGCCGAATCGTGCGGTGGGTGGAACGCGAGGGGCCCGGCACGCTCCACGCCCACGCGTCGGAGCGGATCGGGGGCGGTCCGTTCGCGGGGTTCCGCACGGCCGTGTCGTCGTCGTACTACCTCGGGATCGCGGGGCTCATGGCGCTCTACTCGATTTGTTCGACCGTCGTGTACTTCGAACAGGCGCGAATCGTCGAGGGGACGATCTCGGATCCAGCCGCGCGCACCGCGTTCTTCGCGAAGATCGACCTGACCGTGAACGTGCTCTCGGCCGGAACCCAGGCCTTCGGCACGGGGCGCCTTCTCGGCTGGGCGGGAGTCGGAACCGGCCTCGCCCTGCTGCCTGCGCTCACCTCTCTCGGCCTTCTCGGCCTCGCCTTCCGGCCGGGAATCGGGATGATCGCGGCCGTGCAAGTCGTGCGGCGCTCCGTGCACTATGCGATCGAGCGGCCGGCGCGCGAGGTCCTCTACACGGTCGTGCCCCCCGAGGACAAGTACAAGGCGAAGGGCTTTCTCGACACGGTGGTCTATCGTGGCGCGGACGCCATTGGAGGGTGGCTTTCGGCGGGTCTCGGCGCGCTCGGCCTCGGGGTCGCGGCGGTGTCGATCGGCGCGATCCCCCTCGCCGGGATCGGGATCCCCCTGGCGTACTGGATGGGACGGAAGCACGGGGAGCGTGCCTGAAAGGAGAGGGAAGATGGCGCACGGAAGAAGACGGTTCCTCAAGACCGCGCTCGGCGCGAGCGCCGGACTGGCGTTCGGCGGCCGCACCCTCGCCGGCCTCGTCCCGGCCTTCTCGAGGCAGGAAGGCGGCGGAGGCTCGTCCGGGAAGAAGATCCTGATCCTCGGCGGGACGCGTTTTCTCGGACCGGCGATCGTCCAATCCGCGCGCGAGCGGGGGCACACCCTGACCCTTTTCAACCGCGGGAAATCGAACCCCGGACTCTTTCCCGACGTCGAGAACCTGATCGGCGACCGGGACGGAAAGCTCGACGCCCTGAAGGACCGCAAGTGGGACGCGGTCGTCGACACGTCCGGGTACGTCCCCCGGATCGTCAAGATGTCCGCCGAGCTGCTCGCGCCGAACGTCAAGCAATACCTCTTCGTCTCCTCGATCTCGGTCTACAAGGAGCCGATCGTCCCGGGCGCGGACGAGAGCGCGCCCGTCGCGACGATGGAAGACCCCACGAACGAAGACGTGATGAAGCACTACGGCGCGCTCAAGGCGCTGTGCGAGGAGGAGGCGTCGAAGGCCTTCCCCGACCGGGCGACGAACATCCGCCCCGGTCTCATCGTGGGGCCCGAAGATCCGACCGACCGGTTCACGTACTGGCCGGTGCGCATCGCGAAGGGCGGGGAGGTGCTCTGCCCCGGGGACGGAACCGACCGGGTCCAGATCGTCGACGTCCGCGATCTCGGGGCCTGGATCGTGCGGATGATCGAAGGAGGACACACGGGGACGTACAACGCGGTGGGCCCCGAAAAGCCGATGACGATGAAGGAGATGCTCATGGCCTGCCGGAAGGGGGTCAAGAGCGACGCCAGATTCGTGTGGGCGCCGGCGAAGTTCCTCGAGGAGCAGAAGGTCGAGGCGTGGAGCGACATGCCGGCGTGGGTTCCCCCGGGAACCGATTCGAGCGGACTCACGCAGGTCGACTGCTCGAAGGCGATCGCGAAAGGGTTGAAGTTCCGTCCGGTCGAGGAGACCGCAGCCGACACGGTCGCCTGGTGGAACTCCGAGCCCGAGGAGCGTCGCGCGAAGCTCAAGGCCGGTCTCTCCCCCGAGCGTGAAAAGGAGGTTCTCGCCGCGCTACGCTCTCGCTCGTGAGAGGGGCGTTCCCGAAGTTCGGGGAGGTCGCGTCGCGGCTCGAGGGATGCGTGCCCGCCCCCTTCGAGCCGCATCGTCTCCCCCCCGTCGCCCGACGGTGGCTCGAGCGGTCGCTTCCCCCGGATCGCCCGGCCAGCGAGCGGGTCCTCCTCGAGATCTCCGGGGAGATCAAGCTGGCGTCGTGGACGCCGTTCCGCTCCCGGGAGATCCTCGCGCCGCGCGCCGGGTTCGCCTGGCAGGCCTCGGCGGGGCGCTTCCCCGCCGCAATCCGCGGGATGGACTACTACCTCGCCGGGCAGGGTGGGATGCGCTGGCGCCTCGCGGGTCTCATCCCGGTGATGCACGCGTCGGGACCCGAGGTCAGCCGCTCCGCCCGAGGCCGGGTCGCCGGAGAGGCGGCGCTTTGCCCCGGAGCGCTCGCCGGATCCGACGTCCTCTGGAGGGACGAGGACGATCGGTTCTCGGTCGCTTCGTGGGACCTCGACGGGGAGCGGATGGCGGTGCGTTTCGAGATCGCTCACGACGGCGCGCTACGCTCCGCGAGCCTCGCCCGCTGGGGCGATCACGGCGGGAAGGGTTGGCGCCTGCAGCCCTTCGGTGCCCTCGTCGAGGAGGAGCGTGCGTTCGACGGGGTCACGATCCCGTCGCGGATCCGCGCAGGTTGGGGACTCGGGACCTCGGGCTGGAGCGAGGGAGAGTTTTTCCGCGCTCGCGTGGAGGACGCCCGTTGGCTCTGACCGAGCCCGCGATCGTCCACGAGAGCGACGCCGTCCTCGTCGTGGACAAGCCTCCCGGCTGGCTCACGATCCCCGGCCGGCAAGGGGACGCCGACCCGCGACCGGTGCTCGTCCGCGAACTCGGAGCGCGCACCGGCGGAAAGCTCTGGATCGTCCACCGCCTCGATCGCGAGGTCTCGGGGCTCGTCCTTTTCGCCCGGAGCGCGGAGGCGCACCGCACGCTGTGTCGCTGGTTCGAGCGGCACGAGGTCGTCAAGCGGTACGAGGCGTGGACCGAGGGAGCCCCCCCGGCCGAACCCGAGACGGCCTGGGAGGGGTGGCTGATCCAGGGACGCCGTCGCACGCACGAATCGCGGGAAGCCGGGAAGGGGAAGTGGGCCCGCACGATCGCGCGATTCGAGGGAACGGAACTCCACGCCGGGGTGAGGCTCCTCCGCTTCGCGCTCCGACCCGAGACGGGCCGCACCCACCAGCTGCGCTGCCAGGCGGCGAACCGCGGCTTCCCGATCGCGGGAGATGTCCTCTACGGTTCCACCGTCTTCTGGGCGCCTGACGCCATCGCCCTGCGGGCGGTGAGCGTCGAGTTCCCCTCGGCCTCGGAGGAGAACCTCGTCCGCCTGGGCCTTCCCCGGACCGTCGTCCTCCCCACGCCTTGACGGGATCCCCGGTCGGGCGCACCCTTCGGGCAACACTTTCGCAAGGAGAGGAACGCAGGCCATGGCCGACCCCGGAGACGTCACCCGACTGCTCGCGGCCCACCGCGGCGGGGACCGCGAGGCGTTCGACCGCTTATTTCCGCTCGTCTACGAGGAGCTCAAGCGGATCGCCCGGCGAAACCTGAGGAGCGGCGGACGCGACCAGACCCTCGGGGCGACCGGCGTCGTGCACGAAGCCTATCTCAAGCTCGCCGAGGCCTCCCGCATCGCCCTCGAGGACCGGGGACACTTCTTCGCCGTCGCGGCGATGGCGATGCGCCAGGTGGTTGTCTCCTACGCACGGAAGAAATCGGCCGCCAAGCGCGGGAAGGGCGGCCCCATCGTCCCGCTCGACGACGTCGACGTGGCGGTCGAAGCGGACGCTTCGCGTGTACTCGATGTGGACCGCGCCCTCGCGAGACTGGCGGAACGCGACGGGCGGCTCGCGAAGGTCTTCGAGCTGCGCTACTTCGGCGGCCTCAGCGAGGCCGAGGCGGCCGAGGCCCTCGGCACCTCGGCGAGAACGGTCCAGCGGGACTGGCAGCGGGCGAAGGCCTGGCTTCGCGAGGAACTCGAGCATGGCGGGGATTCCTGATCCGGTCTTCCGGCGCGCCGACGCCATCCTCGAGAGGGCTCTCGACCTTCCCCCCGCCGAGCGCGACCGCTTCGTCTCCGAGGCGAGCGGCGAGGACACCGTCCTCCGGAGCCTCGTCGAGCGGCTCCTCGAGAGCGCGTCCGAGGAGGGCGGCTCCGGTCTCGTCCCCGGCGCGGTGCTGACCGGCCCGCTCGCGAACGCTCTCGCGGAGGAACTCCGTCGCGACGAGTCGCTCGAGCCCGGGGCGCGCATCGGTGCGTGGCGGATCGTGCGCGAACTGGCCCGAGGGGGAATGGCGGTCGTTTACCTCGTGGAGCGTTCGGAGGGGAACTTCAGCCAGATCGCGGCGCTCAAGGTCCTCAAGCGGGGCCTCGACACCGACGAGATCGTCGTCCGTTTCGAGCAGGAACGCAGGATCCTCGCGGCCGCGACCCATTCCGACATCGCCCGCCTGCTCGACGGCGGCGCCCTCCCCGACGGCCGGCCGTGGCTCGCCCTCGAGTACGTCGAGGGAAAACCGATCGACCGGTGGTGCGAGGAGCGGGACCTCGGGATTCGCGAGCGGATCGGCCTCTTCCTCCGCGTCGCGCGAGCGGTCGCCCACGCCCACCGGAACCTCGTCGTGCACCGAGACCTCAAACCGTCGAACATCCTGGTCACCGCCGAAGGGCAGCCGAAGCTCCTCGACTTCGGGATCGCGAAGATCCTCGCGGCGGAGCCGGGTGCGGGGGAAGAGACGCGGACCGCGTTCCGGATGATGACCCCCGCCTACGCGAGCCCCGAGCAGATCCGGGGGGAGCCGGCGACGACCGCGACCGATGTCTGGCAGCTCGGAACGCTCCTCTACCTCCTGCTCGCGCGCCGGCACCCGTTCGCGTCGGCCAACGGGCCCTCGGACCTCTCGGCGGCGATCCTCGGGTCGGAGCCCAAGCCGCCGAGCCGCGCCGAGGGGCTCTCTCCGCGCTGGAGCCGCCAAGTCGCGGGCGACCTCGACACGATCGTCTCCACGGCGATGCGGAAGGACCCGATTCGCCGGTACCCTTCGGTCGCGCAGCTGATCGACGACCTCGAGCGGTACCTCAAGGGACGACCGGTGACCGCGCAGCCGGACACGGTCTGGTACCGCGGGGGAAAGCTGCTCCGGCGGCACAAGGTCCTCGCCGGGAGCGTCATCGCGTTCCTCGTGTTCCTGCTGCTTTACGCGGGAACCGTCTCCGTCCAGTCGAAGCGGATCGCCGAGGAGCGCGACCGGGCCAATCGGGAGGCCGAGACGGCGCGCCAGGTTTCGGATTTCCTCGTCGAGATCTTCGGCGCGGTCGATCCCGAGAAATCGCGGGGGAGCGACGTGACCGCGCGCGAGCTCCTCGACCGGGGAGCCCGGGAGATCGACCGCCGCCTCCCCGAGCCTTCTCCGGTGCGCGCACGCTTGCAGCGTGCGGTCGGGACGGTCTACCAGCGCCTCGGGCTTTACCAAGAGGCCGACCCGCTCTTCGCCGCGGCGCTCGAGACCACGACGGATCTCCTCGGGCCGGACCACCCCGACCGTCTGGGCGCGCTCTCCGACTTCGCCGGGAACCAGATCTACCTGGGCCGGTTCGATCTCGCCGAGGAGCGGCTTCAGGATCTCGTCGATCGCCGGACGCGGCTCCAGGGCGGGGACCATCCGGAGACCCTCCGCGCGCTCGGGAACCTCGCCGGGACCTACCTCGCACGCGGCAACTGGAAGGAAGCGGCCACGGTGTACGAGGAGGTGTATGCGACGGTGGTCCGCGTTCGCGGAGAAGACGACCCGATGGCTCTGGGCGTGGGGAACAATCTGGCGCTCGCCTATGGAAACCTCGGTCTCCACGAGCAGGCCGAGACGATGTTCGAGGCGGTCGTGGCGGGGCGTCGCCGCGTCCAGGGCGCCGACCACCCGCAGACGCTCGGGGCGATGCACAACCTCGCGCTCGCGAAGGCCCGCCTGGGGCGTCACGAGGAGGCGCTCGCGATCTACCGCGAGGTGCTCGACGAGCGCACGCGCGTCCTCGGGCCCGAGCACCCCGACACGCTCCAGAGTTGGAACAACCTCGCGAGCGCGCTCGAAACGCTCGGCCGGACTCGCGAGACCGTGCGCATCTACGAAAAGGTGCTCGAGGCCCGCCGGCGCGTGCTCGGGCCCGAACACCTCGAAACGATGAGAAGCGCCCTGAACCTCGGGAACGCCTATCTGAAGTCTGGGACATTCCTCCCCGAGGCCGAAGCGCTCCTCGCCGAAGCCGCCGCGGCCCTCCCGACGCTCCTCACGGAGGATCATCCCGATGTCGTCTTCGCGAAAGAGAAACACGCGGAGGCGGTTCGGCGCCGGAACGGTGCGAGATGACCGAGGGACCGTTCGACTCGTGGGACCTCCGCTACGCCGCGCCGGGGTTCGCGTACGGAACCGAGCCGAACGCTTTCCTCCGCGAGATGGCCTCCCGGATCCCGCCCGGCCGCGTCCTTTCCCTCGCCGATGGGGAGGGACGGAACTCCGTCTATCTCGCGGGGCTCGGGTACGAGGTCGTCGCGGTCGACGGTTCGCGCGTCGGGATGGAGAAGGCGGCGCGATTCGCCGCGGAGCGGGGCGTGCGGGTCGAGACGGTGGTCTCCGACCTCGCCGATTTCCGGATCGAACCGGAGGCTTGGGCGGGGATCGTCTCGATCTTCTGCCACCTTCCCCCCGCGCTCCGGAGGCGCGTCCACGCCGACGTCGTGAGCGGGCTCGCGCCCGGTGGGGTCCTGATCCTCGAGGCGTACACGCCGAAGCAGCTCGAGTACCGCACCGGCGGCCCCTCCGCGCCCGAGCTGCTCATGACCCTCGACGCGCTCCGCGGGGAGCTTCGCGGCCTCGACCTCGTCCACGCCGTCGAGGTGGAGCGCGAAGTCGAAGAAGGACGGCTGCACCGCGGCATCGCGGCCGTGGTGCAGATCGTGGGCGTTCGGTAGGCCGTCCGTTTTCGCCGGTTCGTTGCCGTCTCGTCTCCGAATCTTTCGCCTCGCGATCCCTCTCCGTCACGACCCGCGCGTAAAAAGCCGGCGCTCGAGAGGAGTGCCGATGACGCGAAACCGGGTCTTCGCAGCGACGATTGCGCTTTTCGCCCTCTCCTCCGGAGTTCCGACTAGGGCCGACGACTCCCACGCCGATCACCCCCGGGCGGTTCCGCGACCGGACGCGATCGTCGATGCGTCGACGTTGCAGCGGCCGGAAGCACCGGCCGGGGTGAGCGACCTCGACTGGAAGGATCTCTTCCGTCCGCCGGGGCGGTACGGACTCGAGTACACCGAACGCGCCCGGTCCCTCGACGGCAAGACCGTCCGGCTCCTCGGATTCATGGTGCGGCGGGACAAGCCGGTGCCCGGGACGTTGCTTCTCACGCCGTACCCGATGTCGCTTCCAGAGCGGGAGTACGCTCAGGCGGACGAGCTTCCCCCGACCACGGTGCTCGTGACGGTGCCCGATCGCGCGGGCCAAGCCGTCCCGTACACGCCCGGACCGCTCCTGCTGACCGGCACGCTCCGACTCGGAAATCGCGAGGAACCGGACGGCCGTCGGTTCGACGTACGTCTCGAACTCGATCCGCAACCACACACATCAGACCAAGGAGGAACGTCCCGATGAACCCGAAACGAATCCTCGTCGGCGCCGCGGTCGCGGCAGCCCTGGCCGGACCGGCGTCCGCCGCGCCCACCGTGCGGCGTCTGACGCCCCCGTCGAACCTGTTCAGCAACGGTCGAGCGGAGCCGATCGTGGCGCGCTTCCTTCCGGGTCAGCGCTTCGACCTCCAGGCGACCATCACGCCCGATTCGGGCCTGACGATTCCGGAGGTTCGCTTCTTCGTCGACGGAAACCCGATTCCCGGTTCCGTGGCCTTCTACCCCGCCGACGCTCCCGGCGTTCCGACGGGCTCCGTCGTCGCCACCCTCCGCGCCTACGCGCTCGAGGCACCGGGCGTCCACACGCTCGCCGTCCGGGCGACGCAGGACGACGGCCAGGTCGCCACCGCCGAGGGGAACTTCGAGGTCGTGTCGATCGAGCGGGGAGGTCTCAAGGCCAAGAACGTGATCTTCATGATCGGAGACGGCATGGGGATCGCCCACCGCACCGCGGCGCGGATCGTGCTCCGGGGCGTGTCCCAAGGGAAGGCCAACGGTCTCCTCGAGATGGACACGTTTCCGACGACGGGGATCGTGGTCACGCACTCGCTGAACTCGATCGTTACCGACTCGTCCCCCGGCGCCGCCTGCTACGCTTCCGGGAACAAGGCGAATAACAACCAGCAGAACGTCTTTCCGGACGACACCCGCGCCAACTTCGACAACCCGCGGGTGGAACACGTCGGCGAGTACCTCGCTCGCACGAAGGGCAAGTCGCTCGGGATCGTGACGACCTCGGACGTGTTCGACGCCACCCCTGGATCCTTCGGTTCGCACACCCAGTCTCGGGGGGCTGGGACCGGGATCGTGGACCAGTACCTCGACGAGTCGGAGCGGATGGGACTGAAGGTCCTGCTCGGTGGCGGGCGCAAGTGGTACCTGCCGGCGGGAACGCCGGGTTCGGCCCGGTCGTCGTCGTCCGACTACGTCCTTCCCGACGATCTCGTCGCCGGGTGGGGCGTCGCGGCGGGCGCAATCGATCCGTCGCGGGACCTCATTGCCGACCATCAGGCGCGAGGATGGACCTACGTGGCCGACGCGACCGAACTCCGCGCGGCCGATGCGGAACGACTCCTCGGGCTGTTCTCCTACTCGAACATGAACGTCGCCCTCGACAAGATCGCGGGTCGCCGAGGCGAGTCCACGGTCGTGAACGACTACCAGTTCCCAGACCAGCCGATGCTCGACGAGATGACGGAGAAGGCTCTCGAAGTGCTCGCGAAGGACAGCGACGGTTTCACGCTCATGGTCGAGGCGGCCTCGATCGACAAGCAGGCCCACAACATGGACACCGAGCGTTGGATCCTCGACACGATCGAGTTCGACCGGGCGATCGGAGTCGCGAAGCGGTTCGCGGAAGAAAACGAAGACACCCTCGTGATCGTGACCGCGGATCACGAGTGCGCCGGCGTCAACATCATCGGCGGCTCCCGCCTGAGCGACGCGGACCTCGCGGCACGCGGGCAGTCGGGAGGCGGGGCCTCCCAGCTGCGGAACGGCGTCGTCGGGACCTACGAGGCGGCCGGGTTCCCGCGCTACGAGATCGCGGAAGACGGCTACCCCGTGACGACCGACGTGGATCGCCGCATGCTGATCGGTTACGCCGCGAACGCCGACCGCTACGAGGACTGGAGGACCAACGAGCGGCCTCTGCGCGACTCCCAGCAGCCGTTCAACAACGAAGCCCCGCTCAACACCTACCCGAGCGGTCCGCTCGCCCAAGACGTCGCTGGGCAGTTCCTCGTGACGGGTCAGCTCGGGGACACGGTCGCCGCGCACACGGCGTCGGACATCCCCCTGTCGGCCTTCGGTCGCGGTCACGCCCTCTTCACCGGGGTGATGGACAACACCGACGTGTTCTTCAGGGCGATGCAGGCGGTGCTCGGTGGGGTCAACCCCGCCACGAACGGCGAGCGGCCCGGCCCGCGCGTCAACGGGTTCCGCTCCGGCTCCGCGCGCGGAGTGACGACGCTTTCGCGCTGAGCCGCCCACCCGGCTCGGCTCTTGGGGGCGCCTCGCGGCAACGCGGGGCGCCCCTTGTTTCATGGGAGCAGCTCGGTCGTGACCGTCGCTCCCCCCATCTCGGGTACGACGCTCGTGACCTTGACGACCTTCCGTGACGCCCTGCAGATCCACACGGACGCCTTCTCGGCTCCTCCCTCGGCGGGGGAGACGTCGACCCGCCAGGCCTCGAAGGTCCCCGCGGGGACGGTCACCGTCTCGATCGCCGAGACGGCGAGCCGCATGACCTTCTCCTTCTGGAACCGGACGTCGAAGTTCCGATAGGCCGTCTCGTATCCCGGTTCGAGCGGCAGGGCCGCGATCGCCTCGAACGCTCCTGCGCCGTCGGCGAAGAGCGCCCCTCCGAGGTCGACCGAGACGGGCCGGGGCTCGCCCCCCATCGCCATGGTGCCGGCGATCTTCCCGTTCTCTACCTTCAGATCGATCTGGACCGGTCCCTGCCGGACCGAGCGGGAGATCAGCGTCAGGGAGCCCTTGGCGAGAGTCGTGCGGTCCTCCGCTTGCCCCATCGGCGACGAGACTTTGTCGATGACGGTCCAGGTCTCGCCCGTGTCCTCGATCGTCCGTCCGATCGAAAGGGAGATCGACTGTCCTCCTGCCTCGATCCTGGACTCGTACCGGAACGTTCCCGGTACGAGCGCGGCCGAGGGCGTCGGGGCGCCGACGGCGGCGGCGACCCGCTTCGGGAGCGTCACCGTCTTGACGTCGACCGTCAGCTCCCGGAGCCGCGTCGCCACCTCGGGGGTCATGCTCTCCTGGAAACGCCCCCCGAGGTGCTTCGCGAGGAACTTCTCGGTGGAGGCGAACATCGCCATGTTGTTCACCGGGCGCGCGAAGCCGTGGCCCTCGTCCGGGGCGACGAGGTACTCGACGGGGAAACCCCGGTCCCTCAGGGCGACGACGATCTGGTCGGATTCGGCCTGCTTGACCCGCGGATCGTTCGCTCCCTGGACGACGAGGAGGGGCGTCTTGATCTTCCCCGCGGAACTCAGCGGCGACTGCCGTTCCAGCTGCGCCTTCCCCTCGGGCGTCGACGGATCGCCCATCCGGAAGTGGAAGATCGTCCGGATCGCTTCCCAGTAGGGAGGGATGCTGTCGAGGAGTGTGATCAGGTTCGAGGGCCCGACGATCGAGACTCCCGCGGCGTAGACGTCGGGGGTGAAGGCGAGGCCGGCGAGGGTGGCGTACCCGCCGTAGGAGCCGCCCATGATCCCCACGCGCTTCGGGTCGACGACGCCCTGAGAGACGAGGTGCTTGACCCCCCACGTCAGGTCGTCCTGCATCTTCTGTCCCCATTCATTGTTCCCGGCGTTCAGGAAGTCCTTGCCGTACCCGGTCGATCCCCGAAAGTTCGGCTGGAGGACGGCGTAGCCGCGATTGGCCAAGAACTGCGCGAACGCGTCGTACCCCCAGGAATCGCGCGCCCACGGGCCGCCGTGGGGGACGACGACGAGCGGGAGCCCCTTCGAGGGAACCCCCTTGGGGACGGTCAGGAACGCCGGGATCTCGCGGCCGTCGGAGGAGGGGTACGAAATCGCCTGCATCGGCGCGAGGTGCTCGCGAGGAAGGTCCTCGAAGACCCGGTACTGGAACTCGAGCTTTCCGCTCTTCCGGTCGTAGAGCCAGCGCTCTCCCGGCTCCGTGTCGCTCCCCGCGGCGATCAGGAAGAGTCGCTCGTCGGCGGTCGTCGACCCGAGGCTGACCTCCTTCCCCGGGAGTTTCTTTCGGATCCGCTCGTAGTCGGCCTTCCAGATGTCGTCCCTCCAGTAGATCCGGGTCCGCTCGTCCTCGTACGCCGTTCCGACGAGCTCCTCGCTGACCTCGGAGAAGATTGGGGAGCCGAAGTCCACCCGTCCTTCGGGGTCCGACTCGACGAGCTCCTCCTTGCGGGATTCGGGGTCGAACAGGACGAGGCGGGTGAGGTCGACGCCGTCCCCCTTGTTGGTGACCATGTAGATCCTCTTCCCGTCCTTGTGGAAGCGGGCTGGACCGCAGGTCTCGAAAACGCTGCAGGAATACACCTCGGTGAATCCGGCCTCGTCGACGCGCAAGATCTGGGTGGAGCCGCTCTCGGCGATGCGTACGGCGAGCCGTAGATTCCCCGCGAGGTCGAAGAACCAGGAGGCTATCCGGGCGTCGTTCTTCCGGAGGAGTGTCCGCTCCCCGGTCGAGATCTTGACCCGGTAGAGGTCGTGCCAGGCGGGGTCGCGGTCGTTGAGCCCCACGTAGATCACGTCCGGGTCGGTCTTCGGGACCGAGTAGATCATCGCCCGCACTTTCTCCAGCTCGGTGAGGTTTCGCGGGGTGGGGACCTTCGCTCCCTTCGCGGGCTCGGCGGATGGGTCGACGGCGTAGACGTTGTAGTTCTCGTCCCCGCCCCGGTCCTGGACGAAGAGGACGAAGCGGCTGTCGCGGGACCAGAAGAAGGCGGGAATGGGCCGCTTCGTGTCCGCAGTCAGCGGCTTCGCCTTGTCGAACGAAGCGCCGGTCTTCTTGACCCAAATGTTCCGCGTGCCGTCGAGCGGCTTGATGAAGGCGACGAACTTCCCGTCGGGGGAGAGTTGCGCTCCCGAGATCTCGGGGTCCCCGAAGAACGCCTCGCGGTCGATGAGCGGCGGGAGCGACGCCGTCTTGGCGGACGCCGGTGTCGCGAGGAGGAGGGCGGCCGCCGCGAGGGCGAGCGCCGCCGAGGTCCGAAGGGTGCGGGGGGTGAAGATCGGCATGGATCACCTCGATGGCGGCGGTGCGGGCGGACCCGCCCGACCGCTGGAACTCTGAGTACGGTCCGCAACGAGGAGGGTTTCACCCCCTCAGAAGAGGATCGGCGCGTCCGACCCCGAAGGCCGCGAAACGCCGAGCAGGAGCGAAAGGGTGGGCGCGATCGACGCAGGACCGACCCGGTCGGTCCGCACGCCGGAGGGGAGGCCGAAGCCGCCGATCAATACCGGGACCTCCGCGTCGTACGCCCACGCTTGCGAGTGGTTGGCCGGGTACGGGGCCTCTTCGCCGACCGATTCCTCGACGAGGTCGGACATCGCGAACGGCTCCATGACGACGACGAGATCGCCGGAGCGCTCGGGATGGAACCCGCGGGAAACGGCGTGTCCGATCGGTGTATCGGGAAGGCGCCCCTCGACGACCGCGGTCCGGCCGAAGGCGGCGTAGACCCCCGGAAGGCGCGCCACTCCTCGCGCGGCGGCCTCCTCGGCGGCGGCCCGCGTCGGGGCCTTCGCGAGCGCGTCGGGGGCGAACCAGAGGTACGGCTCGTGGAAAGCGTTTCCCCCCTCGTCCGTTTTCAAGAGCCAACGGCCTTCGCCGAATGTCTCGTCGAGCGCCTCCTCGGCGGCGTCCTCGATCCGTTTCGAGAGAACTCGACGCGCGCCGATTCGGTGGGCCGCGAGGTCCTCTGGAGGAGGCGCGATCCCGTGGTCGCTCGAAACCACGACGACGACGGAGGCGAGTCCTCCCGGAACCTCGGCCTCGAGGAAGCGCAGGAAGTCGGAGAGCGCGCGGTCGGCGCGGAGGAACGCGTCGAGCGTCTCGGGGGCGTAGGGGCCCCACGCGTGCCCGATCCAGTCGCCCGCGGAGAGGCCGAGCGTCAGGAGGTCCGGCACCGCGTTCTTCCCGAGGCCGATCTCCCTCACCGCGCGGCGCGCGGCCGCGAAGACGGCGTCGTTCGCGAACGGGGTGCGGAGGAATTCCTTCGCGGTCTCCTTTCCCTCCGCGATGCGGTGGGGAAATGCCGCCCCCATGCCGAGCGGGCCCTTCCAGCCCGGAAAGGAAAGGGAGCGCGCCCTGCCCTCCAGCCCGGCCTTCACCGTCTCGGGGAGCGGTTCCCAGACCCGGCCGGCGGGGTTCTTCAAAGGGGCGAGGACGTCCTCCGCCGACAGCCAGGAAGGCAGGCCCCCCTCGGGGAGATAGGCGCGGCTCGAGATCCAGCGAAGGTCGCCCGTGTCGAGCCAGAGAACGAGATCGGCGGCGTGGCCGGCCATGAGGATCGCGGCGCGGTCCTTGACCGCGATCGAGACGGTGTGGGACCGCCCCGCCGTCGCCATCTCGAGTTCGTCCCCGACGGTCGTCACGCGGAGATTCGCCGGGCCGACGGGGGGAAGGGTGCGCCCCGGGGGGAGGCCGACGATCGTCCCCTTCGGGTCCTCGACGCAGTAGACGGGCTTCCCCATCGCCGGGTCGATCCAGTCGTTCCCCACGATTCCCGTCGCGTACGGGTCGGCCCCCGTGAGAAGGACCGCGTGCCCCGGGCCGGTTTCGTTCGGGACGTGGGTGAACCGGGAATCGGCGAACCACGTCCCCTCGGTCGTCAGCCAACGGAATCCCCCGACGCGCCCCTGTGCATCGCGCGCCGGAAGGAGGAGGTCGGGCCAGCGCCTCAGGTAGTCGGCCCGGAAGAGGTCGAGGGAAACGACGACCGCGAGGCGGGGGCGGATTCCGTCGGAGAGGTTGCGGCGGAAGTCGGCGGCGGAGCGCGCCGCGGGAGGGAACGACAGGGAGGCGGCGAGGACGACGAGGAGTCGCGACGGTTTCGGCATGGCCTCTCATTGGAACCGGAGCGCGGAGGTGAGTCAACGGTCGCGCTTTTCGTTCAAGCCCCCCCCGCATCCCGGATCGCCCGCTTCGCCAGACGCGCCACCCACACCGTGACGAGGATCGCGGCGCCCGCTCCCGCGATCTGGAGCGCGGTCCGTATCGTGGACGCCGTTCCGGAAGCGGCGGTCGCGGCCACCGAGCCGAGATAGACGTAGGCGATCGTCCCCGGAACCATCCCGACGACGGTCGCGACGGAATAGGGGAGAGCGCCGACCCCGGTGAGGCCGAAGAGGTAGTTCACGTAGGTGAACGGGAAGACCGGCGAGAGCCGCACGAGGAAGACGATCCGTCCTCCCTCGCGCGCGACGGCGCCGTCGAGGGCCCGGAACCGCGGGTTCTCCGCAGCCCACGACTCGACGCGCGCGCGGAAGGCGGTCCGCGCGAGGAGGAACGAGAGCACCGCCCCGAGGCTTGCCCCGGCGAGGACGACGAGCGCCCCCGGCCAGAGGCCGTACACCGCCCCGGCCCCGAGCGTCAGGATCGAGGCGGGGACGAAGGCGACCACGCACGCCGCGTACACGAGCGCGAAGACGACCATCCCGAGAATGCCCCGCCCGTCTGCCCACCCCTGGAGTGCGCCGAGCCACTCCCCGACCGGAAGCGTGCGCGCCAGGGCGACGAGCGCGATCGCCGCGACGACAGCGAGGACGACCCGGGCGTTCAGCCTCGAAGCCATGCGTACACCTTCATCAGACGCGCCTTCAGGCCGGGAGAGAGCCGGGTCCGCATATACGCGTCCCCTGCGGCGCGGTGGATCTCCGAGAGGGAAGGATAAGGGTGGATGGTCGCCGAGAGCCGGGAGAGGGTGATTCCGTGTTTCTTGGCCACGACCAGCTCCCCGAGCAGGTCCCCCGCGCGGGGGTGCACGATCGTCGCCCCGAGGATCCTCCCCCGGCGATCGGCGACGACTTTCGAGAAAAGCCCCTCGTGCGTTTCGTCGGCGAGCGCGCGGTCGTTTCCGGAGAATTCGACGCGGAACACCGTGTGCTCGATCCCCTTCGCACGCGCCTCCGTCTCGTTGAGGCCGACGCGCGCGATCTCCGGCTCGGTGTAAGTGACCCAGGGGAGGTTCTCGCCGTCGAAGCGGGCCGTGAAAGGGAACAGGATGTTCCGGACCACGGTGCGCGCTTGGTGCCCTGCCCAATGGGTGAAGAGATAAGGGCCCGTCACGTCCCCCACCGCCCAGATGTTCCGCGCCGACGTTCGCCCGGTGTCGTCGGTCCGGATGCCGCGGCGGTCGTAGGCGACGCCGACCCGATCGAGGTTCAATCCTTCGACGTTCGCTTGGCGGCCGGCGGCGACGAGGATCGCCTCGACCTCGAACGATCGGGACTCGCGGCCGTCGATCGCGGAAGCGAGCACGACCGTTTTTCCGTTTCCCGATTCGACCCGCTCCACGCAAGAGCGGTCGAGGACGACGACGCCTTCGCCGCGAAGCCTGCCGGTCAGGACCTCCGCTGCGTCCGGGTCTTCTCTCGGCAGGAGGTGCTCGCCGTCGTTCACGATCGTCACGGAAGTTCCGAGTCGGGCGAAGGCCTGCCCCAGCTCGACTCCGATTGGACCCCCTCCGAGGACGAGGAGCGATCTCGGAAGCGAATCGATCTCGAAGATCGTCTCGTTCGTGTGGAAGCCCGCTTCGACGAGGCCGGGGATCTCGGGAACCCGCGGTCGCGACCCCGTGGCGATCACGAGGTGGCGGCCCCAGAGGATCTCTCCGGTCCCCTCGATCTCCACCTCGTGCGCGCTCCGGAGGCGCGCCGCGCCGAGGTGGATGTCGACACCGAGGCCCGTGAACCGCTCAATCGAGTCGTGCGGGGCGATCCGGCCCTGGACCGTCCGGACGTGGGCCATCGCCGCGGGGAACGGCATGCCGGCCTTCGCCGCGTGGAGAAGGGCCTTCGACGGGACGCATCCGGTGTTCAGGCAGTCTCCGCCCATTCGGTTCTTTTCGATCAACGCCGCCTTGGCCCCGAGTCCGGCGGCGCCGGCGGCGACGGTCAGGCCGCCCGAGCCCGCTCCGATCACGACGACGTTGTAACGTTTCACCGCTCCCTCCCGTCGTAGGTAGTATGCCGGGAGCGATCGACGGTTTCCGGAAATGCGGGGCGCGGGTCCGGTGCGGCGGTCGCCGCCGCAGCCATCGAGATCGAGGTCGGCGGACGCGGCAAACCGACGTGCACGGCCTCGGTCGCGCCGCTCAGGTGGATCGAGTAACCGAAGCCCTGATCACCCGGAGATTCGTTCGATTCCGGGAACGCCGTCGAATCCCGTGTCGAAGGTGAGGATTCGTTGCACGCTCTCGCGCTCCATCACGGCTACGTGGATCGCGTCGCGGGCGGAGAGGCTGCGCCGGCCGAGCACGATCGCCTTCGCCCGCTCGACGTCGGCGTCGTGGATCGAAAAGACCTCGTCGACGACGTCGTGGAGGACGTCGAACGTCGGTTGGATCGCGTCGCGTCGCTTCACGGCGACAAAACGATGGAGGATCTCCTGGAACACTTCGACATCGGTGACCAGGCGCTCCCCGTCGGCGATGAAGCGCTCGAGGAGACGTCGCGCGTCGACCTTGTGCGGATGGGCCGAGCCGACGAGGTACATGGGGACGTTCGAGTCGACGAAGATCATCGCGGCTCGTCGACCCCGTACCCACGCTCGATCTCGGCGAGCATCGTGCGGATGTCCGCCGTCGGGAAGTCGAGCTTCGAGGCCTCCCGGACGGCGGCCAACTTTCTCCCGCCGTCCTTCACGGGGCGCTGCCGGCGTGCCGACCGAATCGCTTCGCGTACCCACTCCGCGACCGTGAGGTTTCGGCGCTTCGCCAGTTGGCGGATCTCCGCGAGCTCGGTCTCCTCCATCAGAACTTGGAGCCTTTTACTCATGCTGTGAGTATGGCGCGGCTCCTCCAAGGAGTCAATCGCCCCGCGGGGACGAGGCTTCCCGCTCGCGATGTCGTATCTTCTAAACTTCCCGCAGGGCTTCGACCCGGGAGAACCGCCATGGACTGGGGACTTACCAACCGACTTTCGCGCATCCTGAAGCCGGCCGACGGCCGGACCGTCATGCTCGCCGTCGACCACGGCTACTTTCTCGGGCCGACCTCCGGCCTCGAGAAGCCGGGGAAGGCGGTGGCTCCCCTCCTTCCGTACGCCGATTCGCTGATGCTGACCCGCGGCGTGCTGCGGCAGTGCATCCCCCCGACCTCCGACGTGCCGATCGTCCTCCGGGTCTCGGGAGGGACGAGCATCCTCAGGGAGTTGTCGAACGAGGGGCTCACCGTCGATCTCGAGGACGCCGTTCGCCTGAACGCCGCGGCCGTGACCCTTTCGGTCTTCGTCGGAGCGGAAGGGGAACGGGAGACGCTCCTCAACCTCGCCAAGCTGATCGACTTCGGTCAGCGGTACGGGTTCCCGGTCCTCGCGGTGACCGCGGTCGGGAAGGACATGGTCCGCGACGCGCGCTATCTCGGCCTCGCGTGCCGGATCTGCGCCGAAATCGGCGCCCACTTCGTGAAGACCTACTACTGTGAGGACTTCGAGGAGGTGGTTGCGAACACTCCCGTCCCGGTCGTGATCGCGGGCGGCAAGAAGCTCCCCGAGCGCGACGCGATCGAACTCGCCTGGAAGGCGATTCGCGCCGGCGCCAAGGGGGTCGACATGGGACGGAACATCTTCCAGTCCGATTGCCCCGTGGGGATGATCCGCGCGGTGAGAGCGGTCGTCCACGACGGCGCGGAGGTCGAGGAGGCCTTCGAGCGGTACGCGAAGGAGAAGGAAGGCGCGCTCGCCCGGCGCTGACGCGTCGCAGCCGGAGGGATCGCCGATGCGGGCCGCCGTCTACTACAACAACCGCGACATCCGGACCGAGGAGCGTCCCGTCCCGAAGGCGGGCCCCGGTGATCTGGTCGTCCGGATCGCCGCGAGCGGGATCTGCGGCTCCGACGTCATGGAGTGGTACCGCCTCCCCAAGGCCCCCCTCGTCCTCGGCCACGAGATCGCGGGCGAGGTCGTCGAGACCGGAGCGGGGGTCGCGCGCTTCGCGGTCGGCGACCGCGTGGTGGCGACCCACCATGTTCCCTGCAACACCTGCCGTCTCTGCATGGCGGGGCACCACCCGTACTGCGACACGTTGAGGACCACTCACTTCGACCCGGGTGGGTTCTGCGAGTACGTTCGCCTCCCCGCGATCAACGTCGACCGTGGGACCTTCCGGATTCCCGACACCGTCTCGTACGAAGAGGCGACCTTCGTCGAGCCTCTCGCCTGTGTCCTACGCGGGCTGCGTGTGTCCCGCTTCCGAGCGACGCAGGACGTGGCCGTGCTCGGGAGCGGCATCTCGGGAGCGCTCTTCGTGCTCGCCCTGCGAGCCCTCGGGGCAGGAAAGATCCTCGCGACCGACGTGAATCCGTGGCGTCTTTCGAGGATTCGCGTGCTCGGGGCCGACGACGCGTTCGACGCGACGGGAGACGTCCCTGAGGCGATCCGGACTCGTCTCGGCGGGCGCGGCGCCGATCTCGTCATCGTGACGACCGCAGCCCTTCCCGCCGTCGCCCAGGCGCTCCGGAGCGCGGGACGAGGCGGGACGATTCTCTTCTTCGCGCCCGCCGAGCCGGGGACGACCTTCCCCTTCCCGCTCTTCGACGTCTGGAAGGACGGCCTCTCGATCGTGCACTCCTACGCCGGTCCCCCCGCGGACATGGCGGCGGCTCTCGATCTGATCGCGGCGCGCCGCGTGGAGGTCGGCGCGACGATCACCCACCGGCTCCCGCTCGAGCGCACCGCCGAGGCGTTCGATCTCGTCGTGCGCGCGGGGGAGTCGCTCAAGGTGATCGTGGAGCCGGGGCGCTGAGGATGGGGGGGGCGCCGGACGATCGCGTGGGCAAGGAGCGGAGCTTCGAACGGAATCTCGAGGCCGTGAAAACCCTCCTCGACTGGTTCGAGGAGGAGGCCCGGGAGCTCTCAATCCCCTCGGACACCCTGCGTCCCCTGGAGCTCGCGATCGAAGAGATCTTCGCGAACTGCGTCCGCCACAATCCGGGAGGAACGGGTCCGATCGACATCCGCATCGAACGCCAGGGCGCCCGTGTCCGGGTCGCGATCGTCGATCCCGACGCCGAACGTTTCGACCCGCGGGCGGCCGCGGAGGTCCGGACCGAACTCCCCCTGGAGCAGCGGCGGCCGGGTGGGCTCGGGATCCACTTTGTCCGCGCCATCGTCGACGAGATCGACTACCGTCACGAGGGTCGCCGGGCGATCACCGTTCTCGTCAAGAACTTGGGGTGAGGCGATGCTCGAGATCGGCTGGGGAGAGGACGGAAAAATCCGAATCGCAGGGCGATTCGACGCGTCCGAGGCGGAGCGGGTCGAGGCGTTCCTGGATGCGGTGGATACCTCGAACGAGCTGGACCTCGGTGGTCTCGAGTACATCTCGAGCCTCGGGCTCGGCGTGCTCCTCAAGACCCAGAAGCGGCTCAGGACCGCGGGGCAGTCTCTCCGGCTCGTCAGGATGCCTCCCCACATCCGCGATATCTTCCGTTTTTCCGGTTTCGACCGGGTTTTCGAGATCGATTCCCCATGAGCGTCGACGAATCGTCCGCTTCCGACCAACTCTCCCCGCGCCGCGGTGTAGTTCCGGATGGCGCACCGGAGGATGTGGAGGTGGTCCGGCGCGTCCGGAGCGGCGATGTCGAGTCCTTTGCGATCCTGGTGCGGCGTTACGAAAAGCCGGTCTACAACGCCGTGCGACGGATGGTCCGGGACCGGGATGACGCCCGCGACCTCGCGCAGAACGCGTTTCTCAAGGCATTCCGCGAACTCGACTCGTTCGACGAGCGCTACCGATTCTTCTCCTGGCTCTACAGGATCGCCATCCACGAGTCGCTCAATCATCTCCGTGGGGGCGGGCGCTCGGAGCCCCTTCCGTTCGAACGGCGCGATCTCGGGCCTGGCCCGGAAGACCATGCGGCCGCCCGCCAACGATCGCGGCTCCTGGAGGACGCGTTGAACCGCCTGAGCGCGGACCACCGCGCCGTCATCCTTCTCCGCCACTTCGGGGAGTGCTCGTACGCGGAGATCGGGGACGCCCTGGGGATTCCCGAGAAAACGGTGCGTTCTCGACTTTTCGAGGCGCGGCGCTCCCTCCGTTCCATCCTTGTCGACCTTGGGGTGGTGCGATGATCGACCGGCAGGACGAGATCGACGGCATCCTGTCCCAACTTCCGGAGGAGGAGGTCCCCGAGGGGTTCGCGGCGGGGGTCATGGAGAAGGTGCGGATCGAAGTGATGAAAAGAGGCACCGACGGGTTCTCCGCCGGCGCTGTCGCCGAGGAGAGAGGCGGATTTCGAACGATCCAAGGGAGGGTTCGGGTCATGTCCAGCAAGTCCGATTCAACGAATGTCTGGCGTACCGTCTTCGCGACCGCGGCCGCCGTGGCGGTGATCGGGATCGGGGCGTACGTCCTCGGGTTCCGCCCGTCGGCCGAAGAGTCGGCGGGCACCGTGGGAGCGGCCCGGAAGCACCGTGCCGAGCAGATCCAGCCGAAGGACGTAGCGGTGGAGGGGATCGGTGGAGAGGCGTTCCTTCAGACGGAGATCTTCGACCGTCTGGTGAACGACCCCGCCGCCCGAGAGGCCCTTTCCAACGACGCGTTCCGCGAGGCGTTGACGAACGACGCCTTCCGGCAGGCTCTCACGAGCGACGCGTTCCGCGCCGCCTTCTCGCAGGATGCGTTCCGCGCCGCGCTGACGAGCGACGCGTTCCGGGACGCGCTCCGGAGCCGAGCCTTCCGCGACGCGTTCACGAGCGACGCGTTCCGGGACGCGCTTCGGAACGAGGCCTTCCGCGACGCGCTCCGGTCCGACGCGCTTCGCGACGCCATGATCCAGGACGCCTTCCGCGCCGCCTTCGCGAACGAGGCCTTCCGCGAGGCGCTCAAGAGCCAGGCGTTCCGCGATGCGCTCACGAGCGACGCCTTCCGCGATGCGCTCACGAGCGACGCCTTCCGCGCCGCGCTTGCAAGTGACGCCTTCCGGTCGGCTTTCCTGAGCGACGCCTTCCGCGATGCGCTCGCGAGCGACGCCTTCCGGCAGGCTCTCACGAGCGACGCGTTCCGGGACGCTCTCCGGAGCGATGCCTTCCGAGACGCTCTCCGGAGCGAAGCGTTCCGCGACGCCATGGCGCGGGGCGGCGACTGAGCCGCTCCCGGGCCGGGACCCGATTCCGAGAGGAAGCCCCGCGCCCGCGGGGCTTTCCTTTTTTCGGGCGGTGCGCGTACCTTTCCGCCCGACGTGAAAACCCTAGCCCTCCCATCGGTCCTCGTTTTTTTTCTCGTCCTCCCATTCCCGGGACGCTCGGCGGAACTCGAGACCCTCAAGACCGACGACCTGCTGCTGGTCTACCGAGACCCCCTCCAGACCTTCCTGGCCCCCCATGCGGCGCGCTGCTTCGAGAACTCGATGGACTTCCAGAAGCGGGTGCTCGGCTGGAAGCCCTCGTCGCCGGTCACCGTCCTTCTGAACGACTACTCGGACGCGGGGAACGCGAGCGCCCTCGGCGTCCCGAGGAATCTCCTTCTCCTCGAAACTTCCCCCGTCGGGGTTAACTTCGAGACGGTCACGACGAACGAGCGCCTCAACTGGCTCTTCAACCACGAGCTCATCCACATCGCGACCGTCGATCGGGCGGCCGGGCGCGACCGGTTCTTTCGAAAGGCCTTTCTCGGGAAGGTCGCTCCCACCTCCGAGCACCCCGCGACGATCCTCTGGTTCTACCTGACCTCCCCCCGCGACGCGGCACCCCGCTGGTACCACGAAGGGATCGCCGTCTTCGCGGAGACCTGGATGGCTGGGGGGGTCGGTCGCGCGCAGGGGGCTTGGGACGAGATGGTCTTTCGGGCGATGGTGCGGGACGGCGCGCGATTCTACGACCCGCTCGGCCTCGTCTCGGAGGGGACAAAGACCGACTTTCAGGTCGAGGTCAATTCCTATCTTTACGGCACGCGGTTCGTGACCTGGCTCGCGTACACCCGATCTCCCGCCCATCTCGTCCGGTGGGTCGCCCGGGAGGAGGGTTCGAAGGCCTACTACGCCGCTCGCTTCGAGGAAGTGTTCGGAAAGCCCCTCGACGCCGCTTGGGCCGACTGGATCGCGTGGGAGAAAGAATTCCAGACGCGGAACCTCGAGGCGATCCGGACCTACCCGGTCACGAAGGCGCGGGACGTTTCGGACCGGGCGCTCGGATCGGTCTCACGAGCGGCGTTCGACGCCGAGCGGCGACGGTTCTACGCCGCCTTCCACTACCCGGGCCAGGTCTCCTCCATCGGCTCGATCTCGCTGGAGGACGGACACGTCGAGCGGATCGTCGAGGTGAAGGACCCGGTCCTGTTCACGGTCACCTCTCTGGCCTGGGATTCGCTCCGGCGGAGAATCTTCTACACCGCGGACAACCGCGAATACCGCGACCTTCGGGAGGTCGACCCGGAGACCGGGGAGTCGCGGACCCTCCTCAAGGATGCACGGATCGGCGACCTCGCCTTCGACCGGGCGACCGGCGACCTCTGGGGGATCCGGCACTTCAACGCGATCGCCTCCCTCGTCCGGATCCCGCCACCGTACGACAGCTGGGGCCTCGTGCGGTCGTGGCCGTACGGAGAGGTCCCCCGGGACCTCGACGTATCCGCCGACGGCTCGTTTGTCGCGGTCGCGGTCGGCGGCATCGACGGGCGCCACGTCCTGCGCGTCTACTCCGTGGAAGACCTGCTTCGCGGCGACGCCTCCCCGGTCGCGGAAACCTCCTTCGGCGAGGCGGCCCCGCTGAACTTCGTCTTCTCCGGCGACGGCCGGTTTCTGTACGGAACCACGACCTACACAGGGGTCCCCAACGTTTTCCGCTGGGAATGGGACGCGAACCGCATCGAGGCGGTCACGAACGCCGTGTCCGGATTTTTCCGTCCGCTTCCCCTCCCCGATGGCAACCTCCTGGTCTTCCGGTACACCGGTGAGGGGTTCATTCCCGCGATCGTTCGCCCGGAGCCGATCGACGACATCGAGCCGATCGAATTCCTCGGGGCGAGGCTGATCGACAAGTTCCCGGAGCTCGCGGACTGGAACGTCGGCTCGCCCGCGGAGATCCCGCTCGAAGAGCGCACGCGCGGCACGGGGCCGTACCGCTCGGGCCGCAGCATCCGCGTCGAATCCCTCTACCCGATCCTCGAGGGGTACAAGGACAGCGCCGCCGCGGGTCTCCGCCTCAACCTCTCCGACCCGCTCCTGCTGAACCGGCTCGCCCTGGCGGCCTCGTACTCTCCCGACCGCGAACTCGCGTCGGACGAGCGGCTGCACGTCGACCTGCGCTACAGCCGTTACGACTGGCGCGCGAACGCGAAGTGGAACGACGCCGATTTCTACGACCTCTTCGGACCGACGAAGACGAGCCGCAAGGGGTACTCGTTCGGCGGGGGTTGGGGGCGCACGCTCCTGTACGATCGGCCCCGCACGGTGCGGCTCGACCTCGATGCCGCCTACCATGGCGATCTCGAGATCCTCCCCGACTACCAGAACATCGCTTCGCCCGTCTCCCGACTCCTCTCGTTCGAGGGGAAGCTCGAGTACGCGAACGTCCGGTCCTCCCTCGGCCACGTCGACGAGGAAAAGGGGCACCGCGTCGAGGCGCTCGCCCTCGTCGACCGCGTGCCCGGCGAGACCTTCCCGAAGCTGCTCGTCTCGTACGACCAGGGGTTCCCACTCCGCCTCGACCATTCCTCCGTCTGGCTCCGCACCGCGGCCGGGGTCGGGTCGGGAGGCCGGGAGAGCCCGCTGAGCCACTTCTACTTCGGCGGTTTCGGGAACAACTGGGTCGACCACGGAAACGAAAAGCGCTACCGCGAGCCTTGGAGCTTCCCAGGTCTCGAGATCAACGAGGTCGGGGGAAGGACCTTCGGCAAGCTGCTCCTCGAGTGGAACCTGCCGCCACTCCGGTTCCGCCGCCTCGGCTCTCCCGGCTTCCATGCAACGTGGCTCCGCACGTCGCTCTTCGCGACCGGCATCGCCACCGACTTCGACGACGGGACGCTCCGCCGCGAAGTCGGAAACGTCGGGGTCCAAGTGGACGTCCGTTTCTCGGTCCTCTCGCGCCTGGAGATGACCCTGTCCCTGGGCTACGCTTCCGCGTTCGAGCGGGGTTTCGGGCCGAAAGACGAGGTCATGGCTTCGCTCAAGGTCCTCCAGTGACCGTCCTGCTCGACGCCGCCGCGCGCGTCCTTCTCGGCTTCGTTCCCGTGCTCGGCCTTCTGGTGGCGCTCCGCGCCTTCGATGCCCACAAGCTCCTGCGCCTGCGGGACGTGGTCCGGACCCTCGCGTTGGGGGCGGCCTGTGCTCTCGTCGCGCTCCCGACGAACAAGGCGCTCGAGGAGATCCTCGGCTTCGAGACCCAGGCCGTGTCGCGCTACGTCGCCCCGCTCGTCGAGGAGGCTCTCAAGGCCGGCGTGCTCGTGTGGCTCATCCGCGGCCACCGGGTCGGGTTTCTCGTGGACGCGGGGATCCACGGGTTCGCGGCGGGAGCCGGCTTCGCCCTCGCCGAGAACTTTCAGTTCTGGCTTTCGAGGCCCGACGCCGGCCTCGCGGTCTGGTTCGTTCGCGGGTGCGGCACGGCCGTGATGCACGCGGGAACCGGGGGGGTGATCGCCCTGGGGGCGAAGGCCGGATGGGATCGCGCGGTCGCGCCGCGGGCCGTCCACTGGGCGCCGGGTTTCGCGATCGCCGTGGCCCTCCACTCCGCCTTCAACCACTTCCCCGTCTCGCCGCTCCTATCGACGGCGGGGATCGCCGTCGTGGCGCCGCCGCTCGTCGCCGCGGTGTTCCAGCGCGCGGTGCGGGGGACGCAGCACCGGTTGCGCCGCGGCTTCGATGCCGACACGGAACTTCTCGGGTTGATTCTGACGGGCGCAATCTCGCATTCCCCCGTCGGCGAGTACCTCGCGAACCTGCGGGAGCGGTTTCGGCCGGAGGTCGTGGTCGATCTTCTCTGCTACCTCAGAATCCGTTTGGAACTCTCCCTTCACGTGAAGGGCCTCCTCCTCCTGAGGGAGGCAGGGTTCGATCCGGAGCCCGACCCCCAGATCGGGGCGAAACTCACCGAGCTCGAGTTCCTCGAGAAGAGCATCGGAGCGACGGGGCGGCTGGCGTTGGCTCCGTTTCTCCGAGGCGGACCCGAAGAGATCTGGCAGAACGGATTGCTCCGCGGCGGGGGGCGCTGATCGCGCCCTACGCCCCGGTCAGGGTCCCTCGTTGCCGCACGAGTCGGCGGCGCGCACCACATAAAAGCGCGGGTTGAGGTTCCCCAGGTCGTCGCGGTCCTCGAACACCGTCTCCGACGTTTCCCCGATTCTCACCCACGACCCAGACGGTGCGCTGGCCCGGTAGATTCGGTAGGACGAGGCTCCGGCGGACGGGTCCCAGGTCAACCGGACGTGCGCGTCGTTGACGTTGTCGAGACGGACCGTCGACCCGAGCGGCGCAGGGGGCGCCTGGGAGGTCTCGTCGCGGGCCGAACGCCGGACGAGGTTGTCGTCGGTGACGCCACCGTTGTGCGGACCGGTCGAGCACGTCTCGTCGTTCTCCGCCCGGACGACGTAGTGGAGGGTGACGTCGTTCGGGGCGCCGGAGTCGACCCAGCCGGTTCCCGTCAATCCCGCGGCAATGCGGTTCGCGGGTCCCGGCACGAACGCAGGGTCCGACGAGCGGTAGACCGCGTAGCTCCCGCCGCTTCCCGTTCCCCACGCGGGGGCGGGCGCCCAGGCGAGTGCGACCCCTCCGTCGGCGCAGCCGTCCGCGTCGCTCGCGGAGAGGAGACCTGCGAAAGACGGCGCTCCCGTACAGGCCCCGCACGCCGCGTAATCCGGCTCCGAGGCGCTCTTCAGGATCAAGCGGTCGACGTTCCACGACGAGCCGTGGGAGGTCGTTCCCGGCCCGGCGTTCAGCCGGAAGGCGATCTGCAGTTGGCCGTTCGCGTCGGCGTGCTGGGAGATGTCGATCGTCTGGAGCGACCAGGCGGAATCCGCGACGCCGGGGATGCTGGGGCTCGTCCAGACTCCCTGCCAGACACCTCCCTTTCGCACCTCGACGTACGCGATCCCGGGGGGCGAGACGTTGAGCCATCTCCGGAACTTCAACTGTCCTCCGGAGAGGGTCGAGGCGTCGATCACCGGACTGATGGCGCGGAGGCTCGTCCCCGGTTCGTAGTCCCCCGGATAGGCGCCGAGACCGGTGAGGTCCTGACCGAGGACTTTCGTTCCTTCGAACGCCCCACTCGGGTCGCCGGGCGTTCCGAGACCTTGCGGGGCGCCGATTTGCCAGTCGCCCTCGAGCGTCCACCCCGCGGCCGCTTCGAACGTCTCCCGGTACATACCGGGGATTCGCCATGCGTTCAACTGGAAGGGGTTCCCCGCCGCGTCGGCGCTCGCCGTGTTTCCGTGCGTGTCGGCGGAGGTGACCCGGAAGTGGATCCTGCCGCACTCGAGCATCGGCCCGATCGTGAGGGCGTGACTCGTCTTGAGGACGGCGTCGGAGACGGTACTGCCGAGACCCGCGGTCGTTCCCCAATCGACACGCGAGGTCGCCGGTTCCGAAGTGGTCCAGCGAATGGTCGCCTTGTCGTCCTGAATGTCGGTGACGCGGACGTCGGAAATCGCCGGTCCGCCGCAATCGACATCCGCGGTCTCGAAGGAAGTCGCGGGCATGCCTCGACCGTTGTCTTCGTCGTGGTAGGTGGCCGTGATCAGGTCGCCGTGGGCGACCTGTACGACGCCGTCCCCGCCGCCGGCGGGGGTCGATCCGGTCGGGACGCTTCCCGTGAACTGCGAGGTGTTGGGCCCGGTCTCGACCAGGATCGACGTCTCGGGGGAGGGTTCGGACGAGGACGAGACGTTCACCGCGACGGTGTCCGCCGCGGTCGGGTCCGTGTTCAGGTCGAGGTCGACGACCTTCACCTGGAGGCCGTCGGCGCAGGAGACGACCGTCTTCGGAAGGGACAGGAGTCCCGCGTGGCAGGGCTGGAGCCCTTCTCCGAAATCCCCCCACGTTTCGAACGAGTGATACTGACCGCCGTTCGTGTCCTCCGATACGTTCCCCGGCGCGTCGGCGCTCTCGACGCTGAACCAGTAGACCGTGCACGCGCGCAGACCGGTCAGGTTGACCGCGTGATCGGTCACGAGCCCGCCGGCGCCCGCGGTTAGATCCCGGGGCGGGCCCTCCCCCCCCCGAACCACCCAGCTCGAAACCTCGTCGGTGTTCCACCGAACGGTCGCGCGGACGTCGGTCACCGAATCGGTTCCGACACCGGAGATGACCGGACCCTGGCAGTCGGCCGCAGCCGTGTCGGTCTTCGGAACGTTCGATCCGCCCTGGCCGTCGTCCGCGTCGAGGTAGCGGACCGTGATCGTGTCGGAGTGCGCGACCTGGACCTTCCCGTCGGACGCGACCGGGCCGCCGTCGGTCCGGACGGTTCCCTTGAACACGCCCGACGTCGCGGAGGTTTCCGTGAGCGTCACCGTCTCCGGAGCGCTCTCACGATTCGAGAACGCCTCGATCGCGACCGTCCCCGCGCCGCGGAGGTCGGCGTCGGTCAGGGTCACGCCGAGGGTTCCCGAGCAGGACGCCGAGGCCTCCTGGATCCGGATTCTGCCGTCGGGCGTGGCGGTGTTCGACACGGCCTCGTAGGCGTCGACGCGCCCCATGCCGTACGCGTTGTCGATGCCGGGGGCGCCGAGGTCGATCGCCGTGTCCATCAGGATCTGTTTGAGGTCGTCGTGGGTGAGCCCCGGGCTCGAAGAGACCATGAGCGCGACCGTTCCCGCCACGTGCGGCGTCGCCATCGAGGTGCCGCTCTTGAACGAGTAGCCCGAGCAGACGTTGTGGCTCTTGGTGTCGACTCCCGGCGCCGAGACGTCCGGCTTGATCAAGCCGGGCGGGTACGGGTGGTCGTTCCAAGGCGGGACGTCCTCCCAGGTGACCGGCCCACGGGACGAAAAGCCCGCGATCTGGTCGCTGCAGTCGGTCGCTCCCACCGTGATCACGCGCGGGACGTCGCCGGGGGTGCGGACGTTGTCGGGCTCGTTCCCCGAACCCTCGTTCCCCGCCGCGATCACCATCGCGGTCCCCGCCTCGATCGTGTTCTCGGCGTTCTGCCGCCAGGTGGCGCGGTCCGGGTTCTGGTCGTGCGGCCAGCCGAGGCTCATGGAGATCGCGTCGGCGCCGTTGTCTGCCGCGTACTGCATCGCGTTCCAGACATCGACCTCGTCGGCGAAAGTCACCCCGACCTTGACCGCCATGATCTTCGCGTCGGGGGCCATGCCGGCCTGTGTCCCCGCCGTGCCGTCCCCCGCGACCGTGCCGGCGCAGTGGGAGCCGTGCGAGTTGTCGTCGTTCGGGACGTTGTCGCCGTTGTCGAAGTCCCACCCGATCAAGTCGTCGACGAAGCCGTTGACGTCGTCGTCGATCCCGTTCATGTCGTCGGGGTCCATCACGGCGCCGTCCGCGTCGAGATCCTCGCCGGGGTTGACCCACATCTGGTTCGCGATGTCGGTGTGGGTGTGGCAGACCCCGGTGTCGATCACCGCGACGACCGCTCCCTCGCCGGTGACGCCGAGCTCGTTCCAGACCTCGGGCGCGCGCATCACGCCCACGCCGCACTCGATCTCGGCGATCGCGTCTCGCGGCGCCGGGTCGACGAAGAGCCGCGGGGCCGGCGGGGGAGCGAGGTCTTCCCGTTCGCTCCGGTCGCCGAGGAGGACGTCGACCTTCGGGTTATGGTTGATCCAGGCAACCTCCGGGCGTGCGGCGAGTTCGCGGATCACGGCCGGAGTGGCGTCGACGCCGATGACGTTTCCGATCCAAAGAGGGCGGATGCGTGCGACCTCGCCGGTCCGCTCGAGCTGCCCGAGACGCGCGAGGATCGCGGCTTGTGTCCGCGCGGCATGCGCGCGCAGCAGATCGCAAACCACACGCCGTCCTTCGCTTCGCCCGAGCCCCTGTCTCGCGATCCGAAGCCGTTCCACGGGAACGCGGTCCGACAGCACGATGCTCACCGGGACGAGCCGGTCGTCCGGGGACTCCGCGAGGACCTCCTCGAGCGGAGGACGGAGCCGCGGTGAGACGGGGTCGTCCCCCGCGTGACCGGGCAGGAAGGGGACCGCCAAGAGTCCGATCGCGACGAGGAGCGTCCGGAACGGGAACGGTCGAGAGGCGCCCATACGCTGTCCTCCTCCGGCGGCGCGAGCGCGCCCCGGGCGGTCGCGGGGGGTCGGTGCAGGAGCTTCTATACGGCCTTTCCGCCCCGCGGCTCAACCGTTTTCCGGCGAAGTATTCAAAGCTGTGTCTGCTTTCGGCATGAGACGAACAGTTGTCGTATGCAATAACGCATTGTCATCGTACGATTTCACGGTATATGAAACAACGCGATGTCTGTTTAAGTTGAAAGGATGTCAAATATGAATCGCGACCGTTCGGGGGCTCCGGTTCTTCAGGCTGACCTTTCGCCTGAAGGGGTCGTCGTGCTCCGCCCGGGCGCGGACGGCCCCGTTCGGGGCGCACAGGTCGAGGCCATCCTCGCGGCCGTCGAGCCGATGCTCCGCGATCCCGGCGCGCGGGTCGCTCTCGACGTCTCCCGGATCGAGTTCTTCGGTCCCAACGAGATCGATGCCCTGCTGAAGCTACGGGACGACGCCAAGAGACAGGACAGCCGGTTCGCGGTCTTCGGAGTCGCGGGGGTGATCCGGGACATCTTCCAGCTCGGGGGCCTCGACGTGCTGATCGGGGCGTTCCCGAACGAGGAGGCGGCGCTCCGGTATCTCGCCGGCGCTCCCCGTCCCGGCGAGCGGTGGCATTAGGAGGCGACGGCTTCCTGCACTCGCTTTCGATCTGCCTCGGTGGGGACACCGTAGATCGCGAGCCGGACGATCCCGCCCGGTCCCACGACCAGCGTGCACGGCACGAGATAGACGCGCCGCAACGGATTGGCTCCGCTCCGGTCCGCGAGGTGGACCGGTAGGCGCAGGGCCGCGGGGCTTGGCGCGCTCGGGGACTCGGCCGAGGGGGGGTCGGTGCGCACCGCCCGCAGGGTCGCCCCTCCGAACGCGCCCTCGTCGAGCCAGGCGTTCCAAACGGGGAGCGTCTCCTCGCACGCGGGGCATGTCGAGGAGTAGATCAGGAGCACATGGATTCCCGAGCCGAACTCGAGCGCGATCCGGTTCCCGTCGGGATCGAAGACCGGGACGGGATCGAGCGTCTCCCCCTCGGCGAGCGCGTCGGAGGGCATGGCATGGCCCGCTCGACAGGCGGACAGGTCTTCCTTGAGCCCGCGATTCTGCAGGGCGAGGAGAACCACGAGGACCGCAAGCGCCAGGCTCGCGACGGCGAGGAAGCTCCCGAACCGGTCGTGCTTCACACGCCCACCTTCACGACGATCGCGCCGGCGGTGTCCCCCGCCGCGCAACCGACGAAGAGCCCGTACCCGCCTCCGACGAGCGCGAGTTCCTCGATCGTCTCGACGATGAGCCGCATTCCGGTCGGCCCCTGCGGATGCCCGTAGATCAGCGAGGAGCCGTAGTTGTTGAAACGCTCCGGCTTCAGGCCGAGCTCCCGGCCGAGGTAGCAGTCGTTCACCGCGAACGGATTGTGAGTCTTGATCACGCGGACGTCCCCGAGGGCGATCCCCGCATGCTCGAGGGCGCGCCGCGCTGCGGGAACGGTCGCCATCGCCATGAACCCCTTTTTCGCTCTCCCTTGACCGAAGGACACGATACGGACCTCGATCGAGGGATCCCGGGAAATCTCGCGCGCCCGTTCTCGGGAGGCGACCAGCACCCCGGCGTTCCCGTCGGCGGGGTGGGTCTGGCTCCCGAAGGTCACGGTTCCGTCCGGGAGGACCGGCTTCAGCTTGGCGAGCCCCTCCCTCGTGGTGGCGAACACCCCTTCGTCGCCGGTCACGGTCGCGATCACCTTCCGCCCCGAGGCATCCTTCACCTCGAGCGGCGACGTCAGGAAGCGCTTGAGGAAGGCCGAGTCGTTTTCGAGCGCCTCGTTGTACTGCTCGTAGCGAAGGAGCGTCATCTCGTCCTGCTCCTCCCGCCCGATGCCCGCCTCGCGCGCGACGTTCTCCGCGGTCTGGATCATCGAGTTCCGAGCCCAAGGATCGTGGCCGAACGAGTCGAGCACCAGGTCTTCCTTTTCACCGGTTCCGCCGGGCCCGAGGGGGTTCGGGTAGTAGACGTGCGGTCCGTTGCTGCAACGGTCGGCGGTGACCGCGAGGATCGTACATTCCCCCGAGAGCTCGACTTCCGCCGCCGTGGCCGCCAACGTTCGGGCTCCGGTCGCGCAGGCCTGCCCGACCATCGGACCCGTGATCCCCTCCGCGCCGAGCAGAGCGGCGAACCAAGGCCCGCCGTAAAGCTGGTGCTTCTGGAGAACGGTGATGCCGAGTGCAACGCCGTCGAGGGAGGACGGCTCGAGGCCGCGGTCGGCGAGGACCCGACGGGCCGTGTCGGCGGCGAACGGGATCGCGGGGAGGTGAGAGAAGCTCCCCTGCCACTTGCAGAACGGAGTGCTCCAGTAGGCGCCGTAGGGGACGTACACCTTCTCGAATCGCACGGGACCCCCTCCTCGGTCGAAAGCCGTTCAGTCTAGCGCATCTCGGCCCCGGATCGGGGATAATCCCCCCGTCCGCACGCACGGAGCGACCATGTGCCCAGCCTCCGAAGAGAAGCGCCGGCGCTCGCGCTGGATCGCGCGCGCTCTCGAGTGGAACGACCCGCGCGCCAAGTACCCGAACCTCTGGCGCGACGGCATGCCGGTGCACCTACTCGAGTACGACACCGTCGCCTGCCGTCTACGGATCGGGGACCTCGTCGCGATTTTCTCCCCCGGTTCGGCGAGGCACCCCGACCGGGTCGACCGCTACATCGGGATCTCGAGAGTGATCGGCTTGAGGCGCGCCCACGAGGCCGGCCTCTACTGGGTCGATCTCGAGACCGCCCACCGTTTTCGCGAGCCGGTCGATCTCGGGAAAGCGCCGCGGCGCGTGTTCCTCTCCGCCGACCCCGACTGGCAGGGACCGGAGGCCGCCTGGTTCCGCGAGCTCCTCGAGCGCGCCGCCGCCGAGGGGTACGAGGTTCGTCCCGAAGAGACCGAGGAGGGGGCGGCGCCTTGGCGTCCGTCCGAGAACGCGTCCGACGACGGAGGCGAGACGACCCCTGCGCACAGGGCGGCGCTTCCGGAGAAACCGTCCCCGCCTCCCGCCCCGGTTCGACGCGGAGGCGACCTGTTCGCGGGGGTGGATTACAGCGGCGACATGAGGGATCCGAAGGAGGCCACCTGGCTCGCCGTCGTCGAGAGGGTCGGGGACCGGCTCACCGTGGTTCGGCTCCAGCCGACCGGACGGCACCGCCTCGAGGCGCTGCTTCGGGATCCGGACGCCGACCTGCAGCGGGTGGAAGCGATCGGGTTCGATTTCCCCTTCGGGCTTCCGATCCCGTTCGCCGAGAGCGTCCTGGGAGGTCCGTTTCCCGAGGAGGGGTGGTGGGCGCTCGCGAAGCGATTCGGGACGATGACGCGGCCCGAATACTTGACCCTCCTGCACGAATTCCGAGACCGCGAGGGGGAGCCGAAGCGCTTCACGGACGAACGGACCGGAGCGTTCTCCCCGCTCCACCGCGTGAACCCCGACCTCGGACCGATGACCTTCCACGGCGTTCGCATGATCGCCGCCGATCGCTCGCGGTACGCGATCCGCCCGTTCGAGCGCGCCAAGGGACGCCGCCTTCTCGAGGTGTACCCGGGGGCGACGACGCGATCGCTCGAACTCGCGGAAGGGGGCGAGGGCGGCGGGCGCCTCGCGGCGATCCTCGCAGCGCTCGAGCGCCTCGAGGAGCATCCCCTCGACTTCCCCGCGGGGATCCGAGAACGGGCGCTGTCGCGCCGCGACGCGCTCGATGCCGTCATCGCGGCACGCTCGGCGGCGGTCGCGGTTCTGACGGGCGAGGCCGACCGGGAGGTCGAGCATCTCGCCGCCGGCGAATCCGGCCGCGTCCGGCTGGAGGGCTGGATCTACGGGGCGCCGGAGCCCTGATGCTCGGCAACAGCTTCGTGCACATCCCGGGGATCGGCGCGAAGCGCGAGAGCGATCTCTGGCGCCGGGGATTCCACGATTGGGACCGCTTCCGCAGGGAGTACCCCAACGGAGCGTGGCGCGATCTCGTGCTCCCTTGGCTCGATCGGGAGATCGCGGCGCGCGCCCTCCCGCGGCGGGAGGCCTGGCGCCTCGCGCCGGAGTTTCCCGGCCGGACGGCTTTCCTCGACATCGAGACGGAGGGACTCGGCGAGGCCGACGGCGTCACCTGCATCGGGCTTTCGGACGGCGAGAGCGTCGAGACCTTCGTCGCGGGGGAGAGCCTGACGCTCTTCCCGCACGCGCTCGAGCGTTTCGATCTCCTCGTGACCTACAACGGCTCCTGCTTCGATCTCCCCGTCCTCGCCCGTGCGTTTCCGCAGCTCGATTTTCGGAGGTTCCACCACGTCGACCTACGCTTCGCGCTGCATCGCCTGGGGGTCAAGGGAGGCCTCAAGGGGGCCGAACGCGCGCTCGGAATCGCACGCTCGGGCGAGATCGAAGGGGTGGACGGCTTCCTCGCGGTCCTCCTCTGGAGGGAGCACCGCCGGGGACACCCGACCGCGCTCGAGACGCTCCTCCGGTATTGCCTGGAGGACGTCGTTCACCTGAAGCCCCTCCTCGCGATCGCCTACAACCGACTCGCCGGAGAACTCCCGGTCGAGGTGCCGCGACTCGATGCGGGCAGGGAACCGGCGATCCCGTTCGAGGCGGATGGCGACCTCGTGAAACGGTTGCTCGGACGATCGGCGCCGGAGACGCGCGCGACGAGGTGGGCCGACCTCGATCAGTGACGCGCGGCGCGCGCGCAACGAGCACACATGCCCCGGAAGATCACCTGGGCTTCGTCCACCTCCGCCGAGAGCGAGGCCGGAGGATGGAGGCAGGGCTTCTTCCCCGCGACGCACGGCACGTCTTCGATCACGCCGCACGAGCGGCACACGAAGTGGTGGTGCCAACGCTCTCCCGCTTCGTAGAGGGCCGCTCCCGGGCCGGCGTCGGCCCGCATGAGCACGTGCGCGTCGCTCAGGTCGGCGACGACGTTGTACACCGACATTCGCGGAAGACGAACGCCGCGCCGGGCGAGAAGGTCGACGAGATCGTCGACTGAGTGGTGGCCGCCGATCTCGCGCAGCAGACCGTAAACGAGGAGGCGCGGGCGCGTGGCGCGGAGGCCGGCGGCCCGCAGGCGATCGACCAGTTCGTCTTGCCCCTTCCGCAAGGTCGTCCCCTCGCCCTCCGGCCCGGCTCCCTACGCTATCCCATACCCGGATTCCGTCAAGGTCGAGCGGTTGCCCGGAGAAACCGGGCCGGCGTATCTTCGCCCGATCGAGGAGGAGGAACGGGGTGTCGGGGCGCCCTCTTCTTTCGTGGATCGTCGGTGCGGCGGTCGGTGTCGCCGCCGGCTGTGCGCCGACCGAAGCGCCCGCTCCCTCGGCGCCCGCCGAGGCCCGATTCCTCGGCGACTCGTCGTGCCGACCTTGTCACCAGGGAATCGCCGCGACCTACGCCCACACCGGGATGGGGCGCGCCTGGTCGCGCATGGAACCGGGGAACGCCCCGGAGGACTTCTCCGGCACCCGCGTGGTGGAGGTCCCGGGAAGCCCCGTGCGCTACCGGACCACGGAGCGCAACGGACGGTATTTCGTCCGGCAATTCGTCGTCGACGGGTCGGGGGGAGAGCGAGCCGTCGACGAGCGCGAGATCGTGTGGGTCGCCGGTTCCAACAACCACTCTCGATCCTACGCGACCGTCGTCGACGGCCAGCTCTTCCAGATTCCCGTCTGCTGGTATCCCGAGAAACGGATCTGGGACCTTTGCCCCGGGTTCGAGCACGCGAACGACTACTTCGGGCGCGAACTCGAGCCCTCGTGCGTCTTCTGCCACAACGGCAGGATGGTGCGCGTGGAAGGAACCCGGTCGCGGTACGAAGAGCCGATCCCGGAGGGGATCGGTTGCGAGCGCTGCCACGGTCCGGGCTCCCTCCATGTCGCGAGGTGGGAGCGAGGGGACGAGGCGCCGACGGGCGGCGCCGATCCGACGATCGTGAACCCCGCGCGCCTCGCGGCCAGGGAGCGGATCGAGGTCTGCTTCCAATGCCACCTCGGCGATTCGTTCGCGACCGAACGCGTCCTGCGCGACGGGAAGCGCCTCGAAGATTGGCGGCCGGGGATGCCCCTCGCGACCCACGTGGTCCCGTTCCGCTGGCGCGAGGCCACCGTCGAGGATTTCGGGATCTCGGCGCAGGCCGACCGAATGGTGCTGAGTCGGTGCTACACCGCGAGCGGCGGGAAGCTCGAATGCCTGACGTGCCACGATCCGCACGTCACCGTCTACCGGACGGACCGACCGTCCGACTTCTTCTCCTCGAAGTGCCTCGGCTGTCACGACGTGGCCGCCTGCAAGCGCGGGAACGATTGCGTTTCCTGCCACATGCGACGCGCGGAACCCGACGATCACCCGCACACCACGTTCACCGATCACTGGATCCGCAAGCGGATCGACGTCCTCGAACCGAACGCGCGGACCGCCCTCGACCTCGAGCCGGTGATCGCGGGCTCGCTCGACGCGATCCCGGCGGGGGAGCGGGCGTACCTCGAGGCGCACGCTTATTTCCTCAAGGCGAGCGACGTTCCCCCGAAACTCCACAAGGCCGTCCTCGCGAAGGCGGAGGCGCATTTCCGCCGCGCGCTCACGCTCGGGCACGACAGCGCGGATCTCCGTTTTTTTCTCGGGAGGACGCTCTCGATTCTCGGCCGTCGCGACGAAGCGCTCGAGATGTTCCGGGAAGCGATCGACCTCGACCCCGCCCACCACGACGCGGCGTTCGACCTCGGTCGCGGTTTGCTGAGAGCGGGCCAGACGAACCGTGCGTCGGCGGTTCTCGAGGTGATGCTCGAGCGCCATCCCACCTCGCCGGCCGCGATGGCCGAGCTCGCGGCGGTGCGGATCCGGCAGGAGCGGCTCGACGAGGCGCTCGACCTGCTCGACCGTGCGATCGAGCGCGAACCGTGGACCGCGTCGCTCCACGCGAACCGGGCGGGGATCCTCGCGCATCGCGGGCGGATGGAAGAGGCGCTCGCGGCCGCCGAACATGCCGTCCGGTACGATCCCGAGAACGCCGCGTTCTGGGTCACCTATGCGAGACTCGCCGCCGCAACCGGCCGCGCCGGAGACGCCGATGCGGCGGAGGGGATCGCGAGAAGGTTGGCGGGGAGAAAGAAAGAGGGAGCGACCGGCCGTGACCGATGAGGTGTTCGTCCCCTGCGTTTCGATCCGCGACGTCCTGCGTTCCCGCGACGCCGACGAGGTCGTGCGTCTCCACGTTGCGGCCGACGAACGATGGGTTCTCGAGGAGGAGCGGCCGACGCGATGATCGACGCCGAAGTCCTCCCCACCCTTTACGCACCTCGCGTCCGTCTCCGCGCGATCGACCGGGAAGATGTCGACGCCCTATTCGAGATCTTCTCGGACCCCGACGTCATGCGGTACTGGAGCAGCCCGCCGATGGTCCATCGCTCCGAGGCCGCGCACTTGCTCACCCGGATCGAGGAGCACTTCCGGAACCGGGACCTCTTCCAATGGGGCGTCGCGCTCACGAACGAGGACCGGTTGATCGGCACATGCACGCTCGCCCACCTGAACGTCGCGAACCGCCGCGCCGAGCTCGGGTTTGCGCTCGGGAGGGCCCATTGGCGGAAGGGGCTCATGCGCGAGGCGCTCGGCGCCCTCCTCGATTTCGGATTCGGCGAGTGGAACTTCCACCGCATCGAGGCCGATGTCGACCCGCGCAACGAGCCTTCGCTCCGGCTCCTCGAAGGACTCGGATTCCAGCGGGAGGGCTTCCTTCGCGAGCGATGGCTCGCGAACGGGGAAACGCAGGACACGGTCCTCCTCGGGCTTCTCCAGAAGGAATGGCGACGGCGCTGAGGGCTACGCGATACCGGCTGCCGAGAGGCGGCGGAGGACATCCCCGACCATCGCGTCCCGCGAGGCGCGCGACATCCGCACGAGCTCGATCCGGGGGTCCTGGCGCACCCGCTTCGGGAACCCGACCCCGTGGACCGCGACCGTGCCGAGGACGGGAACGGGGGAGGCGAGCAGGACCTCGACCGCTTCGCGGAAGGCGGTCGAGAACGACTCCATCTTCCCGACCTCGTCGAGAACGACGAGACGGGTCGCCGGGGACGGGCGGAGGGCGTCGAGGCCGACGCGTTCGAGGCCTTCGAGGACGACGCCGTACGGCCCGACCCTCGCGACCCCTTTTTCGCGCACGTGAGCGAGGAGGAAGTCCCGCCCGTCGAGAGTGACGCCACGGAATCCGGTGCGCACCCTGCCGTCGCGCAGTTCCTCCGTCCAAAACCCGGTCATCACGACGTTCGGCGCGAGGCGCTCCACAACGCGACGGACGAGGGTCGTCTTGCCGCAGCCCGGATCGCCGGTGATGAACAATTTCAAGAGGCGGTCAGCGTGATCGAGTCGCCCGAGACGGCGACCGGGTACTCGACGAGCGGTTTCGTGACCGGACCCTGGAAGGGCTGCCCGTCGGCGTCGAACCAGCCCCCCTGGCACGGGCACTTGTATCGCTTCAGGTCCTCCTGCCACGCCACGACGCATCCCTCGTGGGTGCACAGGAGCGACCGAGCGATGAATCGGTCCTGAGTTCGTTGAATCTCGACGGGGATGTCCCCCAGCGCGACGACCTTCCGCGCGCCGATCGGAAGCTCCGCGAGGGGGACCGTCGCGGCGATCGGACCCTTCGCTCCGCCGCATCCGACGAGCGCGCCGAGCTCGAGGAGAACTCCTCCGGCCAACCCGCCGGCGACGAGCCGGAGGACGCTGCGCCGGCGCTGGCAGAACGAAAGGTCCTCGGCCGAGACGGCAGGGGAGACAGGAATCGAACCTGCAACCCCCGGTTTTGGAGACCGGTGCTCTGCCAATTGAGCTACTCCCCTGTGTCCCGTCCCTGCTCCGGGGGGCGGAGCCCGCGAAGTGTACAACCCGCCCCGGGGGGGATCAACCGGACCGGCGCTTCCAGGAAGCCCGATTCCTTCCGCGTCCCTCGACGAGGTACTTCGCCTCGAAGTTCGTGAGCGGCAGAGTCGGGTCCCCGGGAAACCCCTCCCCGCCGAACTCCGGGAGGCGTTCAAAGGCGGGGTGCGCGTCGACCAGAGGCTCGATCACCGCCCAGTAGTCCGCGTGATCGGTCGCGACGTGGAGCCGGCCGCCCGCGGCGAGGAGGCGCGCCACCCCGTCGAGCGTCGCCGGCTGGAAGAAGCGACGCTTGTGGTGGCGCTTCTTCGGCCAGGGATCCGGGTAGAAAACGTAGAGGGCGCGCACGGACGCGGGACGGAACGCCCGCGCGACCAGCTCGCGCGCGTCGACCCGGACGAAGCGGACGTTCTCGAGGCCGCGCTTCGCCGCCCGCGTTTCGGCGATCCGGAGGAACTCGTTCGCCCACTCGACCCCGAGATGGTTGACGTCGGGGCGCGCCTCGGCGGCGGCGAGGAGGAATCGTCCCTTCCCGATCCCGATCTCGACCTCGACCGGATGGTCGTTTCCGAAGATCGTCTTCCAGTCGAGTCCAGCGAGCGAACGCTCCGGATCGAGGCGCAAGGGGTGATCCAGTCCGACGTGGGCGCGCATCCCTCCCATTGTTACATCGAGACCGGCCCCGGCGTCTCCTCCCCCGAGAGCGCTGCGAGGACCTCGCCGACGAGATAGAGCGAACCCGCGACGAGGACCCATCCCGAGGGCCGAGCGAGGGAACGCGCGCGCGCGATCGCCTCCGCGGGATCTTCGACCGTCTCGATCCGTGCGCACCACGCCCGCGCGGCCGTGGCGAGATCGCGCGCGGAGGCGGCGCGGCGCACCCGCGGCTCGGTCGCGACGACCGCGATCGAACGTTCGGCGAGAGGGCGGAGCATCGCGTCGAGGTCCTTGTCCCTCATCGCGGCGAAGAGGAGGACGGGGGGAGGGTCGTTTCTGCCGTCGAGGTAGGCGAGGAGAGTCGCGACGCCCGCCGGGTTGTGCGCGCCGTCGAGGAGGACGGGAGGATCCCCCGCGACCCACTCGAGACGGCCGCGCCATCGGGTGCGGGCGAGCCCGTCACGGACCGCGCCCGGGTCGATCTCGAGGCCGATCGCTTCCGCGAAGCGCTCGAAGACGACGACCGCCGTTCTCGCGTTCTTCCGCTGGTGGTCGCCGGGGAGGGTGAGTCGCAAGCCGTCGTACAAGAGGCGCTCCGTCGCGATCCCGAACGTGCCTCCTCGTCCGTCCTCGATCGACGCCACCCGCGGCGCCACGACGAGCTCCGCACCGATGCGAGCCGCCGTTTCCCTCAGCGCGCCGAGGGCCCGTCCTTCCCCCATCCCGGCGACGAGCGGACGCCCCGGCCGGGCGATTGCCCCCTTCTCCCGAGCGATCGCTTCGACGGTCGCGCCGAGGATCGCGGTGTGATCGAGGTCGACCGAGACGACGGCAGAGACGAGCGGGTCGGTCGCGTTCGTCGCGTCGAGACGTCCCCCGAGGCCGACCTCGAGGACCGCGGCCGGAAGTCCCGCGTCGCGGAAGGCGAGACAGGCGGCGGCGGTCATCACCTCGAAGAACGAGGGGTGCGTTGCGAGGCGCCCGTCCGCCATGCCACGCTCGCACGCTTGCCGAACCGCCGCGAGAAGACGCCGAAACTCCGCATCCGCGACGTCGGCGCCGCGGAGGCGGATCCGCTCGTGGGGGCGGACGAGGTGGGGGGACGAGTAGAACCCCGCGCCGACGCCGTGCTCCGCGAGGATGGCGTCGAGCATCGCGGCGACCGAACCCTTGCCGTTCGTCCCGCCGACGAGGACCGACCGGAAGGCGCGGTCGGGCCGTTCGAGCGCCTCGAGGAGCCCCCGGATTCCGTCGAGGCCGAGCTTGACCCCGAGATCCTGGAGCCCGTAGAGCCACCCGACGAGGTCGTGCTTCACGCGGCCGGTATCATAGCGATCCGTGCGCGAACTCCGACGGCTCGTGTTTGCCTCCGTGCTCGCCGTGGCCGGACTCGCCGTGCTCGCCCGGCTCGGGGATGCGCCGCTCTTCGACCCCGACGAAGCGCGCTTCGCGAGAACCTCGGTCGAGATGGCGTGGAGCGGCGATCTCGTCGTCCCGACCTACCTCGGGGAGCCGCGTCTCCAGAAGCCGCCGCTTCTTCATTGGCTCCAGGCTGCCCTCTTCCGGGCGTTCGGCCCGGGCGAGTTCCTCGCGCGCCTGCCCGCCGCGGTCGCGACGGTCGGCTCTCTCGCGATCCTCGGGATCGCCGCGCGGCGGCGCTTCGGCCCCGAGGCCGCTCCGTGGGCCGTCGCCGCTCTCGCCTCGATGCCCCTCGTTTTTTTTCTCGGCAGGAGCGGGACGACCGACGCCCTGCTCGCGGTCCACGTCCTCGCGGCGGTTTTGCTCGACCTCGCTCCTCCAGCGGAGGAACGGAAGGGGCGGGCGCTCCTCTTCGGCGCCCTCCTCGGGATGGCCTTTCTCGCCAAGGGGCCGGTCGGGGTGCTCCTTCCGGTTCTCGTCGTCCTCGCGGGGCGGACCGCATCGGGGCGCGAAGTCTGGCCGGGCTGGGAGCCGGTCGTCAAAGCGCTCGCGGCCGTCCTCGCGGTCGCGGCGCCGTGGGGGCTCGCCCTTCTCGCTCGGGTCGGTTGGCCGGCGATTCGGGATCTCCTCGGGACGGAGCTCGGGGCGCGGATCGTGGAAGGAGGGGGGCACGCGGAGCCGGCCTGGTACTACCTCGCCGTCTTCCCCGTCGTGACCCTCCCGTGGGGGCTCGTCGTCGCGGTCGCCCTCGTCCGCGCCGTCTCCGAGGCCCGGGACCCTGCGTCACGGACCGCGCGCTACACGGCGGCGGGGCTCGCCGCCGGGATCGCGTTCTTCTCGCTCAGCCGCGGGAAGCTTCCGAGCTACTTGCTCCCCCTTCTTCCTCTCGCCGCTCTCCTCGTGGCGTACGAGGTCGGGGAGTCGCTTCGCAGGGCCCCCGCCCGCACCCTCGCCCCTCTTCTCGCCGCCGCGACGCTCCTTGCGGAGGGAGGGGCGGTGGTGGTCCTGGCGCTGCGCAGCGTCGGAGAGGGAGAGCGCGGGCTCGCGTGGACGACGGCGGGGATCCTCGCGGCCGGGGCGTTCGCGACGGCGGTCCTCTGGATCCTCGAGCGGCCGCGCGGAGCGTGGGGCGCGGCGGCGCTCGCGCAGGCCACGGCGCTCGTCGCGGTCGCATGGTTCCCGCCGGCCGCGCTCATCGAACGCAGGAGCACCGCCGCGTTCGTCCAGGACACCCCCGAGCTCCGGACGCCGAGGCCGCTCGTCCTCGCGGTCGATCCGCACCCGAGCCTCGCGTTCTACACGGGACGGATCCCCGAGTTCGTTCCCGCCTCCGGGGTCGCGGCACGGCTGCAACGGGAGGACGACGCGATCTGGGTCTTCGAGCGGGACGACTGGGAGTCGCTCGATCCTGCGCTGCGGGAGCGATTCCGGGTCGTCCGCGCGCAAGGCCAGTTCCTCGCGGCCGAGGCGGGCTCCGCCGTTCCTCGTCAAAAGTAGGACGAAAGCGAAGCCGTCTTCGCTTGACGCTCGATCCGGGAGGCTGTTAGGTTCGCGGCCGCATGGCGTGGTTCAAGAAGGAGAAGACCACCTTCAAGACCCCGGCGGGGGATCGGAAGTTCCAGGTCCCGGAGGGGCTCTGGGTCAAGTGCGAGAACTGCAAGGAGATCATCTACAAGAAGGAAGTCGCCGCGAACGCGAACGTCTGCCCGAAGTGCAATTACCACTTCCGGATCAGCGCGCGGGAGCGGCTCGACGCCTTGTTCGACGACGGGCGGTATCGCGAATTCGACGCCGACATCGAACCGGTCGACGCCCTCGAGTTCGTCGACACCAAGCCCTACCGGGAGCGGATCGAGACTTACCAGGCCCAGACCGGCCTCAAGGATGCCGTCATCAACGCCGAGGGGCTGATGGGGGGGCTCCCCGTCGTGATCTCGGTCATGGAGTACGGCTTCATGGGGGGGTCGATGGGGAGCGTCGTCGGGGAGAAGGTCACCCGCGCCGCGGAGAGGGCCCTCGACGTCCAGTGCCCGCTGATCGTGATCTCCTGCTCGGGGGGGGCACGCATGCAGGAGGGGGCCCTTTCCCTCATGCAGATGGCGAAGATCTCGGCGGCCCTGGCACGGCTCGACGAAGCCGGGCTTCCCTACCTCTCGATCCTCACCGACCCGACGACGGGAGGGGTGACGGCGTCATTCGCGATGCTCGGCGATCTGAACATCGCCGAGCCGAAGGCGCTGATCGGATTCGCCGGTCCCCGCGTGATCGAGCAGACGATCCGGCAGAAGCTCCCGGTCGGATTTCAGCGGGCGGAGTTCCTCCTCGAGCACGGGATGGTCGATCTCATCGTCGAGCGGGCGCAGATGCGGGAGACCTTGATCCGCTGTCTCCGTTTCCTGACGGCGACGCCGCGGCCGGAGCAAGCGCGGGCGAGGTCGGAGCGGGGGGAGGGTTAGAGGGGCCCTCCCGCGGCGATGGGGCGAAGGGATTTCGCCCCCCCCAATTCCCGCATTTTCTGCCGGAGCCTCGCATGGCACCTGTGGAGAATCCGCGAGAATCCAAACGGCACACCTCTTGCCCACGGGGCCGGCCGGTGACCCTCTCGGGGGGGTGTGTTGTCCAAGCGACATGGAGTGAAGGAGGCGAAGGATGAAGTCTTCCACACCAACCTGCTTCGCGCTGAGCCTGACCTTACTGGGGGTGGCGGCGACCTCGGCACCTACTCAGACGACCTGCGAAGGGCTCCTCCCGGACCCCGCGCACCCGGCGGAGTCCTGCACCTATACCCACGTCGAGTACGCACAATTCTCCTACAACGGGAGCGTGAGGGCGACGTGGTCGAGCCAGTACGAAGTTCTGGAAGCCTATATCGTTGCCGACTGGGAGATCGTCTCGTCCTATTCGCCCGGTGCGCTCGTCGCACTTCCCATCGACACATCGAAGACGCGATACGATTTCGTCGGCCGTTTCCGGGAGATCGGTAGCGGGCAGGTCTTCAACGCCCTCACTCCAATCTGGTGCGTCTCCAGTGGGACGCTGCCGCCACCGCTCGAAGGGTGCTTCTCGGGTTACCACGGAAACGAGTGCACTCACACGGAGTCGGCGAGGTGCGCCGATGGCACGACTATATCCGTCACCTGCAGCGGAGACAACGGCACGTGCACAGGAAACGGATCCGACGGGAGCAGCGTGACGTGCACGGCGAGCAAGACAACCACGCAGACGACCACAACGGGGGGGACAGAGACTTCCACCACCACGATCGTGAAAAAGGAGACGTGTCCGCGGTAGAGTGCCGGCCCCAGGCGGGAGCGCCCCTGCCGTGCCGAGGCGCTCGACGCACCAGCGGTCCGAGCACGACGCCGGCGCTCGAGGGCACGTTCTCCGAGAGGGATGGAGAGCCCGGCGCCGTTGTTTATGCCTGTTTCCGACCCGGACAGTCCCGACGGGCCGGTTCACGCCCGACTGTCCCACAGCACGTCCGCCACCCCGCGGTAGGCGTTCTCGAACCGGGCCATCACGAAGAGGGCGTCCGACAGCCGGTTGAGGTAACGGACGACCTCCGTAACTGAGGGAGTCCATGGAGGCGTTCATGAACCCGGCAGCACCCCTTCGGTCCCGTTTTTCAGCAGCCTGTTAGAGGCGCCCTCCCGCGGCGATGGGGCGAAGGGATTTCGCCCCCCCCCCCAATGCGCACGGTTTGCGTGAGGCCGCCCGATGGTCGCACCGCGAAGAACGAGAAGGCGGAACAATGGCGGTGGAACGGCTCTTGCTCAGGAGGCGGCCAAGGAGGGTTTCTCATGAATCGTATCGTCGCTGGGCTGACTCTGATCGGGGCGGCGGGCCTTCTTGGATCGAGTCCCGTACAACCGACGAAGGTGATCGGGTTCAATTGCGGAGTGAGCGACAAGGTCTGGATCTGGATCGACACCGAGACCGGGACCTGCGCGCAAACGGGCGGTGACGTTTGGGAGTGTCAGGAGTCAGGAGGCGACTATGCTCGTGCCAGCTGTGAGATCGGCTGCGAGCGTGTCGAGATCGAGAACCTCGCTGGCTGTTTTCGGGGCGCCGTCGGAGACAGCCCCCCGGTCGCGATTCCGAACCACACGGTTGCCTGCGGGAACGGCCGGATGTTCGATCTGGAAGGGAAACCGGGAGACAAGTGCGTGACGGAGACGAACATCGATGGATCCGTGAAGGGCGGCATGTGCTCTCAGAGGAATCCCGAAACGGGAGCGGAGGAGATCTCTTCGAAAGCGGACTGTAACACTGGCTGTCAGGAAAGCTCCCCTCCCGGAGATTGCACCGAGCGGAATCCGTCAAGGTAACCGCAGCGGACCGGGGATGCATGGATGGGGACGCTCTCGAGTGATCTGAAGCCCGCCTCGATCGCGAGAGCGTTCCAATTCCCGTCTGCGAAGAGGCGCAATCCTCGCCCTCACGCCCGACTGTCCCACAGCACGTCCCGCACCCCACGGTAGGCGTTCTCGAACCGGGCCATCACGAAGAGGGCGTCCGACAGCCGGTTGAGGTAACGGACGACCTCCGTCCCCACCGCCTCTTCCCGGGCGAGCGCGACCGCCAGCCGCTCGGCCCGCCGGCAGACGGTGCGGGCGACGTGGAGATGAGCCGCTCCCGGCGAACCCCCGGGGAGGATGAAGTTCTCGAGCGGCCCGACTTGCTCGTTGAGCCGATCGATCAGCGCCTCGAGCGCGTCCACGTGGCGCGACTCGACCCGGGGGACCGGAATCTTCGCCTTGTCCTCCTCGAGGACGCAGAGGTCGGCTCCGAGGTGGAACAACTCGTTCTGGATCGTGAGCGCCGCCGCCGCGAGCGAGGGCTCGAGCCCCGTCGCGATCGCGGCGCCGAGGCAGGCGTTCAGCTCGTCGACCGTCCCGTAGGTCTCGATCCGGAGGGCGTCTTTGGGAACGCGCTGCCCGCCGCCCAAGCCCGTGGTGCCGTCGTCGCCGGTTTTCGTGTAAATCCTGGTGAGCCGGGGCATTCTCAGAACCTCCATTCGAGCCCGGCGTACCAGCGCCGTCCCGGTGCGGGAGTGTAGAAGGTCGCCTCCTCGAACGTCGAGAAGTCGAAGGCGCGGATCCCGCGGGTCGCATACGTCTCGTCGGTCAGGTTCCGCACCTCGGCGTAGAGGCGCGGGCCGCTCCCCTCGCGGATCGAGGCGAGGCGAGGTTCCCAGGTGAGTCGTGCGTTCGCGACCGCGTACGCCTCCATCTCGGGCTGCGTATTTCCCGGATCGTTATCGAGAACCTGCGGCCCGACCCGGAGCCCTTCGAGACGGAAGCCCAGCCCCAAGGGAAGTACGAGGTCGAACCCGGCGCCCAAACGGTGCTCCGGCACGAGGGGGACGCGGTTCCCGTCGTCGTCCCCCCCGCGGAACTCGGCGTCGACCCACGCCGCCGTCACGAACCAGGAGACCCGCTCGTGCGCCCGCCCCCGCGCCGCGATCTCGACGCCGGTTCGCGCGGTCTCCCCGGCGTTGACGTTCCTCCCGAACGGGTCGGCCGGGGTCGGGGTCGGGTCGAAAACGATCTCGTCCTCCGTGGCGATCCGGAAGAGCGCTGCGTCGATCGAGCCCGAGCCGAGGGCGAGGCGCGCTCCCGCCTCGTACGACCGGGCGTCTTCGGGATCGAGATCGGGGTTGCTTCCGAAGCCGGGGAAGGCGAACGCTTCCTCCACGGTCGGCGGGAGGAACGACTCGCCGTATCCCACCCACACCCCGATTCGCTCCGTCGCCGCGAAGGTGACGCCTCCTCGAAGGGAGACCTCCGAGTAAGATCGCTCATCCGTGAGCGTCGGGTTCGGCACACGTTCCTCGTAGCGGATCCGGTCGCGATCGGCGCGCACCCCGAACGTCAACGCCCAACGGGCCGACGGCTCGAGGACGTTCTGCACGAAGAGGGCGGTCGCCTCGCGCTCCGCCCGGTTGTCGGCGTTCGGGGCGGCGAGGTCGGGGTTTCCGGGATCCGACGGGGAAGTGAAGAAGCCGAGGCTGTCGGTCGTTCCCCCGAGCCATTCGATCCCCGCGATCAGACGATTCGACACGGCGCCTCGGGAGAGGTCGTGGGTCACCTGCACGGTGCTCCCGAGCTCCCTCGCGTCCGTGTCGAGGAAGAAGCCGCCGAACGACGCGGCGGCACGGCCGGTCGAGAGGGACTCGGCGTCGCGGCCGCGGGCGTAGAGGTTCGCGGAGAGGGAAAACGACGACGATACCGGTCCCATGTACTGAAGCACCGCGAGGTTCGCGTCTTCCCTGGCCCCGTCGAGGCGGTTGTACGGGGACGCGGTGGGGTCGGCCTCCCACTCCGCCTGCGTGAGCGCCCCCGGCGCTCCCCAGTCGAGCCGCGAGAGCGAGCCGGTGAGCGCGAGACGGCGCCCTCCTCCGAGATCGACCCCGAACGACCCGGCGTAACGATCGAGCGTCCCTCCCGCGTTCTCGCGGAAGCCGTCGTTCTCGTCGCTTGCCCCCGAGAGGAACCCGTCGAAGCGCCCCGAACCGAACGAGAGCGAGGCTCCGAGGCTCGACGCGGCGTCGCTTCCCGCTCCGGCGCGGAGAGCGCCCGAGAACCCTTCTCCGCGCCGCGTGCGGAGGTGCACCATCCCCGCTTCCGATCCCGCGCCCGCGACGGCGGCGGCCGACCCCCGCACGATCTCGACCCGTTCGATCGCGTCGAGCGGGACGAGCTCGAGCGCGACCACGTTGTTCCTGGGGTCGTTCAGTCGCGCCCCGTCGAGGAAGACGGCGGTGCCGGTGCCGGTCGCGAAGCCGCGCAGGTCGAAGGTCTTCTGCACGTCGTTCCCGACCTGGTCGTAGAGGACGATCCCCGCCTCGGCCGCGAGGAGGTCCTGGAGCGTGCGGGCGCCGCTCCGCTCGATCGCATCGCGCGCGACGACGGTGACGAGGGCGGGGACGTCGTCCGCCGACTCCCCGGGATCGGGGAGCCGCGCCGCGGTGACCTCGACCCGCTCTTCGGGGACGGGCTCGATGCGGATGGGAGACTCCTCCGCGAGCGCGGAGAAGGCGAGAAGAGAAGCGACGAGGGGGAACAGAACCGATCGAAGCGCCATGCGAACCTCCCGTTCGAGGGCTGGAAGACGTTCGCCCGGCAGGTCTCCTGGCTTCCGGATCGTCCGCTCGAGGGCTCCTTCCCGGACGCGCAACCCCGATCTCCTCGGGATCCCTCGCGCCCAGTGGATTCGTGCCCTCGGCGTCCCCGGTGACAGTGGCGGGGGCCGCGCGGGATTCTCACCCGCTTCCCTTGGCCGAACGAAGGTGACAAAGAACGAAAACCGAACGGACGGTAGCGGGAGGGGCGGGAGGTGTCAAGCGGACGTCGGTTCCGCGGCCGCCCCCAGCGCCACCGCGTAAGGCCGTCCCGTCGCCGGATCGACGCGCACCGCCACCTCGACCTCGTAGACCTCGCGGAGCGGCCCGGGCTGCATCACCTCCTCGGGCGCGCCGTCGGCGACGACCTCCCCGCATCGGAGGAGCACGAGGCGGGCGCAATACCGCGCGGCGAGGTTCAGGTCGTGGCTCACGAGCACGACCGTGATCCCCTCCTCGCGGTTGAGGCGGCGGAGCAGCTCGTAGGCCTCGAGACGGTGGCGCAGGTCGAGGAAGGCGGTCGGTTCGTCGAGCAGGAGGAGCGGCGCTTCCTGCGCGAGCGCCCGCGCGAGGAGCACCCGCTGTCTTTCCCCCCCGGAGAGGGTGTGGAACGAACGATCGGCGAGATGGGCGATGTCGGTCCGCGAAAGCGCGTCCCGCGCGACCGCGAGATCGCGATCGCTTTCGAGGCCGAGGAGCCCCTGGTGCGGCGCGCGGCCGAGGAGGGCCATCTGGAGGACCGAGAACTCGAAGGCGGGGGAGGTTTGCTGCGGGACGACTGCGACGCGCCTCGCCCGCTCGCGAGCCGGAAGCGAACGGAGGTCGTCGCCGAAGAGGCGGAGCGTTCCCTCGTCGGGCCGCACGCTCCCCGACGCGAGCCGGACGAAGGTCGTCTTCCCCGATCCGTTGGGCCCGAGGATCGCGACCATCTCCCCGCGTGCGATCGAGAGGTCGAACCCACGAAAGACCGGCGCGCCGGGATAGGCGAACCGCACGCTGCGGAGTTCAAGCGCCGCCCCGCTCACGGCCGCCTCAATCTACGGAAGAGCAGAGCGAGAAAAAACGGCCCACCGAGAAGGGCGGTCACGGCCCCCACCGGGACCTCGGCCGGCGCGGCGACGGTCCGCGCCAGGGCGTCCGCAAGCACGAGGAAGGCCGCGCCTGCCGCGACCGAGACCGGAAGCAACGTCCGGTGGTCGGGACCGAAGATCGCACGGACGGCGTGCGGGACGATCAGCCCCACGAATCCGATGACGCCGGTGAACGCGACGGCGGTCGCGGTGGCGAGGGAGGCGGCGAGCACGGCAACCCACGTCGCTCGCTCCGCCGCGACCCCGAGGTGCCCTGCCTCTTCCTCCCCGAGCGAGAGGATGTTCAGCGTGTGGGCCAGGGCGAAGAGGGTCGCGGTCCCGACCGTCACGAGGGCCACCATCACGAGGAGGGCGGTCCACGAGATCGAATCGAGCGAGCCGACGAGGAAGAAGAGAACCCCCTGGAACTTCGCCGGATCCCCGACCGAGATCAGGACGAGGAGGATCGCCGACACGAAGGCATTCACCACCACCCCCACGAGCAGGAGCGCGTGCGACTCGGTTCGACCGCGCAGGCGGGCGAGTGCGAAGAGGAGGACGAGCGCTGCGCCTGCGCCGAGGAAGGCGGCAGCGGGGCGGCCGAGGAGTCCGATCGGTCCTTCCCCCGCGGCCGCGAGGAAGAGCACCGCTCCGAGAACCGCCCCCCCCGAGACGCCGAGGACGAACGGGTCGG
>CAZVOE010000005.1:0-54118 GCA_964628935.1 uncultured Acidobacteriota bacterium
CGCGGAGCCGGGCGAGAAGGTCATCGGGTACGCCCTTGAGGGTGAGGGTTGCCATCGGGGCCGCATCTCCGTGTGGTTCCGTAATGGAACCGTAACGGAATTCACCCGGTCGCGTTCCCTCGCGCAACGACCCCAGCGGTGGGCACTCGCCACCGACGTACGCCCGGTACCGCTGCCGTGCCCCGATCGACCCCAGCCATCCGAGGACGGTGTCGGAGCGGAGCCACGGAGGCCCCGCGATCCGGTCGAGGTAGCCGCGGTAGCTCGACCACTTCCAGTCCTCCGGCCGCCGCGCGAGTCCGGCCTCGACGGGGTTCCGGTGGATGTAGCGGGTCACCTGCAGGAAGTGGCGCCCGACCGCCATCCGGCGCACGCGCACCTGTCCCGCCCGGGGGGAGATTCCCTCCTCGAGCCGCTCGAGGGCCGCCAAGAGAACCCCCTCCTCGGCGCGGACCAAGAGGTGGTAGTGCGTGCCCATCACGCAGTACGCGTGGACCTCGATGGGCCGGCTCTCGGCGATCCGACCGAGGGCTTCGAGGAACGCATCCGCTTCGGCTCCCGACGGGAAGAGCGCCTGCCCGTCCCGGGCCCGGTTCATCACGTGGTACCAGCCGCCGGAGCGGAGGACGCGAACGGGGTTGCACACGACTCGGCTCAATTTGGACGCGAGATCGCCCCTCCGGTAGCGGCGCCGGAACTCGCCCCGTTACGGATCGGAGACTTGAGAAGCGTCCGTTCGCGGGGACACCGCTGTCCTCCCTGAAGGGCCGCGGGCCGGGATTCGGGGGGTTTCCCTCCGGGATCGAGACTTGCATCATGTCCGCGCGTGCTCGATCACGAGCCCGGAGGAACCACGATGAAACGGACCCTGGCCCTCGCCGCAGCCCTCGTCCTCGCCCTCTCGACCGGCCTCGCCCTCTCGGAGGATGCCAAGAAGGCTCCCGGCCCGCTCGTCTACGAGGCGAAGAGCGGCGCCGTGACCTTCGACCACGCGAAGCACCTCGAGGCGGCGAAGAACGACTGCAAGGTCTGCCACGACGCGCTCTTCAAGCAGGCGAAGGGAGACCTCGGCGGCTACAAGGAAGGGATGCACAAGAAGGCCGAGGCGGCCAAGACTTCGTGCGCGTCCTGCCACGTCGCCGGCGGCACCGCCTTCGAGAGCAAGGGCAACTGCGCCAAGTGCCACGTGAAGAAGTAGGGACGTTCGATGCGCGCGGAGACGATCCTCGATACCGTCGGGAACACGCCCCACGTGCGGATCCGGCGCCTCTTCCGGCCTTCGCTCGAGGTCTGGCTCAAGCTCGAGCGGGCGAATCCGGGCGGGAGCATCAAGGACCGGATCGCCATATCGATGGTGGAGGACGCCGAGGACCGCGGGCTCCTGAAACCCGGCGGCGTCATCATCGAACCGACCTCCGGAAACACCGGGATCGGGCTCGCGATGGTCGCCGCGGTGAAGGGCTACCGGCTCGTCCTCGTGATGCCCGAATCGATGTCGGTCGAGCGGCGACGCATCCTCCGGGCCTACGGCGCCGAACTCGAGCTCACTCCCCGCGAGAAAGGAATGAGGGGTGCGATCGCGCGCGCGGAGGAGCTCGTCGCCTCGACCCCCGGCGCCTGGATGCCCCAGCAGTTCGACAATCCCGCGAACGTCCGGGTCCACCGGGAGCGCACGGCGCGGGAGATCCTCGAGGACTTCCCGGACGGGCTCGACTTCCTGATCACGGGAGTCGGGACGGGCGGCCACATCACCGGCTGCGGTGAGGTCCTCAAGGAGCGATTTCCGCGCCTTCGGGTGCTCGCGGTCGAGCCGGAGGCCTCACCGGTCCTCGGCGGAGGGCAGCCCGGTCCGCACCCGATCCAGGGGATCGGCGCGGGCTTCGTTCCGAAGATCCTCCGCACCGAGCTGCTCGACGGCGTCATTCGGGTCGCGGCGGAACGGGCGTTCGCGATGGCCGCCCGGTGCGCTCGAGAAGAGGCGATCTTCGTCGGCATCTCGTCGGGCGCCACGCTCGCGGCAATCGAGAAGAAGTCGCCGGAGATCCCGGACGGCTCCCGCATCCTCGCCTTCTGCTACGACACCGGAGAACGCTACCTCTCGATCGACGGGCTCTTCCCCTGACGAAAACACGACGGGGGCGGCCGCCGTTGAGCGACCGCCCCCGTCGAACGAACCGGTCGGATCGGGATCAGTGCCCGCGATCGTGCGGGACCGTGACGACCGCCTCGGCCAGCGTGGAGTTGCCCGAGGCGTCGGTCACCCGGTAGACGACCGTGTACAGCCGGTTGCTCCCCGTCCCCTGGCGCTCCGCCCGCAGTGCGAAATGCGTGTCGGCGGTGCCGATCTCGACCCCCTGGATGTCGTTCTCCGTGTCGCCGTCCCCGAGCCCGTTGTCGGGCTCGTTGCTCGTCACCGACACGAGCTCGATCACCGGTTCCGGATCGCACTCCTCGACGATCTCGAGCAGCGCCTGGATGTCGCGCATCTTGTGGTTCGGCGGCCAGAGAACCGGCGGGTCGAGTCGCAGCGTCACGATCGGGGCGGTCGTGTCGACGACGGTGATCGTCACGGTGTCTTCTCCCGTGAGGCCGCCCTTGTCCGTGACCTTGAGGGTGATCTCGTGCGTTCCGACGGGGAGCTCCACCTGCGCGGTCATGCCCTCGGCGATCTTCTCCCCTTCGAGGAACCACTCGTAGAGCACGATGTCGTCGTTCGTCCCCTCGGTCGAATTGGCGTCGGTCGAGCCCGACCCGTCGAGCGTCACCTCGGGGCACTCGAACGTCGCGTCGTCGCCCGCATCCGCCGTCGGCGGCACGTTCAGCGGGACCAAGACCACGGGGACGACGATCGTCTCCGTGTACTCGCCCGAGACGGCGGTGACCTCGACGTCGCCCGCGTCGTCCTCGGTGACCGAGAGGGTCTCGACGACCTTTCCTTCCGCGTCCGTCGTCAGCGGCTGGCCGCCCGAAGCGAGCGTCCCCTTCGTCGTCGTGAAGGTGACCTCCACGCCGGCCTGCGGCTCGAGGAGCGCGTTGCGGACCGTCGCCGTGATCGTCGTGCTCCCGATCAGCTTGTTCGTGTTCGGGTCGCGGGGAGCCTCAGGATCGTTGGGGTCGAGCGTGATCTGCGCCGGATCGGCGCTGAGCTCGATTCCCTCCTCCGCCGACTCCGCTGTGCTCGGACCAAGCACGGCGTCGCCTCCGGCTTCGTTGCAAGCCGCGGCCGTCAGGAGCAGGAGGGCCAGGGGGGTGAGGATCCAGAGCGAGCGCGAGAGACGCATGATGGGCTTCCTTTCGTTGCCACCGCGGCACGACGCCTTCGCGCAGCGAGAATCGCGTCGAACGTCCCTAAAAGTACCAGGAAGTGCGGTCGCCACAACCCCTCGATTCGTATCGAGTCCCAACTCTCGAAGCCAGCATCCCGACAACCCGGAAAGGTCTAATTTCGGACCGAGGATTCGCGTGGGCCGGGCTCGACTCTCGCCGTACATGAACTCCGAGGGGATCGGGCCGTGCAGGACGCCTTTCGCGAGTTCAACATTTTCGTCTACTGCTCGCTCGTCAGCGCACTTCTGGACGTCGTGCTCTGGTGCCTCGCGCCTTACGTGGACGACTCTCGCGACTACACGTTGCCCAGGCTGTACCTGGCCGTCGTGACCCGGAGCGCGTGCCGGGCGTGGTTGCGTTCGCGCGGAGAACTCTGAGCGGCGCTACTCCGATCGCACGATCACGCGGTCGGGGATCTCGTTCCGGTCTCCCTCCGTCCAGGGGAACTTCTCCGCGAGCAACCGTCCGACACGACGAATTCCTTCCACGAGACCGTCGCGGAGCGACCCGTTCCGGACCCCCTCGAGAACGGCATCGTCGACCCCTTCCCAGAATGCCGCGTCCACGGCGGCGTCGATCCCCTCGCCCGCGAGCACGATCACGCGCCGCTCGAAGAGACTGACGAAGAGGAGCACTCCGGTCGCTCCGCGTGTCTTGTGGAGGCCGTTCGCGAAGAATTCTTGGAACGCCTGCTCTTCCGCGACGCGCGACGCGCGGTCCTCGAGGACGAACGAGCGCGCGAGATCCGGGAATCTCCGAGCCAGCAGGTAGCCGATTCCGCCGAGGACCGCCTGCTCGACGAGCACAAAGATCGGATGCTTCCACGGAAGCCAGACGATCAGGAGGGTCGAGCCGACGACGACGAATGCGATCGCTGCGAGCCAGTTCGCGGCGGGATGGGGGTCGGATCGCTCGACGACGACGGGGAGGATCTCCCCGACGGTCGTCCGTTCGGCCTCGACGATCGCTTCGCGTACCGCCTGTCGATCCTGCTCCGAGAAGACCTTCACCGCGCGATAGCGATCGCGGCGCGCGATCGCCCTGCCCGTGAGGAACAGGAGAAACAACGCGAAGAGAGCGGGGCCCGCGAGCCCGAGAAACGTCCACGCTCCATCGCTCGCCTGCGCCCCGGCCGCGCTCCAGTCCGCCATCACCATCCCCCCGACGCGCCGCCGCCGGAGAAGCCTCCCCCACCCCCGAAGCCGGAGAAGCCGCCGCCCCCTCCCGAGTGCCACCCGGAGGACCGCCCGCCTCGCCCGGAGGACATCGAGGCGAGGATGAGCCACGGGAGGATTCCGCCGCCGCCGCGCCCCCCGCGCCCTCCCCTCCGCGCGGCGCGGAAGAGCGCGATCCAGACGACGAGAAAGAAAAAGAGCGGAACGAGCGTGGCGATCCCGACCGCCTCCGTTTCCCGCCGCCTCTCGGGGAGCGCGGCGTAGTCTCCTCCGGCCGCCGCGTGCATCGCCTCGATTCCCGCGCGGATTCCTCCGTACAGGTCGCCCCGCTGGAACCTCGGCGCGATGATGTCCCGGATGATACGCCCGCTGATGGAATCGGTGAGCGTGCCTTCGAGGCCTCGGCCGACTTCGATGCGGATCTTCCTCTCTCGCTTCGCGATGAGGAGGAGCGCCCCCGCGTTCGTCTCTTTCGCCCCGATCCCCCATGCCCTCGCCACTTCGAGCGCGAACCGCTCGATCGACTTCCCGCCGAGATCCGGGACCGTGACAAGCGCGATCTCGTGCCCGCTCCCCGCCTTGTACGACTCCATGAGCGCCTCGAGCGACCGCTCCTCGTCGGGCTCGAGCATCCCCGCGAGATCGGTCACCCAACCGTCGTTGGGCGGGATCTCTCCCCGCGCCGCGGCGGACGGGCCCACGCCGCCCGCGACCGATACCGCAGCCGCGAGTGCAATCGCTCGAAGGGAAGCGCTCACTCGCCCTTCTTCTCTCCGAAGTCGAACTCGACTTGCGGCGTCTCGCGCTCGGCGCCCTCCGCTTGGAGTCGGGCCGCCGGCTCGAACCCGAAGATCGACGCGACGAGGTTGGTGGGGAAACGGCGCCTCTCGGTGTTGTACGTGCGGACCGCGTCGATGTAGTCGCGGCGCGCGACGGCGATTCGGTTCTCGGTTCCCTCCAGTTGGTCCTGGAGGGAAAGGAAATTCTGGTTCGCCTTGATGTCCGGGTACTGCTCGGCGACGGCGAAGAGCCTGGCGAGGGCCGCCCCGAGTCCCTGTTGCGCCTGCACGTAGGCCTGGAGCTGTGCCGGGTCGCTCGGAAGCCCCGGCGGGAGCTGCACCCGGCCGACGCTCGCGCGCGCCTCCGTGACCGCCTCGAGAGTCGATTTCTCGAAATCGGCGGCCCCTTGAACCGTCGCGACGAGCTGAGGCACGAGGTCGAAGCGGCGCTTGTATTGGTTGTCGATCTCGCTCCAGGAGGCCGCGACCTTCTCCTGCATCGCCACGAGGGTGTTGTAGCGGCCGACGAGCGTGAAGGCGAGGATCAGGACGATCACGCCCACGACCCCGAGCGCGACGAGACAGCCGGTCTTCATGAAACCGCGTTGACGGACGATGTTCCGAGGACTCATCGGTCAGGCTCCCTTCCGGTATGGATCGACCTCGCCGGGAGGCTATGCGCCCGGACCGGGCGGCGTCAAGACGCGGACCGGACCGACCTGCGGACCTTCCCGGCGATTTCTCGTATCTTGCCGTCGGCGAGCGAATCGCCGCGGGGACCCGACGATGCAGCCTCTCGACGACGCGTTGCAGTTCCGGCCCGCGGAGCCGGCCGACATCGACACGTTGTGGCTTCTCAACCTCGCGCCGCCGGTCGACCGCGCCCGGATCCTCTGGCTCCACTTCGACAACCCCTTCCGGGAGGGCCGCCCCCCGATGTGGGTGCTCGAGCACCGCGAGTGGGGGGTCGTCGGGAAACTCGTGAACATCTACTGCCCGCTCCGAATCGAGGGCCGCGTGGTTCGGGCCTGTTACAGCGCCGACCTCCACCTCGACCCGAGGCTCCGCGGGAGCGGGCTCGGCCAGCGCATCGTCGGGCAGCAGTTCCACACCTTCCTCGACGGCCCGGTGCTCGGGTCGAGCGCCAACCACAACTCCGTTCGCATGTGGACGCGGCACGGCGGTGGCAACGTCCCCGGCGGCGACCAGCGGTTCCAGAAAATCCTCACCGCCCGCGGCGTGCGATCGTTCCTGGTCGGCGCGGCGCCGCCCCTCCGCCGGTGGCTCGGGCCGCGGATCGCCCGTCGGGACGACCCTCGACGGGAACCCGCCCCCCGGGGCGGGGCCCGGGGCTCCGATTGGGAGCCGGTGCGCGCGGACGACCGCGCGCTTCAGGCCTTCCTGGAGCCGATCGAACTCTCCGCGGGAGTCACGACCCGGCGGGAGCCCGAGTTCCTCGCATGGCGCTATGAGAGATGCCCCTCCGAACGCCCCGAGATGCTCGTGGTGCGTGATGGAGGACGAATCGCGGGTTTCTTCGCGATCCAGATTCGACCGCGCGCGAGCCTCTTCGGAGCTTGGGTCGCCGAGATCCTCGACTGGATGGCGCCGCTCGACGATCGCGCGGCGCTGCGCCGGCTTGCCGCGGCCTCCGCAGCGTGGGCGTCCGAGCGCGGAGCGGACGTCGTCGAGTGGCGCGGGACCCACCCCGCGCTCACGAGGACCTTCGCGGGGACCGCTTGGCTGAGGCGCGCCAGCCCCAATCCGTTCGTGATCTACGGAAGGGACTGGGATCCTGCCCGTGTGGCCGCGACATCCTGGCACCTCGTTCCTGGGGACGGCGATCTGTGTCTCGTCTGATCTCGATCGCGAAACGGGCGGGGAGGTTCGCGGCCCGAACCGGTCTTCTCGACGCTTGGCCCCGACTGGGGCGCGGGCGGCTCGTCGTCCTCATGTATCACTACTTTTGCCCCGACGACGCCGATCCCGACGAACTCACCGTCCGGGCCGGCGATTTCCGGAGGCAACTCGAGTACCTCGACCGGCGGTTTCGGGTTCGAACGGTCGCGGAGGCGCTCCGCGAGACGTTCGCCGGAAACGCCCCGGCCGCCCCGAGGGTTTGCATCACCGTCGACGACGTCGGGACCGACTTCGAACGGCACGCGTGGCCGGCGATCGAGGCGCTCTCCGTCCCGGTCACGGTCGCGGTCTGCCCCGCGCTCCTCGGCGAGCCGCGCGACGAGACGCTCTTCGGGATCGCCCACGCGCTCCTGCGACGCTCCCCCGAGGCGTCGTCGCGGCTTCGCCGCGATCTGGAGATAGCGGATCTGTCCTACGAGACGGCATGGTCGCGGCTCCGCACGACCGACCCGGCGCGGCTCCGCGCCTGCCTCGAGGACCTCGGGTTCCTTCCGCATCCCGGCGGCCGCGTCCCCGGCTACGTGCGGTTCCCCCTCCTCGGGACGGGGCAGCTCCGCGGAATGGCCGCGACCGGCCTGATCGACGTCGCGTCCCACTCGATGACCCACCCCGATCTCTCTCGGCTGCGGGGGGATTGGCTGCGCTACGAGTTGGCCGAGTCCAAGCGACGCATCGAATCGGACTTCGGCGCGTGCCCGATCTTCGTCTATCCCGGAGGCCAGCGGACGGTACCGCCGGAGCCCGGAACGGAGGCGGTGCGGGAGGCCGGCTACGCGTTCGCGTTCGCGGGCCCGCCCGAGTCCGTCGGTCCGGAGAAGGACGCGATGGCGCTCGGCCGTGTCGCCGTGCTCGGCAACGAGGACTTCGACATGTTCCGTCTGCGCGTGGGAGCCGCGTTCCGGCGATGAAGAGGTCCGCTCCGACCACTCCCGCAACGCGGTTCCTCCGCGATCGCGGAATCGCGTACACCGAGCACCGGTACCGGTACGAAGACCGGGGGGGAACCCGCGTTTCCGCGCGCGAGCTCGGCGTTGCCGAGCACCAGGTGGTCAAGACTCTCGTGATGGAGGACGATCGCGGGGATCCGCTTCTCGTCCTGATGCACGGCGACCGCGAGGTCGGCACGAGGGCGCTCGCGCGCTTCCTGGGGAAGAGATCGATCCGACCCTGCAGGCCGGACGTCGCCGAACGTCACTCCGGCTACCGGGTGGGCGGGACCTCCCCTTTCGCCACCCGTGCCTCGATGCCGGTCTACGTCGAGCGGACGATCCTCGATCTGCCGCGGGTCTTCGTGAACGGCGGAGCGAGGGGGTTCCTCGTCGGAATCGAGCCGCGCGTGCTCGTGGAGGCGCTGGGCGCGGAACGGGTCGACGTCGGGATCCCCGCGGGCTCTATCGCGCGGGGCCGTGCCTGAGGAACGTCCCCGCCTGGAACTCGGCGAACGCCTGCCGCAATTCCGCCTGCGTGTTCATCACGATCGGGCCGTACCAGGCGACCGGCTCGCCGAGCGGCTTCCCCGAGACGAGGAGAAAGCGGACTCCGTCCTCTCCGGCCTGGACCGTCACCTCGTCGCCACGGTCGAAGACGAGGAGCGACCGGTTGTCGGCCGTCTCGGGAGGGGTTGTCTCCGCCCAACCCACCCCCTCGGTGGGAACGTCGAGCGGACCCGAAGCGTTGCAGAACCTCGCCGACCCTTCGAAGACGTACGCAAACGCGTGGCGCGTCGTCTCTACGGGGAGGGACTTGCGCTTCCGTGGAGGCACGCTCACGTCGAAGTAGTTCGGCTCGGCGGCCACGCCGTCGACCGGGCCCGTCTTTCCCCAGAGGCTCCCGCAGATCACGCGCACGCGGGTGCCGTCGTCGTCCTCGACCTCGGGGATGTCGCTCGAGGCGATCTCCTGGTACCGGGGCGCGGTCATCTTGAGCGCCGACGGGAGGTTCGCCCACAGCTGGAAGCCGTGCATGCGCCCCCGCTCGTCCCCTTTCGGCATTTCCTGGTGGATGATTCCGCTCCCCGCAGTCATCCACTGCACGTCCCCGGGCGTGATCGCCCCGCGATTGCCGAGGCTGTCGCCGTGCTCGACCGTCCCCGCGAGAACGTACGTGATCGTCTCGATCCCGCGATGGGGATGCCACGGAAAGCCCGAGAGGTACTTCTCCGGGTCCTCGTTGCGAAAATCGTCGAGCAGGAGGAACGGATCGAACTCCTCCGTGCTTCCGAAGCCGAACGCCCGCCGGAGGTGGACGCCGGCGCCCTCGAGGGTCGGCCTGGCCTTGACGAGACGCTTGACGGGGCGGATGGACATGAGGGACGGTCCTCCTTCCGGCACCAGTCTTGCTGGACGCTTCGGGGGACGCAAGGGAGGTGCGGAGGGATGCCGGGCAACGGGTATACCATCGGGCGGGAGAAGACGTCGACGCTGGAACGCGCATCCGCGGTTACGACTTCGTCATCGACGCCGACCGCCGTTCGGGCGGCAAGGACGGTGGGACTCCTCCTCGTCGCCGCGATCACGTCGATTCTCCTCTGGGGCTATCCTTATTACGCGGCGCCGGTGGGAGTCCGCGTCCGGCACGAGTTTCATCCATGGCTGAAGCCGTCCGGCGCGATCGGCCAGACGCTCGGCCTCCTTGCCCTCGGTCTCTTCCTCTTCCTCTGGGCCTACCCGATCCGGAAGCGGCTCGGCCGAACGCCGGCCCTCGGCTCCATTCCGAGGTGGCTCGACGTGCACATCGTGGCCGGACTTCTCGTGCCCTTCGTCGCGGCGGCCCACGCGAGCTTCCGCTTTCACGGCCTGATCGGACTCGGCTACGCGTCGATGTTCGTCGTCTTCTTGAGCGGGCTCGTGGGGCGGTACCTCTACGTCCACATCCCGAGAGGGAGAACGGGGGCGGCTTTGACCGGGGACGAGGTGGCCGCCGAGAGGCGTCAGCTCCTCCACGACGTCGCCGTTGCGACCGGCCGCGGAGTCCCCGAGATCGAAGCGCGCCTCGCGCCGAAGACCGCGGTCCGGCCCACGCTGAACGTTCTCGTCGTGCTGGCCCGCATGGTGTCGGACGACCTCGCCCGGCGGCGCGCCGTACGGGCCCTCGCGGACGATCTGCGCCGGACGGGAGGTCCGTCCCTGCCGGCCGCCCGCAAACGGGAGGTCGTTCGCCTCGCACGCCGGGAGATGGCGCTCGCGCAGCAGGTCGCCATGCTCGACGGAGCGCACCGGATCTTCCGTTGGTGGCACGCGGCCCATCAGCCGTTCGCGGTGACCGCCCTCCTCGCCGTGCTCCTTCACGTCGCCGTCGCGGTCGCGATGGGTCAAACGTGGTTTTACTGAACGGGACCCGAACGCATTGTTCTGGACGACCCTCGCCTTTCTGGCGCTGACGATCCTCCTCGTCGCGCGGCACGTCCGCGCGAGCCGTCCGGCGGCCGACGCCGAGCGGCCTCGAACGGTCGCCTGCCCTCGGTGCGGCGGCTCGGTGCCTTCGGCGGACGTTCCGTGTCCGCGCTGCGGGATCGCGCCGCAGGTTTACGAGATCGTGGCGGCACCGCTCGCCCCGGACTCCTCGCCGGAGGCCGGCTCTGCACGACTGCACGCGGTGATCCGATCCGACGTCTGCGTGGGATGCGGCGCCTGCGTTTCCGCGTGCCCCGAATCCGGGGCGATCGCTCTCACGGGGAAGCTCGCGGTGGTGGATCCCTCCCGGTGCACAGCCCACGGAGAGTGCGTCAAGGCCTGTCCCGTGAACGGGATCTTCCTGTCCTCGGGGGCTGCGGTTCAGCGGCTCGAAGTCCCGGAGATCGATCTCGATTTCCAAACGAACGTGCCGGGGATCTACATCGCGGGAGAGCTCGGGGGGCGCGGCCTCATCAAGAACGCGATCAACGAGGGGAAACTGGCGGCCGAAGCGGCCGCCCGACGGCTCGCCGCGACGGGGCCCGGGGGAACCGCCCTGATTCACGACGTCGTCATCGTCGGCTCCGGTCCCGCGGGGCTTTCCGCCGCCCTCGCGTGCCAGGAACGCGGACTGCGCTACGTCGTCCTGGAGCAGGGAGAGGCCGCCGAAAGTATTCGGCGTTACCCCCGTCACAAGCTCCTGCTCGCGGAGCCGGTGAACCTCCCCGTCTACGGCGACCTCTGGGTCGCCGCCGCGGCGAAGGAGACGCTTCTCGGCGTCTGGGAGAACATCATCGCCACGACGGGCCTCGCGATTCGATGCGGCGAGAAGGTGACCGATGTCCGGCGCGAGTCTTGGGGATTCCACGTCGTGACGCAGAACGCCTCATGGCCGGCCCGCCTGGTGATCCTCGCCATGGGCCGTCGCGGGAGCCCCCGGACGCTCGGGGTCCCCGGGGAGCATCTTCCCAAGGTGTTCTACGACGTCGCGGAGATGGAGGAGTTCGCGGGTCGCCGCGTGCTGGTCGTCGGCGGCGGCGACAGCGCCGTCGAGAGCGCCCTCGGCCTCGCGCGCCAGAGGGGTACGACCGTCCACCTCAGTTATCGGGGCGACTCGTTCGACCGCGTGAAACCGAGGAATCGCGACAAACTCGAGGAGGTGGTCTCCGGAGGGGGCGTCACGCTCCTTCTCGGCACCAAGGTACGCGAGATCCTCCACGAGGCGGTCCTCCTGGACGGCCCGGACGGAACCTCCCGCCTTCCGAACGACGACGTCATCGTTCGCATCGGCGGCGAGCCGCCCAAGGCGTTCCTCGAGAAGATCGGAATCCGGAGCGTGATCAAGGAGGTCTCAATCGGAGGGTCCCCCGGCGAGGCGACCGCGTGAGACGCGCACCGGTCGCGGCCGCCGCGATCCTGCTCGCGTTCGTCCCCGGGATCGTGCGTGCGCAGGTTTCCCCCGGTCCGCTCGCGAAGCCGCACGCCCACCTCGAGGGGAATGCCCACTGCACGAAGTGCCATGCCCCGCGCGACGAGGGGATGGACTCCCGATGCCTCGATTGCCACAAGCCGATCGCCCGGCTCCGCTCCGCGGGACGAGGCCTCCACGCCCGGACGGGGGACGTGCCGTGCGCCCGCTGCCACCCCGACCACGCCGGCGTCGACTTCGCCCTCGTGGAGTGGGAGGAGGGATCGCCCGAACGGTTCGATCACCGCCGCGCCGGTTGGACTCTCGACGGGAAGCACGCGCAGAAGCGGTGTGCCGACTGTCACCAGCCGAAGTTCCGAAAGGGCGCCTCGAAGGGATGGCTCGGCCTCGACCCGGCGTGCGGCTCGTGCCACGAGGATCCGCACCGCGGGGCTCTCGGCGCCGACTGCGGCCGGTGCCACGACCCGTCCGGGTGGAAGAACACTCCCGCTTTCGACCATGCGGCCACGGCATTCCCCCTCCTCGGCAAACACGTCGCGACGCCGTGCGCGAAGTGTCACCAGCCCGAGGGACGGGCTGCGCCGGTCTACAAGCCGCTTCCCCACGCGGAGTGCTCCGCCTGCCACGCCGATCCGCACGGCGGCCGGCTCGGACCCTCCTGCGCCTCCTGCCACAATCCGTCGAGCTTCCGCGACGTTCCGAAGACCGCGTTCGAACACGGCAGGACGCGTTACCCGCTGCTGGGCGCGCATCGAGGCGTCCCATGCGCCCGCTGTCACGACCCGCGAAGCGGCTGGGGGCCGAGGCCGGCCTTCGCGACCTGTGGTGGCTGTCACCGCGATCCGCACGCGGGTCAGGCGACGCTCGCGGGGACGAAGGTCGACTGCGCCTCGTGTCACGACGTGGCCGGGTTCCGGCCGGGGACCCTCGATCGTGCGAAGCACGCGACCGACCGGTTCCCCCTCGAAGGAAAGCACGCCGGCGTGGCCTGCGCCGAGTGCCACCGGCGCGATGAGCGGGGGTTCGTCGGTATGCGCCCCCGTCACGAGCGCTGCCTCGATTGCCACGAGGACGCGCACGGGGGACAACTCGTCTCGCGCCCCGATCGTGGAGAGTGCTCGGCGTGCCACGATGCGAGCGGATGGCGGCCCTCCCGGTTCGGGGTCCGGGAGCACGGGAATCTCGCGCTTCCGCTCCTGGGAGCGCACGCGCGGATCCCCTGCGCCGCGTGCCACGGACCGCAGCGGGCCGAGCTCGGGCCGCTTCCCCCGGGACTGAAGACAGGGACAGCGCGGATCGCCCTTGTCGGAATCGAGCGGGAGTGCTCGGCGTGCCACCGGGACCCGCACCGATTCCAGCCTTCACGAGCGTGCTCCGACTGCCATGATTCAGACGCCTTCGCCTCGGCGCGGGTCGGCGTCGCGGAGCACGGAAAATTCGCGTTCGCGCTGACCGGCGCCCACCGGGCCGTTCCCTGCGTGGCCTGCCACGAGTCGCTCGCGAAGGCCCGCGCCGGATCGAACGGGCTCACCTTCCGAGATCCTCGCAGGGAGTGCGCGCAATGCCATGCCGACCCGCACGGAGGACAGTTCGGCTCCGAAGCGGCGGTACGATGCGAGCGATGCCACGGCGACGACTCGTTCCGCGCCGCTTCGAGATTCGACCACGATCGGGACGCGACCTTCCGGCTCGGAACGGGACACGCCGGGGTACCCTGCGCCCGGTGCCATCCCTCGAACCCGGGATCCGACGGACGTCCGGTCGTGCGATTCCGTGGAGTCCCGTCCAAGTGCGCCGCCTGCCACGGAGCGAAGACTCCGGTCGAAGGAGATCCATCATGAGAGTTTCCGTCTTCGCGGTGCTCGCTCTCGCGCTCGCGACGGCCCTTTCCGCGGCGCGCGCGGAGGAACCCGAGTATCCCCACGGAGCGTTCTCGGGCGACTGTACCGAGTGCCACTCCGAGGAAGGCTGGAAGCCGATCAAGATCGGAAAGGAGTGGGTCCACCCGAAGAAGTTCCCGCTCGTCGGCGCACACCGGTCGGCCGGGTGCCGCGCCTGCCACGTCAGTCTCGACTTCGGCGACGCTCCGGCCGACTGCGTCGGTTGCCACACCGACGCCCATCGCGGCGAGTTGGGGACCGACTGCGCGGCCTGCCACACGCCGAGGAACTTCCTCGACCGCTCGGCCCAGCTCGACAAGCACCGCGCGACCCGCTTCCCGTTGATCGGAGCCCATGCGGTGCAAGACTGCGAGACATGCCACACGCCGCAGCCCCAGGGGGCGCGCACATGGGTCGGTCTTCCGGTCGAGTGCGTCGCGTGCCACCGCGCCGACTACGAAGCCGCGGCCGATCCAAACCACGTCCAGGCTCAGTTCCCCGTGGAATGCCAGCTTTGCCACGCGCCGACCTTCTGGGAGAAAGCGCGATTCGATCACGCGAACACCCGCTTTCCCTTGACGGGCGAACATCGCCTCCTCGACTGCCGCGCGTGCCACGCGAACGGATACTCGGGGACGCCGACCGAATGCTTTGCGTGCCACGAGTCCGACTACCGCGGAACGACCGACCCGGACCACGAGGTCCTGGGGTTCCCGACCGACTGCACCACGTGCCACTCGACGAGCGGCTGGGAGGGAGCTTCGTTCACCCAACACGACACGCTCTACTTCCCGATCTTCTCGGGCAAGCACAGAGGCAAATGGAGCGAGTGTAGCGATTGCCACACGCAGCCCGGGAACTTCGCGTCGTTCAGCTGCTTCCTCTGCCACTCGAGCAGCGAGACGGACTCCAAGCATCGGGAAGTTCCCGGCTACGCCTACGACAGCAACCTCTGCTACCAGTGCCACCCGCGCGGGGAAGCGGAAGGCAGGTGAGCCGATGAAACGCACGCGAGTTCTCGCGACGGTGCTCTTCGCCTTGGCGTTTCCGGCTCACGGCGAGGAAGCGAAAGTCACCTACGTTTCCGGGACGATGGTCTACTTCGACGCGGGCGCCGACCGAGGGCTCGCGGAAGGTGACGTCGTCGAGGTCGTCCGCGACGGTGGCGTGATCGGCCGCCTCCGGGTGACGTACCTCACCGCGTCCCGCGCTTCGGCTGAGCCGGACGGGGACATCCCTCCATTGCGCGTCGGGGACGTCGTTCGGTTCGAACCACGACCCGCCGCGGTCCTCCCCGCCGTCGCGGCCCCCCCGGAATCGCGGCCTCGGCGCACCCTCTCGGATCTCGGCATCCACGGCCGAGTCGGCTTGCGGTGGCTCCACGTGAAGGACCGCACCGCCCGCGGCGGGGACTTCTCGCAACCCTCCCTCGATCTGCGTCTCGTGGGAAACCAGGTCGGCGGCGCGCCGTTCGACTTCGCCGTCGATCTCCGTCCCCGCCGAACGTACCGGAACGAACCCGACGGCACCTCCGACGACTCCTCGAGCAACCGGATCTATCAGTTGAACGCGTCGTGGCGGCCGGGACCGCTGCGTCTCGTCTTCGGCCGGCAGTCGTCACCGTCCGTCGCGCCGCTCAGTCTGTACGACGGGCTGCTCTTCGAGTACCGCATCCCCCGCTTCGCGGTCGGAGCGTTCTACGGGAGCGAGCCGGATCCGGAGGACTGGTCGTATGCGTCCGAAGTGAGGGACGCCGGCTTCTTCGTCGAGACCGGGTCGGTTCCGGGTGCCGAGACCCGTTGGTCCCTGGGGCTCGGCGCGGTCAGCTCGACCCAGGAGAGCGAGATCAACAGGGACTTTCTGTATCTCACCGGGCGGCTCGCGCATCGAGGATTCACCGGGTACCTAACGCAAGAGGTCGACTACAACCGCGGATGGCGGGAAGATGCGGAGGGCACGTCGTTCATGCGGAGCGGAACCTACCTCGCCCTTCGCTGGCGGGTCGCCGAATCCTGGTCCCTGTTCGGAGGCTGGGACAGCAGGAGGAACGTGCGGCTCTACCGCGACTTCGTCACCCCGGTCACCGACTTCGACGATACGTACCGCGAGGGCTATTGGGGAGGGGTCCAGTGGCTGGGGAGCGGGCGCTGGCTCGCAGGCGCCGACGCGCGCTTCAGCCGCGGTGGCTCCGCCGGTTCCGCGGACGCCTACACGCTGAATCTGGGAGCCCTGAACCTGACGTCGATCGGCCTCGACGTCCGCCTGCGCGGCACGCACTACACCGGTCCGTACGTGGACGGCGACCTCGCGTCGGTCGCGGTGTCGCTCGACGCGGGGGATCACGTCCGGCTCGAGGCCCACGGCGGCGTCCGCGACGAGCAGGACAACTACTTCGAGGGGGACAGCCGCACGATCGACTGGGTCGGCGTCGGCGCCGACTTCCTGATCCACCGCCGGCTCTGGGCGACGCTCGCGTACGATCGAACGAGTGGAGGCGACGAGGACAACGACCAGCTCTACGGCTCCGTCAGCTGGAGGTTCTGAAGGGGACAGGCACCTTTTCGTCCCGGTGAAACGGTGCCTGTCCCCCTTCGTCAATAACACAGGGCGTTTTCGCCCGCGGTCTCGTCCGAACCCTTGCTCTTGTCCTCACACACGTTGAACGACGGATACATCAGCGACGAAGGCTGGCTCACGTGGCAGAGCCCGATCACGTGCCCGAACTCGTGCTCGGATACGGCATCCACGTAGAACGCCGAGCCGGCAGCGCACGGGCATTGCCCTCCCCCCGCGGTCCAGCGATAGGTCGTAGAAATGCGAACGTCCGCCTCGTACAGGTTCGCGAAGAGATTGTCGCCGCACGCGACGGTCCGGTAGCGATCGTTGCTCAGGTAGTTCGTGATACCGAGCGTCCCCCCTCCGAGCTTTGCCCAGCCGACGGTGTATTGGCCGTCGCGCTTGTTCGCGGTCTTCGACGTGGTGCCGGCGTAAAAGATCGCCTTCCAGGGAGTGATCCCCGAGACGACGGCCGAGTCCATCTGGGACGCGCTGATGCACTGCCCCGACGTGATCTTCCCGGCCGGGTTGTAGTAGACCCCGACGTCCGCGGGGATGCGCACGCCCGTGAGGCAGTAGGCAGATGCAACGGAAACGGAGAGAGCCGTAGCGGAACACGCGACGATCGCACCGATGATCCCACGCATGCCTCACCTCCCCTGCCCGAAGGTTTCTCGGACCATCGGATGGTCGAAGCGCGGATGCCTCGCAGCCCAGGCCACGCGCGTACGGATGTCCTCGAGGGTGAAGGGACCGTTTCCGACCCCGGCGTCGTCGACCACCTCGAGCCCATCTTCGATCGCGCGGAAAAGGGTAATGCGGCCGCGAGCGTCCTCGGTCGCGCGGAAGACGCCGTAGGACAGACCGACGTTGTAGAGGCGGCCGTCGATCTCCTCGATGAACACGAGGACCGTCTGTCCGGTCTGCAGAACGGCCTCCCCGACGGCGGTCGAGATCTCCCCCTCGAGCTCGCCGCTCCGGGTGTGGAAGACGAGCGTCTCGCCCGCGTCCCCCTTCAACCTGGCGGCGACGCGCAGCGTCACCGCCGTTTCGAGGCCATTCTCGGGATGATCGACACCCCGCTGGGCGGTCACCTCCCCGAGGACGACGTGCTTCGACAGGCGGGCCTGGTCCTCGATCGTCAACCCGAGCACGGTGCTCGCATGCGCCGAGCCGAGCGCGAGGAGGCATCCCGCCGCCAGGGCGAGTCCCTTTCCGATCGACTTCATCTGTTTTCCCCCCAATCTCGGACGAAGCGCCGAGATGGCCCGCTTCATACGCCCGTCGTCGCCCCCCGTCAAGGACGCACGCCCGTGCGGTCGGGTCCCCGCGAACCGCACGAACTCGCGGTTTTTCGGCCTGTGGCGGGTTCCTCCGCCCGTTGACGTGGGAGGACGTGCCGCCGGAAATCGCGACCGATGGCCGGGCGGGACGCGATCGCGATCGGGATGATGGACGTGAGCGAACCCGTCGCGTCGTTCGAGTGGGGGCTCGAGGAGGCGAAGGTTCTCCATCTCGAGCCGAGCAGGCGGATGAACGCCGAGGTGGAGCAGATAATGGGGACTGGCACCTTTTCAGCGGAAGCGGTCATCGGAGCCGGTTAGGGCCTTCGGTTGGAAAAGGTGCCAGTCCCCTATTTCTTCAGCGCGTCGCGGAGCTTGTCGGCGAGGGAGCCGAAGCTCTCCGCGGGGCGGGTCGTCTCCCGTTCCGCGTACTCACGCACCTCGGCCTTCTCGGCGGCCTCGAGGACGGCCTTGCGGCTCAGACGAATGCGCCGGCCGGTCTCGTCGACCTCCAGGACGACGACCTCGACGTCGCTCCCGACGGGAAACGCCCGGGCGATCTCACCGTCGCGGGAGACCCCGGTTTCGGAGAACGGGATCAGACCGGTCCGCCCGGGAGCGAGGAAGACGAAGACGCCGTACTTCTCGTGGCGCTCGACCTTCCCGGTGAGGCGCGCGCCGGGCGTGATCTCGAACGCGCTCGCGCTCTCCGCGCGGACCGACCCCTCCGGGACGAGAGCGACCCCGATCCGCTTCTTCTCGAGATCGACGCTCAGGATCTCGAAGGCCCCGGTGCTCCCCTCGGGAACCGACTCCTTCCAGCCTTCCGCGCGGCCGGTCGGGGGGAAGGTCGACACGTGCGCGAGCGCCTCGATCCCCGGCTCGAGCTCGACGAAGGCGCCGAACTCCGCGTGACGCGTGACGCGGCCGGCGTGCACGCCGCCCGGCGCGTAGCGCTCCGCGACCTTCGACCACGGATCGGCTGCGAGCTGCTTGAGCCCGAGGGAGATCTTCCCCTTCTCCGGATCGATGCGAAGGACCTTGACCGTGATCTCCTCCCCCGGCTTCACGATCTGCGATGGGTCCGACACGCGCGACCAACCCATCTCCGAGACGTGGAGGAGACCCTGCACCCCCGCGCCGAGGTCGACGAACGCGCCGTACTCCCGGACCGACGCGACGCGCCCCGTCAGAACCGCCCCGGGGACGACCGAGCGGCGCACCTCCTCGGCCTTCTCCCGCTGCTCCTCCTCGAGAAGGGCGCGCCGGGAGACGACGAGGTTCTTCCCTCCGTCCTTGAACTCCAGGATGCGGAACGCGTACACGCGCCCCTCGTGCGAGGACGGGTCGGTGTTGCGCAGCGTGTCGATCTGAGAGACGGGACAGAAGGCGCGCTGGCCGGCGATGCGGACCTCGTAACCGCCCTTGTTCGCTCGCTCGACCTTCCCTTCGACGGGAAGCCCTGCCCGGAAGGCGTCCTCGAGCTGGCGCAGCGTCGCCGCGCCGCGCGCGAGCTTCCGCGAAAGACGCAGCCCGCCCGAGGTCGCGACCACCACCGCCTCGATGCGATCGCCGACCTCGACCTCGAGGTCCCCCTCCTCGTCGCGCAGCTCCTCGACGTCAATCGTCGCCTCTCCCTTCCCGCCGACGTCGACGAATGCGACGTCCGAGCGGATCGCGACGACCGTCCCGGTCACGGTCTGCCCTTCGTCGAATCGCTCCGCCTGGAACGATTCCTCGAGCATGCGCCCGAAATCGTCGTCTTGGACCATGGGGACGTTCCTCGAAGGTTTTCGAATCTCCAAGCGAGACGACCCATCATGGATCATCCGGGGCAGAATCCGCACCATCCCTCCGCGAAACCCCGGTGGGGACTCGCGGATTGTCCCGTTTCAAGAGCCGGCGCCGATCCTCCCCAGCACCGCCGTCGCGCTTCCGCTCCACCCCCTCTCGTCGAGCGCCCGCTCGATTTCGCGGGTCGCGGGTCGGAGGTCGAACGCCGCGTCGCGACCGTCCGGCGCGAGATTCCCCCACGCGGGGGGCAGGAGGTTCCGCCCCTCCCGATCTGGCTCCCGCATCGACGAGCAGACCGACTCGAGGACGACGTCCCGGTCGTCGCCCTCCATCGCCACACCTCCCGGAGCGACACGCCCTAGTTCTCGAGGCGCTCAGCCGCCGCGCGGCGCCCGCGGATCGACCGAAGGTTCCTCGGAAACAGCCACGAGGCTCGTCCTACGGCTCGCGATCGGGTGCCGCATCGCGACCGCCTCGATGTCGTCGATCGTCTTCTGCGCCGTGGAGACGCTCCAGGAGTTCGCCGCGACGAGCCCGCGCGTGAGGTCGTGTGGCGTTCCGGCGAACGAGAGGATCGAGAACCGGCCCCCCTCCGCCAGGCTGTCGAGCAGTCCGCGGGCGACCGCCTTTGCCCAGCGGATCGGGAAAAAAGGGACTGGCACCTTTTCAGGAAAAGGTGCCAGTCCCCTTTTCGCTTCGGCTGCGCTTTCGCATCCGGACCTCGCGCCCGCCGTCCTCGTAGCGGACCTCGTCCATGAGCTCGTTGATGAGGAAGAGGCCGCGCCCGCTCTCCCGTAGGAGCCCCTGCCCAGCGCGCGGATCGGGGACTTTCGCCGCGTCGAATCCCGAGCCGGGATCGCGGACCACGATCAGGACTTCACCCCGGTCGTCGCAACTCACGCAGCATTGGACGCTTTTCGAGGCGTCTTCCTTGCACCCGTGTTTGACGGCGTTGACGAGCGCCTCCTGGAGGGCGAGTTCGACCTCGACCTCGTTCCCCTCGGCGCAGCGCTTGTCGCGGACGATCTGCATCACCCCCTCGCGCACCGCCGTGACACGCCCGAGGTCGGCAGGGATCGTCACGTCGAGCAGGCAGGTGGAGGACGCCGGGATCAACCCGCTCAGCTTCTTCACGTTCTCGAGCGCGGCGCGCAGTTCCTCGACGAGGCGGTCCTGCTCTCGTTCCGCAAGGTCCCTCGCGCGGAGGGCCGCTTCGAGGTCGCGGAGATTCCGGCGCAGCTCGAGCTGGGCGACGACCTGTCGCTCGAGCGCCTCGAGCGCCTCGAGTTGATCCGCCCGGAGCTTCCTGGGCTTCCGGTCGAGGACGCACAGCGTCCCGAGGGCGTACCCCTCGCCATCGATGAGCGGAACCCCGGTGTAGAAGCGGATCCCCTCCTCCCCGGCGACCAGAGGGTTGCCGCGGAAGCGCTCGTCCTGCCGCGCGTCGGGAACCTCGAGTATCTTTCGCTCGCGGATCGCCCACTCGCAGAACGCGACCTTCCGCGACGACTCGCAGGCCTCGACGCCGACCCTGGCCTTGAACCACTGCCGGTTCTCGTCGACGAGACTGATGAGGGCGATCGGCGTCTCGCAGATCTGGGATGCGAGCAGCGCGAGGTCGTCGAAGGCCTTCTCGGGATCGGTATCGAGAATTCGATACGAGCGAAGCGCGCCCAGTCGCGCGGACTCCCGGTCGTCCATGCCCACCCCTTGTTCGCCCCCCGCCAGGGGCGGTCCGCGGAATATACGCGGAACCCGGCGCCGCGGGAATTCGCATAGCATGACCGTCGTGGACCCGAAGGCGAAGGTGGGGGAACGGCTCAAGGCGGAGCGCGAGCGGCGGGGACGGCAGTACGTGGACGTCTCACGCGCGACCGGGATCTACATCCACCACCTCTCCGCCCTCGAATTCGGCCGTTTCGACGAGATCCCCGACGAGGACGTCGTCGACGCCTACGTGCACGCATATGCGGAGCACCTCGGCTTCGACGGGTCGGAGTGCGTCGCCCAGCTGAGACGAGAGCGGGGCCTTCCCGAACGACCGTTCGACCCCGGCCGGGCGCAGATCCGTCCAGGGGCGTTGGATGGGGAAGACGCTCCGCGTCCGGAGCCGGAGGTCTCGGTGCGGCTCGAGACACCCCCTACCGCCTCCACCGGAAATCTCCCCGGGCGACCCTCGATGCGACGGGCTTTCGTGCCCGTGGTCGTCGTGCTGGCGGGGGTCCTCGCCTGGTGGGCGATGCGAACGGAGCCGGAAAGGCCACCGCCGCCCCCCGTCGAACCGCGCAGCGCCCTGCCTCCGAGCTCGGAGACCACGGTTCCACGATCGGAGGAGGCGCCCGCAGCCCGCGAACCGGCGAACGCGCCGGTCTCCCCTGCCGGTGCCGCTACCATCGCCGAATTCGGGGTCGGGAGAGGCGTCGTCGATCACCGGCTCGTCGATCCTACCGACCATTTCGAGGAGGGCGACGAGGTCTGGTTCTGGACGCACGTACGGGGGGGTTCTGCGGGCGACGCGGTCCATCACGTGTGGCTCCGCGACGGACGGGAGCAGCAGGCGATCTCTCTCCGATTGGGAGGGCCGTCGTGGAGGACTCAGAGCGCCAAGGCTCTCCCCGCTGGCTCCGCCGGCGCGTGGACCGTCGAGGCGCGCGACGGTGCGGGGAACGTTCTTGCCCGTACCGACTTCACCGTCACGGGCAGGCGTTAGGAGCGAGGCGCTCTCCGCCGGAGGAGGCGCTTCCGTACGTCCCACTCCCGCACTCGGTCGCCTGCGAGCGCACGAGGTAGTAGAAGGTCGTCCCGGGGTCGGGATCCGGCCGCGCGTCGCTGAACTCGGGTGTCGGGAGATCGTCCTCGAGACATGCCGCTCCCGACACGTTCCCGTCGGCGCGAAGGAGCGCAATCGTCCCGCCGATGACGTCGTAGGCAACCCCGACCCCTTGGCCGGTCCAGTTCATGACGCTCGGGTCGGCGTCCCATCGCACGTCCTCGACTTCGGGCAAGATCCCCGGCGTGCAGGAGTCCTGCACCGATCCGTTGACGCAGGAGGTCACGCCGCTCGATCGGCACGCCGCCCCGCCGCAACTCGTCGCTTCGGGCACGTACCCGTCGTCCGGCACTCCGTTGCAGTCGTCATCGACCCCGTCGCAGGTGAGGTCCGCTCGGCCGGGCGTACCCGCGGTACACGAGTCCTCGACCGCACCGTTCACGCACGCGGTGAACCCGTTCGATCGACAGGCGCCCACACCGCAACTCGTGGGCTGCGGGACATATCCGTCGTCCACGAGTCCGTCGCAGTCGTCGTCGATCCCATCGCACGTCGCGTCGAGCGCCAAGAAGACGCACCCGCCAGGAGTGCAGCGGTTCGTGGTGCACGGATCGGCGTCGTCGCACGAGGCGTCGCTCTCGCAGAACGGCGAATCCAGATCGCCACGGACGTGATTGAAGTCGGAACCGAAAAGGGACAGGCGCACCGACGTCGAGGTGATTCCCGAGACCGGGTCCACCGTGTGAAGGCCGTCCGTCGCCGGACTCGCGCCGTGGAGGACCGTCGTGTGCCCGATCGCCGCCAGGCCGGCGAACCCGGTGAAGTCGAGATCCACGAGTGTGGCATGCGCGGTCGAGGGGTCCATCCGGTACAGGCCGGGACTCGACGTCTGCCCCGGGTTCACCCAGACGAACAGCCGGTCGAGTGCGTCGAACGTCACGTCCCCGCCGTAGAGATCGACGTTCGAGGTTCCCACGAGCGTCGCCGCGGCGGTTTCGGGTTCGATGACGTACAAGCCGTTCGTCGACTGGCTGATTGCATAGAGCATTCCGTCGTTTCGGAACCCGAGACCCGTGATCTCGGGCACCTGCACCCCCCCCTGTCGGACCGCACCGACAACCGTCGTGGTCGCCGCCGCCGTGGAGAACGGGTCGAGCTCGATGCGGAGGAGAAGGCACGCGAAACCGTCACCGTCGCAGAACTCCGCCGCGTTGTCCGAACCAACCGCATAAAGGATCACTCCGTCGGCTGCGGCGAGCCCGAGGATCGGCTGGTAGGTCGTGCCGAGATCGGCGCGGACGGTCAAGACGCCGGTCGAGGGGTCGACCGTGTAGATGCTGTTCCCCGTCGACGACACCCACGGCGTGTCCGCCAGGAAGAGCGGCTGGCTCCCGCCGGTGTCGCACGCGTCGCCGAAGGCGTCTCCGTCGGCGTTCGACTGATCCGGGTTCGACGCCGTGGGACAGTTGTCGATCGCGTCGCAGAAACCGTCCCCGTCGGCGTCCGGCAGTGAGGTCCCGGCGACGCAGCTTCCCCCATCGCACGTCTCGACTCCGTTGCACGGGTCGCCGTCGTCACAGTCGGCGGGGTCGACGCAACTCTCCGTCGGGACCGCGAGCGGGAACCCCTGCCCGGACGTGCCGAACTCCCCGGCCAAGGCGGCGGTCGTCGCAACCATGGCGAGCGCCACGAACGCCATGAGAAATGCGCGCGCGCCGGGATTCAATCTCGACCTTTCTGGTGGCTTCACGCCGGGTTTCGCCTATTCACCCGCCGTCAATTTATGTGGAAGCGCACCTGCCGGGTGCAACGACTTTCGTAAGTCGACCCCTCTACGTGCGGCGGGCGAGTCTCCTTGGCGACGCTGTCGGGCTTGTCCGGGCGACGGGCGGCCTAGAGAATCCCCATTCGCCGCTTGATCAAGGCGAGCTTGGCCTCGGCGAGCTCCCGGGCCCGCGCCGCCCCGCGCTCGAGGAGGCGATCGAGCTCGGCGGGGTCTTCCATCAACCGGAGGTACCGCGCGCGGATCGGCATGAGGGCCTGCACCACGACTTCGGCGACGGCGCTCTTGAGGTCCCCGTAGCCGCGCGCGTTCGCGAAATCGGCGAGGACCTGCTCCTCGGTCTTCCCGGTGAGCGCGCGGTAGATCGTGAGGAGATTGTTGACCCCCGCCTTCTCCGGATCGCTCGAGAAGACGATCTCGCGGCCCGAGTCGGTGACCGCGCGCTTGAACTTGTTCCGGATCTGCGTCTCGTCGTCGGTCAGGCGGATCGCGTGCCCTTCGGAAGTCGCGCTCTTCGACATCTTCGCGGTCGGGTCGTCGAGGCCCATCACGCGGGCGGCCACCTTCGGGATCACGGGCGCAGGGATCTTGAACGTCTCTCCGTAGAGGCTGTTGAACCGCTGCGCGATGTCCCGGGTCAATTCGACGTGCTGCTTCTGGTCCTCGCCGACCGGCACCTCGTCGGGGTCGTAGAGAAGGATGTCGACCGCCTGGAGAACCGGATAGGTCAGTAGGCCCGCCCCCACGACCTCTTGCTTTCCCGACTTGTCCTTGAACTGAGTCATCCGCTCGAGCCACCCGAGCGGCGTCACGCAGGTGAGGAACCACGCGCCCTCGGCGTGCGCTCGCACGTGCGATTGCACGAAGAGGACCGTCCGCTCGGGGTCGATTCCGGCGGCGATCAGGAGGGCGCCGAGCTGTCTCGTGTTCCGGCGCAGTTCGTCCGGGTCCTGCTTCACGGTGATCGCGTGCAGGTCGACGATGCAGATGTAGTTGTCCTTGGTCTCCTGGAACTCGACCCACTGCTTGATCGCCCCGAGATAGTTCCCGAGGTGGAGACCGCCGGTCGGCTGGATTCCGGAGAGGACTCGTGTCTTCGGCATGGACGTCACCCGAGTGAGCCGCGTACGGTATCACGGCCGCCGCGCGCCAGGATCCGATCCAACGCGTTCGCGAACGCCTGCCGGTCGCCCTTCCCGAGCGCATCCGGGCCGCCGATCTCCATGCCGGTGCCGCGGAGGTGATCGAGGAGGTTCCGCATCGCGAGCCTCTCCTGGACGTTGTCCTCGGTGTACTCCTCCCCGCGGGGGCCGAGGGCGAGCCCTCCCTTCTCGACGACCGCCGCGGCGAGAGGGATGTCCCCCGTGATCACGAGGTCTCCGGCCCTCATCTCTTCCACGATCCGCTTGTCGGCGACGTCGAACCCCCTCGATACGACGAGGAGGCGCACGCGAGGGGACCGCGGGGTGCGAATCGGCCGGTTCGCCACGAGGACCAATTCGACTTTTGTCCGGTCCGCGGCCCGGTAGAGGATCTCCTTGATCGCCTTGGGGCACGCGTCGGCGTCGACCCAGATTCGCATCCTCCTACGCCACCGGTGTCCCGTCGAGCAGGTACGCCGCTGACTCGAGGCGCGCCGTCCCGTCGTGGACGGCGAACTCGCGCGGCCCCCCGCTCGTCGAGCGCGACCAGAGCGACGCCGCGCCGAACGCGCCGTCCCTCCGGAGCGCGTAGAAGATCATCCCGACGCGCAGGAGCCGCTCCCGGTTCCCGTCGAAGTTGCGGACGATCCGCTCGAGCGCCTCGAGACAGGCATCCTTGGGGGACATTCCTCGACGCATCTGCTCGACGACCGTGTGGGCTCCGGCGATCCGCACGCACTCCTCGCCCCGCCCCGTCGCCCCCGCCGAACCGACGTCGGCGTCCGCGAAGCACCCGGCCCCGACGATCGGGGAGTCCCCGACCCTTCCCGCGAGCTTCCACGCGAGACCGCTCGTGCTCGTCGCCCCCGAGACCTCCCCCTTCGCGTTCACGACCGAGCAATGGACGGTACCGGTCGGAGGGAAGAGGACGTGGCGCACGGCCGCCTCTCGGTGCGCCGGGGCGAGCCCGATCCGCTCCGCCGCGGCGAGGAGGCGCTCTCGCGACGAGAGCGCCGAACGGTCTTTCGGTCCTTCTCGCGGCGCCCACTCCGGACTCGCGAGGCCGGGCCCCCACGCGTCGCGCGTAGACATCGCTTCCTTCCAGAGGAGCCACTCCTTGCGCGCGCGCTCGGTGAGGAGGTTTTCCTCCGGAAAGCCGTGAGCGACGGCGAACCTCCGTGCGCCCTCCCCCACGAGCGTGAGGTGGTCGGTTCTCTCCATCACGGTCTTGGCGAGGCGTGCGACGTTCTTGATTCTCCGAACGCCCGCGACCGCTCCCGCGCGCCTCGTGGGGCCGTGCATGACCGACGCGTCGAGCTCGACCTCGCCGTCCTCGTTCGGAAGGCCGCCATAGCCGACACTCGCGTCCTCGGGATCGTTCTCGAGCGCGGTGCAGACGGACACCGCCGCTTCGAGCGTGTCCCCTCCTGCGAGCACGATCGCACGCGCCGCCTCGAGGTGCGGTAGGGCGTTTGCGGAGCCGATCAGGACGGTTCCCGCTCCTGCGAGCGCCTCCTTCGAGGCGACGGCTCCTGCGGCGGTCGTCGCGAGGAGCGTGGCGAGAAAGTCGCGGCGAGAGGTGGGCATCGAGAAACCTCCTTGGAGCGCGGAACCGGACTATACCCGGCTTCGAAAAGACGACCTCTCGATTCCGCTCGGCGCCCTCCGGTCCGAATCATGGGTTCCCGAGCGGAACACCGATCCGAGTTTTGGGACTCCTGCTAGACTCCGCCGATGCTCGGCTCTCGCCTCGGCGCCTACGAAATCACCGACCGGCTCGGCGCCGGGGCGATGGGGGAGGTCTACCGCGCCCGGGACACCCGCCTCGGCCGCGACGTCGCGGTCAAGGTCCTCCCCCCTGCGTTCACGAAAGACCCAGACCGCCTCGCCCGCTTCGAACGCGAGGCAAAGCTCCTCGCCTCCCTGAACCATCCGAACGTCGCCACCGTCTTCGGCGTGGAGGAAGTGGGAGAGGTGCGCGCCCTCGTCATGGAGCTGGTCGAAGGGGAGAACCTCTCCGAGCGAATCGCCCGCGGCGCGATCCCGTTCCGGGAGAGCCTGGAGATCGCGGGGCAGATCGCCGTCGCTCTCGACGCCGCCCACGACGGCGACGTCATCCATCGCGACCTCAAGCCCGCGAACGTCGTGATCACTCCCGAGGGGGTCGCCAAGGTCCTCGACTTCGGCCTGGCGAAGACCTCGGGGCCGCAGACCTCCTCCGGATCGGGAGGGGCCGGCGGGGAGCTGACCGTCACCTCGGTGGGAACGGCGGCCGGGATCATTCTGGGAACCGCGGCATATATGAGCCCCGAGCAGGCGCGCGGCAAGGCGCTCGATCGCCGCACCGACGTGTGGTCGTTCGGCTGCGTCGTGTACGAGATGCTCACGGGGACCTCGGCATTCGGTGGCGAAACCGTGACGGACGTCCTCGCGGCGATCGTCCACGAGGAGCCCGACTGGTCGCGCCTTCCCGCCGCCGCGCGGCCGCGGCTCGAGCGGCTCCTGCGCCGCTGCCTTGCGAAGGACCCGCGCGAGCGCGCGAGGGATCTCGGCGACGTCGCGCTCGTCCTGCGCGAGATCGCGACCGAGAAGCCCACGCTCGAGGAGCCCGGCGCCGCGGTCCCGGCGGCGAAGCGCTCGAACCCCTGGCCCGCCCTCGCCGCCGCCGCCGTCGTCGCCCTCGTCGCAGGGGCCGCGATCGGCGCGAAGTGGCTCGCGGGAGCACCGGCGGGAGCGTCTTCCAGCTTCGCCCCGTCCTCGTTCCGGCAGTTGACGTTCCTCCCGGGCGGCGAGAACCTTCCCGCGATCTCCCGTGACGGGCAGAGTTTGGCCTACGTCGCGGGGCCGAGCGGGAACGAAGACATCTTCGTCCAGCGGATCGACGGCCGGAACGCCACGAACCTGACTGCGAATTGCCCTCTCGACGACTTCGATCCCGCCTTCTCCCCTGACGGGCGCTTCATCGCCTACCACTCCGAGTGCTCGGGCGGCGGCCTCTTCGTGATGGGGGCGAGCGGAGAGTCGGCGCGCAAGGTCGCCGACTCGGGCTTCAGCCCGGCATGGTCCCCCGACGGCAAGGAGATCGCCGTCGTGACCGAGCGGCTCGGGCTTCCGTTCGGGCGGAACACGACGAGCATTCTCTCCGCAGTCGAGGTCGAGACCGGAAAGCGGCGCGTGATCAGCGAGCACGACGCGATGCAACCGGCCTGGTCCCCCGACGGAAAGCGGGTCGCGTTCTGGGGCCTCGCGGGAATTTCCCAGCGAGACCTCTACACCGTGGCGGCGGACGGCTCACAGTCGGCGCCGGAAAGCGCCGTCCGTGTGACGGAGGATCCGGACGTCGACTGGAGCCCGGTGTGGTCGCCCGACGGACGCGCCCTCTTTTTCTCGAGCACGCGCGGCGGGACGGTCAACCTCTGGCGCATCCCGATCGATCCGGTGACCGGCGCTGCGGCGGGGTCGCCGGCCCCCGTCACCGCGCCGTCGAGCTGGGTCGGCTGGATCTCGCTCTCGGGGGATGGGAAAAAACTCGTCTTCGTCGACCGCAACGCGAGGATTTCGGTTCATCGTGCGCCGTTCGACTCCGCCCGGGGCGAGATCACCGGTTCTCCCGACGAGGTTCCGCTCGGCACCCTCGAAATCGATGCGGAGATGGACTTGTCCCCGGACGGATCGACGATCGCATTCGCGAACTCCGGGCTCCCGCAGCACCTGTATCTCGTACGCGCCGACGGCACGGGGCTCGTGCAGCTCACCGACGGTGCGAATCGGGACCGGCAGCCGGCCTTCTCCCCCGACGGCCGATCGATCGCGTTCCAGACCAACCGTTGGCCCGGGAGCATGGCGCTGATCCGCACGGACGGGAGCGGGCTCCGCCCGCTCGTCTCCGACCGGAGGGACGGCTGGTTCCCGCTGTGGTCCCCGGACGGCGGACGCGTCGCGGTCAGTTCCCAGCAGGGTTCCTACTTTCTCGATCCGGCCGCGGCGAGCGAGCCCGGATCTTCGACGACGATCGCCGCGGCCGGGCCCGAAGGGAACTTCTGGATCTCGTCGTTTTCTCCGGACGGCACGCAGGTTCTCGGGGGGATCTGGAAGGACGGCTTCCCCGTCGGGATCGAGATCCTCTCCCTCGAGGACCGCTCGCGAAGGAAGGTCCTCTCCGCCCCCGGGGTCTCCCAGGCCCAGTTCCTTCCCGACGGCCGGCGCGCGATCGTCAACCTCGGGAATCGCCTCGCGGTTCGCGACCTGACGAGCGGGTCGAGCCGGGATCTTCTGGCCGCCCCCGCCGGACGGGACATCAACTGGTTCGCGATCTCGCGGGACGGCCGGTGGATCGCCTGGTTCACCGCCGCCGACGAGTCGGACATCTGGATGGCGACGTTCGAATCGGAAGCGGATTGACGCCACGGGCCGGCTCCCGCCTCGGGAGTCGGGAAACATTCGTCAATTGAGGAGTTTCCCCGCCCGGCGCTATAGTGCATCGCCCCTCCGAACCGAATTCGGGGGCATCGATGACGCCGCACCGGGAAGTCTTCTGGAACGTCTCGAATCCTCCCCTCTTCTATAGCCTCGCCGCCGTCGCCGTCGCGATTTTCCTTTCGGGCCTGTGGCGCCACGTCCGGGTCTGGGAAGGGGGATGGGCGGAGAAGCGCGAGCGATCGTTCGAGTGGGGGATCGTTTCCGCCCGCGTCCTCGCCAACAGCTCGATCTTCCGCGGCGATCCGGTCGGAGGGCTGACGCACCTCCTGATCCTCTGGGGGTTCGTGATCCTCTTCGTCGGCACCGTGATGTCGACGGTCGACGAGTGGATGGTCGCATACCTCTCGGGCGACTTCTACGTCGCGTACGCTTGGGTCCTCGACGCCGCTGGGGTCGCCCTCCTCGCCGGGATCGCGCTCGCGTACCTGAGGCGCCACGTTTGGAAGCGGGGGAAGATGGCGACGCTCCTTCGCGACCACGCCGTCCTTCTCGCCCTCTTCGTGATCACGCTGAGCGGCTACTTCGTGGAAGGGATGCGCCTGCTCGCCGCCCCTCCTCCGTGGCCCGAGCCCGCCCCCGTCGGGAACTGGATCGCCTCGGTCTCCCCGCTCGACGCCTCGGGGGCGCTCGTCGCCCACCGGATCTGGTGGTGGATCCACGCGATCGCGAGCCTCGGCCTCGTCGCCTGGTTCCCGTTCTCGAAGTTTCTCCACGTCTTCGCGGCCCCGCTGAACCTCGTCTACGAGGGGAAACGGTCGGTCGCGTTCCTCACGCTCGACGAGCGCGAGGCGTTGAAGACCGATTTCAGCACGCGGCAGCGGATCATGATGGACGCCTGCACGCAATGTGACCGCTGCACCGTCGTCTGCCCGAGCGCCAGCGCGGGAGAGCCCCTCTGGCCCCGCGTGGCGGTCGACGAGGCGCGCGCCTACGTCCGCCGCGCCGAGGCGGACGCGACGCGCGCCACCGCCGTCTCGTCGGAGTCAGCCTGGCTCTGCACCACGTGCGGCCACTGCCGCTTCGAGTGCCCCTCCGCGATCAACCCGATGGAGATCTTGCGGGAGGTGCGCGTCGCGCGCGTCGAGAGCGGCGAAGAGGTCCCCGACAACCTCCAGGGGATGCTCGAGTCGGTCTACAAGTTCAAGAACCCCTGGCAGGGGGCCAAGGGAAAGCGCATGGACTGGGCCGCGGGGCTCGAAGTCCCTCTCCTCTCGGAAGTCGAGAAGAACGGTCGGTGCTTCTGGGTCGGCTGCACCTACGCCTACGACCGGCGCCTCCAGGAGGTTCCTCGAGCCGCGGTCGCGATCTTCGCGGCGGCGGGATACCGCTACGGCGTTCTCGGAAAGGAAGAGTTCTGTTGCGGCGAGACGGTTCGGAGCGTCGGCGAGGAGGGTCTCTTCTTCGACCTGGCCGGGGGGAACGTCGACGCCTTCGGAAAATACGGAGTGCGCGAGATCGTCTCGGCCTGCCCCCACGGGATGCACGTGTTCGCGAACGAGTACCGCCGCCTGACACCGAACGCCCCCGCGCGCCGGGTGCTGCACCTCTCCCAGGCGCTCGACGAGATCCTTCGGAGCGGGCTCCTTCGTCTGGAGAATCGGGGAGAGCGCGCCGTGACGTTCCACGACCCCTGCTTCCTCGGCCGGCGCGGCGGCGTCTACGACGCGCCCCGGAACGTGCTCGCCTCGATTCCCGGCGTGCGCTTCCTCGAGATGGAGCGATCGCGTGAGCGGAGCCGCTGCTGCGGCGGGGGGGGCGGGCGCATGTGGGTCGAGCCCTCGACCGGCGAGAAGATGGGCGAGATCCGCGCCCGCGAGGCGGCGGAGACGGGAGCCGAGATCATCGTCACCGCCTGTCCGTTTTGCTTCACGAACCTCGACGACGGAGTCAAGACCGGCGGGTTCGAGGGCAAGGTGGTCGTCAAGGACCTCACCGAAATGGTCGCCGAGTGCCTCCCGGCGAGAGGAGCCGCTTGATGGAGACCCTGGTGTGCGTGAAACGGGTTCCCGACACCGCCGACGCGGAGATCGTCGTCCAACCCGACGGGAAGGGGATCCACGAGGAGGACCTCGCCTTCTCCATCGGCGAGTGGGACAACTACGCGGTCGAGGAGGCGATCCGCCTCAGGGAGGTTCACGGGGGGACGGTCACCGTCGTGACGGTCGGTCCCGAAGAAAGCGAGGAGGTCCTCCGCCGCTGCCTCGCGATGGGGGCCGACGATGCGATCCGGATCGACACAGCGGCTCTCGGGAGGCCCGACCCGTTCGCGGTCGCACGCGCCCTCGAGGAGGTCGCGAGGAAAAAGTCGTACGACCTCGTACTCACCGGGGCCCTCTCGGGAGACGACGGTTACGGAATCGTCGGCCCCGTCCTCGCGGGGCGCCTCGGCCTCCCCCACGCGACCCTGGTCACCGCGGTCGAGGTCGAGGGGAAGAAGGTCGTCGTGACGCGCGAGCTCGAGGGAGGACTCGAGGAGATCCTCGCGATCGAGCTTCCCGCCGTCCTCACGATCCAGACCGGGATCAACGAGCCGCGGTACGTCTCGATCATGGGGATCCGAAAGGTGCGCGCGAAGCAGATCCCGGTCCTCGCTCCCGCGGGCGACGCCTCGAGCCTCCTCCGCCCGGCTCGCCTCTCCGTCCCGCCCGCCGGGAAGGAAGCGGTCTTTCTCACCGGGGCTCCCGAGGACGTCGCGAAGAAGATCCTCGACCTCGTGAAGGAACGAGCGGGGACGGCGTGATGGCGAAGATCCTCGTCCTGGTCGAGCATCGCCGCGGTTCGATACGGGAAGGGACGCTCGAATGCATCACGGTCGCCCGCTCCCTGGCGGCGATTGCGGGTCTCGGGCCGGCCGCCGTCCTCCTGGGAAGCGGGGTCGCCTCCTTCGCCGAGACGCTCTCCTCGTACCTCCCCGAGACGATCGTCGTCGATGACCCTACCCTCGAGCCGTTCCGGTTCGAGGCGCACGCCCCCGCTCTCCGCGAGATCGTCGAAAACGAGGATCCGCTCCTGGTCCTCGCGCCGCACTCGGCCACGGGGATGGAACTCGTCCCTCGCCTCGCGTTCGAGACGCGAAGGCCCTGCGCGACCGACTGCGTCGAGGTCTCTCTCGGCGGCGGCGGACTCGTCGTCCGGCGGAGCGCTTACGGCGGGAAGCTCGACGCCACGCTCGCCCTCTCTCCAGGCGCCTTCGTGACCGTGCGGGGTGGCTCGTACGCTGCCGCGGAGGCCGTGGCGAAAGGAACGATCCGCCCCTTCCCTTGCCCTCCCGCTCCGCCCGCGTGGAAGACCGAGCACCGCGGCTACCGGGAGACCACGACGGGCGCCGTCGACATCACCCAGGCTCCGGTCGTCCTCGCCATCGGACGCGGAATCAAGGACGAGGAGAACGTGCCGAAGGCGCAGGCCCTGGCCGAGAAACTCGGCGCGGTCCTCGCCTGCTCGCGGCCGGTCGTCGACAAGAAGTGGCTGGGGAAGGAGCGGCAGGTCGGCACGTCGGGAAAGACGGTCAAGCCGAAGGTTTACCTGGCGCTCGGAATCAGCGGCGCCTTCCAGCACGTCGCCGGAGTCAAAGGGTCTGGGGTGTTCATCGCGGTGAACCGCGACCCCAAGGCGCCGATCTTCCGCTCGGCCGACTACGGCGTCGTCGACGACCTTTTCAAGATCATGGACGCTCTCAGCGAGAAGCTCGGGACGTGAGCGGGAGGGACCCGTGGACTTCGATCTTACCCGGGAGCAGAGGGAGATCCAGCAGGCGGCACGCGAGTTCGCCGAGGGCGAGTTCGACAAGGACGTCGCGATCCGTCTCGAGCGCGAGCACGCCTTCCCTCGTTCGATCTGGAAGAAGGCTTGCCAGCTCGGATTCGTCGGCGTTCACTTCCCCGAAGCGTACGGAGGCCAGGGAATGGGAGTGCTCGAGAACGCCCTCATCGCGGAGGAATTCTGCCGACGCGACAGCGGGATCGGGACGGCGCTCGCGCTCGCCGACTTCGCCTCGGAGATCCTCCTCCGTCGCGGGACCGAAGCGCAGAAGAAGAGATTCCTCGGCGCGATCGCCTCCGGAAAGATGATCTCTGCGGGCTGCTTCACCGAGCCGAATCACGGAAGCGACATCACCGCGATGGAGACGACGGCGATCCGAGACGGTGACCATTGGGAGATCAACGGCACCAAGACCTTCATTACGAACGGCTGCATCGCCGATGTTTACATCGTGCTCTGCCAGACCGACCCGGAAGCGAAACCCGCGTACCGCGGGCAGTCGCTGATCCTCGTCGAAAGGGGGGCGCCAGGGCTCGAGGCGGCGGAGGTCGGGGAGAAGATGGGGATCAAGATGACCTCGACGGCCGAGGTCGCCTTCTCCGGAGTTCGGGTGCCGCTTGCGAACCTCGTCGGAGAGGAGAACCGCGGCTTCTATCACGTCCTCGAGTTCTTCGACGAGAGCCGCGCCGAGATCGCGGCGACCGCGGTCGGCATCGCGCAGGGAGCGTTCGACCGCGCCCTCGACCACGTGAAACAACGGGAACAGTTCGGGCAGCGTCTCGCCGACTTCCAGGCGACGCAGCACAAGATCGCCGAGATGGCGACGAAGATCGAGGCGGCGCGCCTGCTCACCTACCGCGCCGCGTGGAGCTTCGACGAGGGACGGATCGACCCGAAGCTGACCTCGATGGCCAAACTCTGGGCTGGCCGCGCCGCGGTCGAGGTGACCGACGAGGCGGTGCAGCTCCTCGGCGGGTACGGGTACATCCTCGAGTACGAGGTCGAGCGCTTCTACCGCGACGCGAAGATCACGGAGATCTACGAGGGAACGAAGGAGATCCAGAAGAACACGATCGCGTCGGCGTACCTGAAGAGGCGGTAGCCTGCGACCGTCGAGGACGGGGGAACCGGCCGCTCGCGCGGCTCGACGATGTCGAAGGAGGCAACGCCCCCGACACGAACGATTCGGGACTCGTCGCGGCGACGCGCTCCGCGCCGGTGGTGAGCGCGCGAACTGGAGGGCAGCCGTTTGGATCGCCGAGAGAATCTCCGATCGGGACCGCCTCTCGAACGCCGCGTCCGGGTGGAGCGCTCCGGTCGGCGCCTCCGGCGTCAATCAACGCCGGCTTCTGGACGGAGGCCGAGCGAGCGCGAGAGGGGGCGCGGGGCCTCGACAGAAGAACGGACGACGATCGAGGAATGTTCCCGCCCCCCCTCTCTCCGCACCATCACACCAGATCGAACCGGTCCAGGTTCATCACCTTCGCCCACGCCGCCACGAAGTCACGCACGAACTTCTCGCGCGCGTCGTCGCAGGCATAGACCTCCGCGAGGGCGCGGAGCTCCGAATTCGCGCCGAAGACGAGGTCGACGGCAGTGGCCGTCCACTTGACCGCTCCCGTCCGGCGATCGTACCCCTCGTAAAAGTGCGCGCACTTCGGGGAAACCTTCCACTCGGTGTCCATGTCGAGGAGGTTGACGAAGAAGTCGTTCGTCAAGGTCTCCGGGCTCTTGGTGAAGACTCCGAGTTCCGAGCGCCCGGTGTTCGCGTTCAGGACGCGCATTCCGCCGACGAGGACCGTCATCTCGGGGGCCGTCAGCGTGAGCATGCGCGCTCGTTCGACGAGCAGGTGCTCGGCCGGAAGCCTGTTCTTCTTGCCGTAGTAATTGCGGAACCCGTCGAACGTCGGCTCGAGCACTGCGAACGACTCGACGTCGGTCTGCTCCTGCGTCGCATCGGTGCGGCCGGGCGCGAAGGGAACCTGGACGTCGAAGCCGGCGCTCTTCGCCGCCTTCTCGACCGCAGCGCACCCGCCGAGGACGATGAGGTCCGCGAGCGAGACCTTCTTCTTGCCGCCGGCCTGGGCCTGGTTGAACTCGGTCTGGATCTTCTCGAAGACCTGGAGCGCCTTTGCGAGAAGGACCGGGTCGTTGACCTCCCAGTCCTTCTGCGGGGCGAGACGGATGCGCGCCCCGTTGGCCCCTCCCCGCTTGTCGGTGCCGCGGAAGGTCGCCGCCGACGCCCACGCGGTCGAGACCAGCTGGGCGATCGAGAGCCCGGAGGCGAGGATTTTGGCCTTGAGCGCCGCGATGTCGGCCGCGTCGATCAACTCGTGGGTGACCGGGGGAACCGGGTCCTGCCAGATCTGCGGCTCCTTCGGAACCTCGGGGCCGAGGTACCGCGAGATCGGCCCCATGTCGCGGTGCGTCAGTTTGAACCACGCCTTCGCGAACGCTTGGGCGAACTCGTCGGGGTGCTCGAAGAAGTGACGCGAGATCTTCTCGTAGATCGGGTCGAAGCGGAGCGCGAGGTCGGTCGTGAGCATCTGCGGCGCGTGGCGCTTCGAGGGATCGTGGGCGTCCGGTACGGTTCCTTCTCCCATACCGTGCTTCGGCTTCCACTGGTACGCCCCGGCCGGACTCTTGGTCAGCTCCCATTCGTAGCCGAAGAGGTTCCAGAAGAAGTTGTTGCTCCACTTCGTGGGCGTCGTCGTCCAGGTGACCTCGATGCCGCTCGTGATCGTGTCGCCGCCCTTACCGCTGCCGTAGGTGCTCTTCCAGCCGAGTCCCTGCGCCTCGAGGGGGGCCGCCTCGGGGTCGGGGCCGACGTGGGTCGCGGGGCCCGCTCCATGGGTCTTTCCGAACGTGTGGCCGCCGGCGATGAGGGCCACCGTCTCCTCGTCGTTCATCGCCATGCGGCGGAAGGTCTCGCGGATGTCTCGCGCGGCGGCGAGGGGATCCGGCTTCCCGTTCGGACCTTCCGGATTCACGTAGATGAGGCCCATCTGCACCGCGGCGAGGGGATTCTCGAGCTCGCGGTCTCCGGTGTATCGCTCGTCGCCGAGCCACGTCTCTTCGGGCCCCCAGTAGATGTCCTGCTCCGGCTCCCAGATGTCCTCGCGGCCGCCGCCGAAACCGAAGGTCTTGAAGCCCATCGACTCGAGCGCACAATTGCCGGCGAGGACCATCAGGTCGGCCCATGAGATCTTCCGGCCGTACTTCTGTTTGACCGGCCAGAGCAGGCGCCGCGCCTTGTCGAGGTTGACGTTGTCGGGCCAACTGTTGAGGGGAGCGAAGCGCTGCGAGCCGTTCCCCGCGCCCCCGCGGCCGTCGTGGATGCGGTAGGTCCCCGCCGCATGCCAGGCCATCCGGATGAAGAGCGGCCCGTAGTGGCCGAAATCGGCCGGCCACCAGTCCTGGGACGTCGTCATCACTTTCTCGATGTCCCTCTTGACGGCGGCGAGGTCCAGAGTCTTGAACTCCTCGCGGTAGTTGAAATTCTCCCCCATCGGGTTCGCCGCGGGGGGGTTCTGGTGGAGGATTCTCAGGTTCAACCGGTTCGGCCACCAGTCCTGGTTCGTCTTGGCCCCGATCACGCTATGTCGGATCGTTCCGTCCATCGCCGGGCACTTGCTCTCGTCGCTCATGCTGTCGTCTCCGATCGTGTTCTGAATTTCGCTCGACCCGTTATGTGCACAAGGACACTCGGCCCTCGAAATTGGACAGTGTCCATTCTAGCCCAAGACCGTCCCTGGAATCCCCGCCCGTGGCGGATCGCACAGTTTACAAACTGCCGGAGGGAAATGCGGGGGATCCAACCCGCGGGAAGGACCGGGGCCCGCCGATCTCCCCGAAGCCGGCGTCCCTCGCCCGGACGGTCGGGCCGAATCGGCGGACGCTCGCGAGCACGATCCTCCCCTGGGGAACCCGGCGTTCGTTCGTGGCGGTGCTCGGCTCGCCCCTTCTCGCGGGGAGATTCTCCTTCGCGTTCCGGATCGCGTTGGGAATCACGACTCGGAAGATCGGCGAGATCGTGACGGTCTCCGACGAGAACTCCATGGACGTGAGGTCCGGCCGACGATCGTTTTCACGATGAGGACGAGCAACGACCTCGACTTCCCCGAAGCGCTGGCGGCCGGCCGCAGGACACGGTTCCGCACCGAGGCCCCGGGATCGGCCGCAACCCGAGCGAGGGGGTCCGAGGTGCGCCGTCCCGTCTTCCGGAGTCTGGTCGGCGTCCCGCGTTCCCCCGTCGCTTTCCGGGGCCCGCCGTTGCCGCGATTCCCGTCCTCGCGCCGGGCGAGCGGCGGGTCGTGGAGGACGGGCCGTTCGGACTCCCCGTGCTCCGCGGGTGCGGAGAGGACTACCGGGTCGAGATTCAGCTTCAGGCGATGGCCCAGGTGCTCATGGTGGGGGCCGTCGAGGTCGACGCCCGGGCGGGCTGGAAGTCGATCACCGTGCGGATCGACGAAGACGAGATCGACGCACTCGCCGAGCACGACGCCGCCGTGCTGTCGGCGATCGCAGCGCACGACGCCGCGATCTCGGCGCAACTGGCCCAGCACGACGCGGACATCAAGGCCCTGCTCCTCGAACTGCGCGAGGGACAGCAGGAGATCATCCGGTTACTCCTGACGCCCCAGGGCCGCCGCGAGTCCGGCGAGGACGAGTTCCCGCTGAAGCCCGGGAGCGGACGCAAGCCCTAGGGCCGCGACGGATCACCACGTCGCGGCCGCTCAGGATCGTGCGTCACTCGTCCTCCTCGATGTCGCGCCCGAGGTTCTCGATCTCCTTCCCTTTCCGATATGCGCTGGCAGAGGCGGAAACCGCCCGCATCATCGCACGCACGCCCTTGGCGCTCGCCGCGTACCCCGCGATGTGGTTCGCGCTGTACCCCATCGCGTGACCTTCGGCGAACGCGTCCACGTTGGCGCCGAGGTAGACGAACCTCCACTTGTAGACCTCTTCCTGGTGCCGGATCATCTCCTTGATCCTCTGCTTGGTGAAGACGGTGCTCGCGTTCTCGTAGCCGTCGGTGATCACGATCACCATCACCCGCCCCGGCCGCTCGGCCTCGGGCATCGCGCGGAGGCGCTCTCCGAGTTCCTCGATGGTCCGCCCGGTGGCGTCGAGAAGGGGGGTGCACCCGCCAGGCTGGTACTCGTCGCCGAGGACGGGACAGCGGCGCAGGTCGATGCCGTCGACCCAACGGTCGAAACGGTCGCTGTCAAAGAAGGTCACGGTCAGGCTGGCCTGACCCGGCTCCTTCTTCTGGTCGGCGATGAAGGCGTTCAGGCCCCCCACCGCGTCGTCGCGGATCGCCTGCATGCTGCCGCTGGCGTCCATCAGGATCGCGATCTCGGTCTTCTGAAGATCCATGGCGTCCTCCCTCGCTCGTTCGAGCGAAACTTGACTGCGTATTGAAGCCACGGGCGAGGCGAAGCCCCGATCGAACCAAAAAGTGCTGGAATCGGAGCGATCGGGTAGACTTCCTCTCCGCGCCATGGAATACTAACACATGGTTCCTTGTTTTACTGCTAAGTGAATCAAGATGTACGACCTGACCATCCCCCGCCGCATCGCCGAAAGGCGCGAGGAACTGGGCCTTGCCGCCTACGAGCTGGCAAAAAGGGCGGGAATCTCCCCTTCTTACCTCTCCCTTATTGAGGCCGGGTACAAGGTCCCCTCCGAGCGGGTCGCGATCGACCTCGCCCGGGCGCTCGGCGACGACCCCGAGCTGTACCGGGCCTGGGTGGAGACCGCCGGGGACCACGACCTCGACTCACGGGTCGAGCGGCTCGAGCGGATGCGCCGGGTGCGATCGTTGGATATCCAGCCGACCGCCCCCGCGCCGCCCGAGGGGATGCGCGAATGGCAAGCGCGCCGGCGCTCCCTCGCGTCGCGGGGTCGGGGGTTCCTCGGGCGCATCGGTCTCGTCGACGACCGCGCTCACGCCGCGCCGGCCGAGCGCACCGCGGTCGTCCGCGTTCCGCTCCTCGAAGAAGGGACCGACCCTCAAGACCCAGCGGGGACCGGCGACACGATTTCCATCGACGCGAGCCTCCTCGACGCCGATCAGGACCGGAAGGCCCTTTTCGCCTACCGCGTGTCGTCGAGGTCGGCCGGGAACGTGAGCGACGCCGTCTCCCCCGGCGACGTCCTCGTCTTCGCGAAGAACCCCGAAGGGGTCGATCCGGGCGCGATCTACGCGGTGCGGGTGCGATCGCGGATCGTGTTGACGCGGATCGCCTACACGAAGCCGACGCTCCTCCTGATGCCGGGCCAGTCCGGTCAGTCTCCCGTCCCCATCCCGGTCGGCGACGAGCGCGCGCTCCGCGGCGTGCTCGCCGGGGTCGCGGTCGCCTCGATCCGTTCCTGGCCGAGGCCCGCTCCCCTGGAGCCTCCGGCGGTGTCGCCGTCGCTCGGGCGCACGGGACAGCTCGACGAAGAGGGGAACATCGTCCGCGACTGCGAGTGGCGGGAACACTACGGATGGCGGCCGGTCCAGCGGCCGGACGACCTGGAGTACCTGATCGCCCACCCGGGAAAGACGATCCGGTTCCGATTGCTGCGCGACGGTCGGTTGCGGTACGTGCTCGAGATGAACGCCGAGCAGTGGCAGGAGGCCCTCGGCGAGTACTACGGCGGCCCCGCCTGGCACCGCAACGGGTACATCGTCGCGATCACGAAGCGGAAGGAAGGGGAGTACACGGAGGAGTTCCAGGAGCGGTGGGGAAGGTTCGTGAGGGAGGCGGGGAAGGAGGAGTGAGGCGGCGGTGGGTGAGTCCCTCGTGAAGCAGCGTGCGCGGATCTTGACGCCGAACGCCCCGACGCCGGCCGCCTTGTGAAAGGGAGCTCCCGGGCGACGTCATGGGCCTGCGATCGCCGTGGCGACCGGTTCACGGAGTTCGTGAAGAACGGTTCCCAGGTGCCGCTGTCGCCGGCGCTCAAGGGGTGCTCCGTGAACTTCGTGGACAGTGAAATGGAGCGGCTTGCGATTGGCTGGATCGATCGGACGAAGGGGGAGGAGGAGTGGAAGGTGGCGAAGCGAGTGAAAACCGAGTTGAAGTCCTCGATCGGTGATCGTCGCTCACCCCAACCACCTCTCCTCGTTATGCCACCGCAAGAACTCCGCCCCGGGCCGTTTCGCAGCGTCCGGCGGCACCCAGACCTCCCTCCCGTGCATCGCGTAGTAGTCCCGCCCGTTCTCGAAGTCCTCGCGGATGCGCCGGCTCACCTCGAGCCGCAATTCCGGCGTGACGGTTATATAGCCGCGGTCGAAGAGCGCGTGGAGGTCGCGCCGCAGCAGGATTCCGTTGTCCACCCGGTGCTCCCCCCGCTCCGCGTACGGCCGGATGTGAGCGGCCTCGAGCGCGGGAAGGGTGCGCTCGCGCGTGACGGCGCAGCGGCGCTCGTACGTGTCCGTCACGAGGACGCGGAAGGTGCCCTGCCCCAGGCGCGGGCGGATCAGGATCGGCTCGCCGAACTTCGCCGCGGGCTCGGACGCGGCCACGGGGAGCGGCGGGGCCTCCGCCGGGCGGGCGGCCGCGAGGCGCGCGAGCCGCTCCTGCACGTCGGTCCATAGGCGCCGCCCGGCGACGGTGTCGAGCGCGTACCCCTTGCCGACCTGGACGTTCGGGTGCCAGTCGGCCGGCGGCGGGATCCACTCGCTCTCGGGGAAGAAGAACGGCTGCTCGAGGAGGATGCAGCCGACGGGGTAGTCCTCGTGAGGGCGGGGAGGAGTCTTCTTGTACCGCTCGATGCGGCGGCGCATCTCGGCGAGCGTCCCGGCGCCGTTCGCGACGCCGAAGGTCTCCCACGCGAGGCTCGCGGGGAGGCGGGACCAGGCGGCGAAGATGCCCCCTCCAACGATCGCGCGGCGCGGGGCGTGGAGCTTGAAGAGGAAGAGGCCGCCGGGTTCGAGCGCCTTGAAGTGCGGGCCGCCGCTCGGCTGCCAGAAGTTGACCTCCTCGAGGTTCGGCCGGGCGGCGAGCGATTCGTACCAGTCGCCGTCGGTGATCCCGACGTAGAGACGCATCCTCCGCGGGGCCTCCGTATTACTGGCGGCCCGGCTGACGCAGCCGAGTTGCGGCGGAGTTTAGCGGAAGTTGCGGGGGTGGGACAACGGGGGTGGGTTGGTCGAGCATCCGGTGGGATCACGGGCAAGTTGGGCCGGTGCTGGCGTACGATTCCGGAATCAGCAAGACGGCGCGGGGTGTGCCCCGGAGCGCCCTTCGCGTCAGGAGGTCGACACCGATGAGCGATCTCTCGAGGATCCGATTCTTGGAGTCTCTGGACTCCGTCCGGTTCGCCCCTCCCTCGTTCGGAGCGGTTCCGGATCGCGACGCTGCCATGACCCAGGCCAAGGTCGAATGCGCGCTGACGTTGCTGTTCGGCGAACGGATCGTCCTCCCGGAACCGTACAGCTTCGACTCATCGGCCGTCCTGGAGTTCGGCGTGGACCTGGTGTCGAACCCCTCGGCTACATAGTCAAGGGATCCCCGCCACCCAAGCCAGAACCCTTTCGTCCTGGCGCTCCTCAGGAAACATCCGAGCTACCTTCATGCGGTCGGCACGCGAATCGCCAATCCGACGTTCGTCCTCTCCCACTGGAGGGTGCTGCAGTCGACCTCGGCCGACAAGCCCAAGACGCGGGACAGTAAGCAGAAGCTTCGCGGCGAAATCGGCGCCTGTCTAAAGAAGCGCCACTTTGGCAAAGCACGGACGGCCGAGCCATCGCTGCGGGACTCTCTCAAGCGCATCGAGGAACTCGACCGTTACTTCACCGCGGTACCACCGATTCCGACCGAAACGGCGAAGATCCCATTGCCTCGCTACTTCTCGGAACTCGAAAACGCCCCGCGAATCCGCCTCGCCGATGAGAATGAGGAAGCCTCGTTGCACTCTCTGCGCGCGGCCGCCGCAGCCCTTCGCCAGGACGGCGTGGCGCTCACGAACCGGAGCTCTGTCCGGCTCGCAGGACAGCGACTCGTCGCTCGGGAGAAGATGACTCAGGAAGTATTCGAGGCGCTGTGCGAATTTTGCGACTCCTGCTACAACTCTATGCTGCACGATTCGTCCAGGGCCACCCGTGCGGTGTACACGACGCCGCCCTACCCGCAATCCGGGGAGACGCTCGAGTTCGCCCAGTCTTTGTCGACCGAAATCGCCTCCCGCTTGCGAGTAGGCGGGCGCGCCCCGAGAACGAAGCGCGGCCGCCTTTCGTTCACGGTCATGGAAGAAGCGGCGGCTCTCGATAGTCCGCTCTTCCGACCGAAGGCCCTCTGGGCGCTCCTCAACGACGGCGACTGGCGTCGATCCGTCGACTCTTTACAGAGCGCGCTGGCCAAAGGGAACCGATTACGGGCCGAGAAAGCGCTCGACAAGCACATCGAGTTCTTGACCGCGGCCTGGATGGGGGACGCTCTCAAGATCGACCTGGATGACAAGCCGGAGAGCGCGTTCCGGACGGAGATGACCAGTCCCGCATCCGTCTCGCAGACCGTCTTCGCGCTCCTGGCCGAGTGGTTCACGAAGGCGCCGGTTCATTCCGCCTTGAACATCGCTCTCGCGGCCCACGTCGTCGGCGCAGCGGCGGGAGCGGCGGCGCGCAAGGCCAAGGCGGCCCACGCTGCCAATGTGCTGCATCGCAGCGTCGGGCTGATTGAGTAGTCTGGACCGACGCGTCAGAGGAGCCCGCGGGCGACCGCACGGGCGTAGGCGGCGAGCGTGAAGGCGTCGGAGATCACTCCCCCGCCGACGAGACTCGCGAACTCGACGGTCGGGAACCAGCGCTTCGTCCCGTGCTCGTCTCCGCCGAGGGAATCCCCGCTACGGACCTGATCGTCCGGGACTTCTGCGACGAACAGGCGCACCTCGGTGGCCAGCAAGCCCGAGTTCGGGTGAACGAGGCCCACGTCCAGGAGAGCGGAGTCGGCGACGTCGAATCCGGTCTCTTCGCGAAGCTCGCGTCGAGCATCGTCGCGGGGGTCGACGCTCTCCCCGAATCCGCGCGGAATCTCCCACAACTCGCGCTCGATCGGGTACCGGAAGCTTCGAACCAAACAGACCGCCTTGCGCGCGATCGGTAGGACGGCGACGCCAGCGAGCCCTCGCCCTTCGACGATCCGGTTGTAGCGCCCGTCCCGACCGTCCGGGAATCGAACCGCGTCGAAGTAGAGTCGAACCCAAGGATTGGCCGGGTCCGAGTAGGCGAGGATCTCTCTTGTCCTCTCGATCCGTGTGGTCATAAGCCCCTCTCGCCGTTTCGCACGGTCGGACCTTCCCGAAGGCGCGTCGCGCTCCGAGCCGATTCTACGACTCGGCCTTTAGCTCCCCTTTCGGCGTCTCTCGCTCCGGCGTGGCGGCCTCCTCCTGCGCCCGGAGTCGCTCCGCGAGAGCCTGAGCGGCCCAGGCGGACTGCTCGTCACGGGCCGAGCGCTCCCCGCTTCCCTCCAGGTCGATGCCCGGAAGCATGGACTCGGAGTAGTCCTGCGCGTAGCAAAACCACTCATAGAGTCTGGCGGCAACTCCGGTGCTCACCTCGGCCCGGCTCGCGAGCACGGGAACGATCGCGTCGACGCCGACGATGCGCGCGTCGCCCTGAACGATCCCGTCGCGGCGAAGGGAGATCGGTACGCCGCCCCTGTCGGCGGCCCCACTCCGGTACGAGCGGTCGATGATGTCCGCGAGCGCCTTCCGCGCCGCCCACAGAGACGCCGGTCCGATGCCCCACGGAACGAGTTCCTCCGCCGCCTCCGACGTCCAGGCGGCCACGTCGGGCTCGAGACGGAATCGCGCGAGCTCCTCATCGCCGAGGCGGTCGGACTCGTCGAGCCCCCTGAGGTGCAGTTGTAGAGACCTCCATCCTCGCGGAACCGTCGCGAGAAAGGCGTCCACCTCCGCCACGATCGCGCGCTTTTCGTCGGCGAACGGGTCGTGCGCGGACTCGGCTTCCTTCGCGGCGAGCGTTTCGCCCCCGAGTCCTTCGGAGACCGCCGCGTAGAAGTCGGAGGATCGCCGCGCCCGGGTGGGCTCGTCCCCTTCGATCTCGAGCGCCCCCTCGAAGGTCTCGAGTGCGTCGAGGACCTTCTCCGCGCGCTCTCGAAGCCAGTCGAGAGCCTGCCGGTAGCCGGTCGAGCCGACCGGCTCGCCCGCGAGCACGCCTCGAATCGCGTCTTGCGCGTTCATTTCGGTTCCTCCGCGGTCGTCACTCCGTACCGGGCTTTTTCGGTCCCGGAGCGCGTCGAGATACCGCTTGAACTGGTCCGCGGTGCGTTGCCGTACCTCTCTTACTTCCGCCTCCGGAATCCCGAGCAGGCGCGACGCTTCCCGCGCGGTGTGAAGGTCTCCCCAAAGCGCCACCACCGCCTCGCGGTCCCGGCTCGGCACGCGCGGCGCCACGAGATCGACGACGAGACGGCCGATGGAGCCGACGAGCCGCTCCCGGACCGCGTGGCGGGAGAGCCCCAACTCCCGCGCCAGGGCTCGCTCGCTCGTGCCGGACTCCGCAAACCGCAGGAGCAGCTTCCGGTCGGGCTCCTCGAGCGAGAAGAGCGAGGCCCTCAGCCGATCCCGTTCTTCCTCGTCGATCAAGATTCGCTCTTGGGGGGAGTCGTCTCGCGGACCTTCGGGCACGGTGCGCCAGATTGCGATCGGCACCTCCCGTAGCCGGGCCGCCGCGATCAGCCGTGCCTGCGCGAACCGAACGAAGGCCGAGTAGACGTAGGCGTTCGCCGGACCGCGCGACGGGTCGAACCTCCGCCGAATTCCCGCCCACTCCTCCGTGAAAAAGTCGTGAACCAGGTCGAGGCCCTGGTCCGGGGGGACCGGGATCGAGCGGGCCGCGAATCTTCCGAGCGCCGAGAGGAACAGGCCGCGGTAGCGCGGGTAGGCCTCGGCAAGGTCGGGGAGATCGGCACGGTCGCGTTTCACGTCGTCCACTGCACCAAGAGTATTGTCTTTCCGGCCCCGAATGGCCGGAGTAACGGTCGTCTGGATGGTCTAAGTGTTTGACCAGGGGCATGTTATGTCTTTTCCTGCCACTTGGGGATCCGCAGGGTCGCCACGCACCCCGTCGGACGGAACCCGTCCCGAAGCGAGCGAGACCACAACTCCGCGCGCCAGACCAGCGTTTCGCCGTCCTCGTCCACGGTGTGCACGAGGAACCCTTGCGGCTCTTGGACCTCGTTCAGCGCGACTCCGAGGCGGCCGGTCTCCACGCGCTGGGTGGTGGTGGGGCATCGGGCCTCGAGCACGGGGTGGGCCGACGACGACTCGTGCGACCGCGTGAGCGCGAGAAGGGCGCGGTGGATGTGGCCGGTCATCACGACCGAGACCTTGCCGCCGTGGACGAGGTCGGCGACCGCGTCGCGTGACGCATCGTCGAGTTGGAGGAACCTCCCCCGGTACGCCGGGGAGTGATGGAGGAGCAGGACCCTGACCTGGTCGCCGCGATTCCACCTCTCGGGGGCGAGGAGCGCACCTTGGAGCTCCCGCGCCGCCCGGTCGCACTTGCCGACGGCCCGTACGCGATCGAGGGAGCCGGCCTCCGGAACGTCCGCATCGCCGTCGAGCAGCAGGAACACGATGCGCCAGGTGTCACCGATCCGACCGCCGTCCCGAATCGACCACCGAAGCACCGCCCCCCCGGATTCCTTCTCCGGAGGGAAGGTCCGGCGTAACCCGTCGGTGGGACCACCGAACCAAAGGAGACGCCCCGGCCAGTGGTCGTGATTTCCCGGGACGGCGAGATGCCGCCAGTCGTCGACGCCGAGTCCGGGTCGCGTCGGTGTCGCGGGCGATCGGAGAAACCCGTTCGCCGCCGCGAACTCGCCGTCGTCGCCGACGGCGGTCAGATCGCCCGTGACGATCAGATCGGGTGCGGCGGAACCCGACTCCTCGCCCCGGTTCCGCAGTTCGGCGAAGGCGCGGTCCAGATCGTCGAGCGCTCTCACGTCGTGCCCGAGAAGTCCGCTGAATCGCGGAGACCGTTCGAGCGTCTTCCGAACGCGCTCCCAGAAGTCGTCCTCTTGGCGTGTCGCGTCGAAGAAGTGCAGGTCGGAGATCTGGACGAACGTTCGGGCGGGCATTCGCGCTCCTTCGCGTCAGGCGGAAGCCGGCAGGGCCGAGTTTGGAATCCTGGCGGAGTGCCGGCGTCGAGAGAAGGTACCGGGTGGAAGCTCGCTTGCAGAAAGAAAACCCCGCGCCTCCCTCAATCGGGAGTAGAACTCTCCCAGACGCGGGCCCGCCCGGGACTCCTCCCTGCGGATCCGCCGGGAGGTGCCATGCTCAGGAACTCGTTGCGTTCGCTCGTTTGTGCCCTTTCGCTTCTTTGTCCGCTGTGGGCCTGGGCCGCGAACGGGGGCTCCGAGGACCGTTCGTTCGGCGGACTGCGGTTCGGCGCGGGGCTTTCGGTCACGTTCGACACGGGAAGCAACGAGCGGGTCGAGTCGGCGGAGATCGTCGACGGGGTCGTCCGCGTGACCGAAGAGAAGAACGTGATCACGAGAATCCTCCTCGAGACGCACTACTTCTTTCCCGCGACAACGCGCGCGTTCCTCGGGATCAAGGAGCCGGGGACCTGGGCGTGGGGTCCCTTCGTCGGCGTCCAGAGCAGCACGGACGACGTCATCGACGCCTTCGCGATGGGACTGATGGTGGGGTTCCGGAAGGAGGCGGAAGGGGTCGCGGAGAAAGCGGCCGAGGTGCGGGCGGCGCGGGTGGCGCGCAAGACAGCGCGCGCGGCCCTCGACAGGGCCGACGCGAGCATGAAGGAGATGGACGCCCTCGAAGAGGCCGAGGAGAATCTCGCCGGCGCCAAGGCGGAGCTCGGCAAGACCGCGGACACGGGCGGCGCCTCGAGCTTCAACATCGGCATCGGCGCGGTCGTCGATCCGAGGGTCCAGGTGCTCGGAGACGGCTTCGTCGAGAACCAGCCGCCTCCCGGGACGGAGACGGAGGTCCGGTACAAGACCACCGACCAGTGGGGGGTTGTGGTGTTGTTTTCGTTCAGTTTCTAGGTGCCGGTGCCTGGCGCCGCCCCGCGGTCGGAGGGGGGGTTGTGGGGATGGGAAATAGGGAACGTCCCCTTACGACCCGCCGGCCCGTTTCGAGGTGGTTGCCGGCGTCCCGGACTTCGACGTCTTCCCCTCCACCTTCTTCTGAACCTTCGTCGCCTGGACGAACCCGCCGTGCACGGGAACCAGGCCTGAGGCGAGAACTGCGCCCTCCTTCCCTTCTGGCAGCAGGTAGCTGACCACCGTCCCGCCCATGTGGAAGTACGGTCTGGCGCCGAAGAAGGTCCACATGGTCTTGCGTGTGTACTGCGATCCACCCTGATAGTGAAGAGTCGCCTGAAGAACGACCCCCCCAGCTTCGAGTTCCTTGCGCATCGTCCGTTCCCGCGCCACCTGGACGATCGGGATGGTGCCCTTGTCGTCGGCGCTCGTGAGCTTGGCAAAAAGCCGCTCATGGAACGCGACCGCCTCGCGAAGGGCCTTCGCGGCCTTCTTGTTCGCCTCCGCCCCGTCACCCGTCTGCTTCTCGTGAACCTCCGCCGTTTGGACGGCCCTCAGCTGCCGCTCGCCCAGGGTCTTGACGTCGGCCAGAATCGTTTGCATCGCCTCCGTCGCCTGCAGGTCGAAGGACTGGGGCAGAAGGACCTTTCGTGGGGTCACACTGCCCAAGATCTTGCCGGCGAGCGCGTGGAGCAAGGTCGTCTCGGTGAACGTTACGTCCGCGCCTGTGACCTCGTAGTCGGTCCGGAAGTAACTGAAGAGCTTGTTCAAGCCCTCCAGAAGCACGCCGGCCGCGGCCACGCCGGACACCGCGACTTCGGCCCTCGGTTTGGTACCGTTCGCATGCTCGGAGAGCGCCTCGGCAGCGGTGTAGGCAGCCTCGACGGCCTGCTTCTGCGCGTCGTAGTTCAACGCCGCCTGGATGCTCAGGCCCGTCGCGGGAGCCAGGATCACCGAGCCTTTGCCTCCGAGCCGACCCTCGATTGCTGAGAGGATCTTCGCCGCCGCTTCGTCGATCGCCTTGGCGGACAGAAGCGCAGCCTCGGCGGCGCCGGCGCTCGATCCGAGTTTGACCTCCCCCTTGTAGTCGCTCGCCCCGAAGCCGCTGTATTGCGCCTTGAGTGCGGCGAACTCGGCCTCGATCGCCGCCTTCTGCGCATCGGCGGCTGCCTTCTGGGCGTCCGACAGAGCCTTGGCCAGCGCCGCTGCCTGCAACTGCTGCTCGACCGTCGGTTGGGATGAGGGCGCGTCCTGCGCCGGCGCCGGCGGGGCCGCGATCCCCGCGAGGAGGACGAGGACGACAAGCCGAGCCGAAACGGACAGGGGCTTGAAACGGATGATTCGCCGCATTGGAGTGCCCCTCCCCGCGGCGCGCGTGATGGGCGGCCGCGTGTATGCCGGGGATCATAGCGCGTCGGCCGATCGAGCCGGTGCGCGGCGAGCAGCGGCCGAGGGTGGTGCGGAGGCGGGGGCTGAAGGTGATTTGGATCGTGTCGGGGAGGCTCGGGGTGTGCCAGCGGGAGGACCAGTCCCGGATCCAGGTTTGAAGGGTCTCCGTCATGGGTGGGGAATTACAGCACATGCGTGGCCCGAGGTCTTCCGCGTTGCGGCCGGGAAACCCGACCTCTTCGCCGCCTTGAATGGGGGTCTCCTCCGGACCATCTTCCGGGCGTCGTCGTCCCGAACCGGAAGCCTCCCGGGTCGATCGAGTCGTGACAACTCCGGTTTCGTGTTTTGACAGGTCATACAACTTTCTGTATGTTCCGTGATGCCGGACCGTGCGCTCCTCTGGCTCGGTCGGTCCCGGGACGATGTCCGGTCGTTCCCGGAACGTGTCCGCCGCACCGTCAGGTATTAACGCCGGCTCATTCAGGCCGGGCAGGCTCCCGCGGACTGGAAGCCGTTCCCGTCTGTCGGCGCGGGTGTGAGGGAGATCCGGATTCATGATCGATTCGAGGTTCGAGTGATCTACGTCGCGACCTTCTCAGAGGCGGGTTACGTATTGCACCCGTTTCAGAAGCGGTCGGTGAAAACCCCACGACGGGAGATCGCCCTCGCCCGCGCGAGGCTGCGACAGCTCGTCGCCTGGCGACGGCGTAAGGGGCCTCGAAATGCCTAGACCCCTGGAAAAACTCCGCATCAACCCCTCCACCGGCAACGTCTTCCGCGACGTCGGCTTCGAGGGCGAGGAGGCCGAGCATCTTCGGATCCGCGCCGACCTCATGATCCGCCTGCAGCGGGAAATCGCGGCCCGCGGCCTCACGCAGGTCGCGGCTGCGCGGGTCTTCGGGGTGCATCCGCCCCGGGTCAGCGACCTCGTGCGCGGCAGGATCGACCTCTTCAGCATCGAGACGCTGATCGAGTGGCTCACGAAACTTGGGGCCGAGGTGAGGGTCGTCGTCCGGTCGCGGCTCAGGCGCGCGGCGTCGGTGCGGTAGACGGAAAAGGTGCCAGTCCCCTTTTCTACGGCCGGAACAGGCCGGCGAGAAGGATCGTGAGGCCCGGCAGGACCTCCCCGCCGTCGAGCGTGTCGCCCTCCTCCAGTCGCCGCCGGTCGAGAAGGCTGCGGTAGACGGCGGCGCGTCGGCGATCGGGGTCGATGACCCGCACGAGGGCGGCGCCCGCGGCGAGATCGTCGGCGACCTTCGCGTGGATCTCCGCGGGGCCGTTCGAGGGGGAGAGGATCTCGACCGCGAGATCCGGAGCGCCGCGGAAGAACGAGCGCGCGGCCTGATCGGGGTCGAACCGGTCGTGCCGCACGAACGCCACGTCGGGGCCGCGGACGGTGTCCGGGTTCCTCGAGAGCAGGAAGCCCGCCCCGGAGAGGACGACCCCGAGCCCTGCCGCGTCGGCGAAATCCGCGAGGAGACGGGCCAGGCGGACCTCGAGCTGCCCGTGCCGCGGGAGCGGAACCGGCTCCGACACGAGGAGGCCGGCGGCCAGTTCGTTCCGGACGCCGTCGTCCTCGGGAAGCTGCGCGTACTCCTCCGCCGTCAGCGAACGCGGATCGGGCGCCAGGACCATGCCCGGAGCGTACGGCGATACGGGACGACGGGCAAGATCGCCCGGGCGGCGATGTTGCGAGGATGGGAAAAGCGGAATGTCCCCCTACATCCTCACGATCGTCCTGAAGCCGCCCCAGAACATGCGCTTCGTGTCGAAGGGCATCGCCTTCGGGTCCATCATGTCGGCGAGGCGCGGGTCCTTCATCGCCTTCGCGTTGACGCGGTCCCGGGCGGCGCGCGACCGGTAGACGATGTACGTGAACACCACCGTCTCGCCGGGCCTCAGCTTCACGCTCTGGGGAAACGACGTGCGCTTTCCCGGCTTCACGTCGTCGGCGACATTTTCGACGTACTCGAGCGCGCCGTGGTCCTTCCACACCCTCCCGGCCCTGCGCGCGAGGCGGAGGTAAGCCGCGAGGCTCTTCTTCGGGACGGGGATCACGAAGCCGTCGACGTAGGCCATCACCGCGCCTCCGGTTTCCGTTCGAGGGCGCGGAAGCGCGCCTCGGTCTCCCCGAGGTCGAAGTCCTCGAGCTCGTAGAGGGGCCGCACCTCGATCTCCCCGTCCCCGAGGGCGGGGTTCGGGAAGCGCCTTGTCCACTCGAGCGCTTCCTCGCGCGAGTTCGCCTGGATGAGGGTGAACCCGGCGATCAGCTCCTTGGTCTCGGCGAACGGGCCGTCGACGAGGGCTCGCCGCCCTCCGGAGTACCGGATCCGCCAACCTTCCTTACTCGGTTTCAGCCCCGACGCCTCGAGGAGCATCCCGGCATCGGCGAGTTCCTCGTGGTACCCGGCCATCGCTTCGAACATCTCCTTCGGCGGCATGACGCCCTTTTCCGAGTCCTCGGTCGCCTTCACGATGATCAGAAACCGCATCGTTTCTCCCCCTTCCCTCCATTGTCGAACGGAATGGGGGGGAAATCGACACCGGAGATGGAGAATACGGTGCCTGTCCCCTTCTTTCGGGAGCCGCCATGCGCATCCTCGGAGAACGTTCGCTGGTCTCGATCCTGAAAATCCTCCTCGACGTCGCCTTCTGGGGGCTCGTCGGGATCGCCGCGCTCCTTCTGCTGGCGCTGATTCCCCTGGCGGTGTTCGGGACCCCTCGACTCAGCCTCGATCTGCCGGCTCGCTTCACGATCGCCCCTTCCGCGTACGAGATCGCCCCTCGTGCTGGAGGCGAGCACGTCGTGACGATCGAGGTTGCGGAGGCCGACGTTCTCGTCAAAGGGGCGGACCGCTGGCAGGCCCTCCAGGGGCTCGCGGTGGCAATCGTGGCGATCGGGGCGGGCCTGGTCGTCGTGTACCAACTGCGCGGGATCTTCCGTTCGCTCCGAGACCAGCGGCCGTTCGTGCACGCGAACGTGCGGCGCGTCCGGGTGCTCGGCCTGGCGCTCATCGTCGGAGAACTGTTGCGGGCGGCGATGGTCGCGTGGTCCTCCCACCGGCTCAACCAGGAGTTCGTCGCCCGCGGTGTCGAGTTTCAGGCGCGCTTCGAGCCCAGCACGACCCTCATCTTCTCCGGTTTCGTGCTCCTGGTCCTCGCGGAGGTCTTCCGCGAGGCAGCGTCGATGAAGCAGGATCTCGAAACCGCGCGGGAGATCCAGTTCAGCCTGGTTCCGGCGGCGGAGTTCCGGCGGGAGCCGGTCACGGTGCGCTCCCGCATGCGGCCCGCGAACACCGTGGGCGGAGACTATTACGACGTCGTCTCCCTCGAGGACGGCACGCTCGCCGTGGTGCAGGCCGACGTGGCGGGGAAGGGGATGCCCGCGGCGCTCTTGATGGCCACGCTCCAGGGGAGCTTGAGGACGCTCCTCTCCGCGGGGCTTCGGGGCCGGCGACTCGTGGACGCCCTGAACGACTTCCTCCACGACAACACTCCGGAAAACCGGATGGTCACGCTGTTCTACGCGGAACTCGACCCTGTCAGCGGCGTGATGGCGTACGTCAACGCCGGTCACAACCGCCCGATCGTGATCCGGCGCGACGGGAGGCTCGAGCAGCCGGCGGAAAGGTCGATGGTGTTGGGGGTCCTCCCCCGCCGGGACTATCCGCCGTCGGAGCTGCGGCTCGAACGGGGGGATCGACTTCTGCTCTACACCGACGGGATCTCCGAAGCCCGAAGTCCGGCGGGGGACGAGTACGGGGACGAGCGGGTCGTCGACTATCTGCGGCGCCAGGCTTCCAAGACGAGCGACGACGACCTCGTCGATGGGCTGATCGCGGACGTGGTCGCGTTCTGTGGAAACGCGTCACCGCATGACGACATGACACTCACCCTAATCCGGCGCGCAGCGTAGGAGCCGCGACCGGCTCCCGAAAGGGCGCCAGTCCCCCTGCCTCTCACGCCTCGACGGTCAGATCGAGCGTGATCTCAAGGTTCAGGACCTTCGAGATCGGACAGCCGGCCTTGGCGGCGGCGGCGGCCTCCTCGACCTTCGCCTTGTCGGCTCCCTTCGCGCGGACCGTGGTCTTGAGCGCGCTCTGTTTGAGCGTTCCCTCTTCGAAGGTGATCGTGGAGGTCGTCTCGATCGCCTCGGGGGTGATCTCCCGCTGACCGAGCTGCGCCGAGAGCGCCATGCTGAAACAGGCGGCGTGGGCCGCAGCGATCAACTCCTCCGGGTTCGTGCCCGGATCGTTCTCGAACCGCATGCGGAAGTCGTACCTCTGGTCCTTGATCGCTCCCGATCCGACGCCGAACGTCCCTTTTCCGTCCTTGAGCCCGCCCTTCCAGACTGCACTCGCTTGCCGCTTCATATCGATTCTCCCTGACCCGCTGTTCCGGGTGGTTGGACTGAGCGGATCAGTTTCCTCGGAACCCGAGGAATTCGCCACCCCCCGCACCGGTGCCAGTCCCCTTTTCGGCACTCCGTTCCAAGGGCGCTCGCTCGTGGTCGCCTCGATCGAACCTGCCCTGCACGAAGCCCTTCCCGAACCGGGTTCTACCTGCGAACGCCTCGTCGTGGTAGGAGCAGGTTCGGGTCGCCTCGCATCTCGGCGAGACGCTCGATGTCGCGTTCTTTCACCTTCCGAGACCGTTCGGCGGCCTTCGCTACGCTCGGCTTGCGATCGTTCTGTGCCGGCCTCGTCTCGTCGCCCGTCCCGGCCCCTCTTGCGCTAGACTCCGCCCTCGAAAGAGCCGATTCTGCGCGGGGAGGAACCTATGCAGAGCCAGGCCAAGACCGTCGAGGCGTATCTCGCCGAGTTGCCGGACAACCGTCGCGAGGCGATCGGCGCGATCCGCAAGGTGATCCTGAAGAACCTCCCGAAGGGGTACGCCGAGGGGATGCAGTACGGGATGATCGGGTACTCGGTACCCCACAGTCTGTACCCGGCCGGGTACCATTGCGATCCGAAACAACCCCTTCCTTTCGCGTCGCTCGCGTCGCAGAAGAACCACATGGCGCTCTACCTGATGTGCGCCTACGGCGACGCCGAGTACGAGGCCTGGCTACGCGAGGCGTGGGCGAAGGCGGGGAAGAAGCTCGACATGGGGAAGTCGTGCATCCGCTTCAAGCGGATCCAGGACGTTCCGCTCGACGTCGTGGGGCAGGCGATCCGGAAAGTGCCGGTGAAGAAGTTCGTGGCCTTCTACGAGTCGGTGGTGGCGCCCCCCCGCCCCCC